>JBQTIV010000066.1:0-39587 GCA_052387775.1 Betaproteobacteria bacterium
GTACTGCGTCCCTGAAACGCAATGGCCCCGACTGACGGGGCCATTTTTGATTTGATTCGACGTTTTGCCGGCTTTTCCTATTTGCCTTTCCACTTTGGCGGTCGCTTCTTCGTGAAGGCGTCGATGCCCACGCCTACGTCCTCGGCCATCATATTGCAGGCCAAGACTTCCGCGGCGTAATCGTAGGCCGCATCCGTTCCCATCTCGATCTGCTTGTAGAACATCTTCTTGCCGGTGGTGACAGCGACCGAAGACTTGGCAACGATCGCGTCTGCCAGCGCCTTTACTTCCGCATCCAGTTTTTCGACCGGGACCACGCGGTTTACCAGGCCGCGAGCCTTCGCGGTTGCGGCGTCGATGAAATCGCCGGTGAGCAGCATCTCCATCGCCTGCTTGCGCGAGACGTTGCGGGCGAGCGGCACGCTGGGCGTCGAGCAGAACAGGGCGACGTTGATTCCGGAAACGGCGAAGCGCGCATTATCCGAGGCCACCGCCAGGTCGCATTGCGCCACCAGTTGGCAGCCGGCAGCGGTGGCGATGCCGTGCACCCGGGCGATGACGGGCTGCGGCAGACGGGTGAGAGTGGTCATCATTCCGCTGCACTGGGCGAAAAGCTTCTCGTAATAGGCCTTCTTCGGGTTCGCACGCATCTGCTTGAGGTCATGACCGGCGCAGAAAGCGGCGCCGCTGCCGGCAATGACGACCACTCGCACCAACGGGTCCTTTCCGATCGAATCGAGCACAGACTGAAGCTCGGTCAGCAATTCTTCGGAGAGCGCGTTGTAATGTTTCGGGCGATTGAGCGTGACGATGGCGATGCCGCCGGCGTCACGGCGCAGCACGACCGGCTCGTTGCTCGCTTGCGGTACCGCAGACATTTGAACTCCCCGATCGGACTCTGGAAGCGGAATTATAGATGCCGCGCGGCGCCAGTTCTAGGCGTGCAGATAAGTCGACGGGCTGTTTCCGGCCGGTGTGCCCAGGAAGCGCTCGAACGCGTCCGCGGTGAGCGGCTCGCTGAACAGGAAGCCCTGGATCTCGTCGCAGCCGTAGGTATGCAGGAAGTCGAGCTGCTCCGCCGTTTCCACCCCTTCCGCGACCACGTCGAGTTTCATGTTGTGCGCCATGGCGATGATGCTGCGGGTGATCGAGGCGTCGTCGCGGTCTTCCGGCAGGTCACGGATGAAGGAGCGGTCGATCTTCACGCAGTCGATCGGAAAACGCTTCAGGTACGCAAGCGACGAGTAGCCGGTGCCAAAGTCGTCGATCGCCAGGCGCACCCCGGTGTCGCGCAGGGCCTGCAACAGTTTCACTGCACGCTCGGCGTCGCGCATCACCATGCTCTCGGTGATCTCCAGCTCCAGATTCTGCGCTGGGAAGCCGGTCTGCTTGAGTATGTCGGCCACGCGCTGTGCGAAACCCTGATCGAACAATTGCCGCACGGACAGATTTACCGACACGCGCAGACTGATATGGCCGGACTCGCGCAGCAACTGCCCCTGGCGGCAGGCTTCCTCGAGAACCCAGTCACCGATCTGTACGACTATGCCGGTCTCCTCGGCGATCGGGATGAATTCGCTCGGTTGCATCAGGCCCTTTTCCGGGTTGCGCCAGCGCACCAGCGCTTCCATGCCGGCCACCGTGCGTGAGGAAACCCGCACCTTGGGCTGGAAGTGCACCGTGAACTCCTCGCGCTCCAGCCCCCGCCGCAACGCCGATTCGATCGACAGCCGATCGCGGGTGTGCAGGTTCATTTCCGGCGAGAAGTACTGGAAGCCGTTCTTGCCGGATTCCTTGGCGCGGTACATCGCCACGTCGCTATTCTTGAGCAGCGTTTGCATGTCGGCGCCGTCGTGCGGATAGGTGCTGATGCCGATGCTGGCGGTGATCAGGAACTCCTGGTCGTCTATGAGCAGGGGCCGGGAGGTGGCCTCCAGGATTTTGAGCGCCACCGTGTTGACGGTCTCCACACTGGAGGCGTCCTGCATCAGGATCACGAACTCGTCGCCGCCGAGCCTGGCGAAAATGTCGCTGTCGCGCAGGCACGCGCGCAGCCGCGCCGCCACCTGCTTGAGCAACTTGTCGCCGGCCTCGTGGCCGATTGTGTCGTTGATGATCTTGAAGCGATCCAGGTCCACCAGCATCAGCGCGCAGCGCAAGCCGTAACGCTGGGTGGTGGCAAGGGCGTGCTCGAAAGCCCGATGGAAGTAGGCGCGATTGGGAACGCCGGTGAGTTCGTCGTGATAGGCAAGATACTCGATGTGCTCTTCGGCACGCTTGCGGTCGGTGATGTCGCGGATGATCAGGCCGGCGCACGCTTCACCGCTGCGGTCGCGGAAGCTGACGCTGGCGAACTCCACCGGAACCAGAGCGCCACCCTTGCGGCGCAGCCTCAGTTCGCCGTGCACCGCGCCGGCGCGGCCGCTCGCCTCCAGCAGCGCCTGCGCCCTGGGGTCCGACTGGTCCACGATGTCGTCGCGTCCAAGCGTGCGCAACTCGGCCGCGCCATAGTCCAGCAGCCGGCAGGCTGCCTCGTTGGCGGCAAGGATGGCGCCCCCCGGTCGGACCAGCAGAATCGCATCGATACTGTGCTCGAACAGTGCCTGGTAGCGTGCTTCGCTTTCGCGCAACGTCTCTGCCAGCGCGCGCTGTTCGGAGATATCTTCGTTTAGCGAGATGGCGCCGAGGACCTCGCCCTCGGCGGACAGAATCGGCGAAGCAGAATCGACGATGGTCTTGCGGCTGCCGTCGCCGGACTCGATATCTATGACCTGGTTTCCCGCGGTTTTTCCCTGCGCCAGAGCTCGTGCCAGTCCCCAGTCGGACCCCTCAAGGCGCTTGCCCGAATCCTTGCGCCATCCCTTCAATTCGCCGTCTTGGTGCATTCCGGTCCGCAGTGCCTCGCCCCAGATCTTCGCGCTTGCGCTATTGCCAAGCACCAAGTTGCCGTCGCGATCGGCGACCCGCACGCCTACCGGCAGTGCGTCGAGGACCTGGCGCAGCAGATTTTCGCCTTGCGCAATCGAGCGCCTGAGGTGGCCCCCGCGCCGCAGCTCCTGCATGAGCAGCCAGGCGAGCACCATGATCGCCAGAGTGAAACCGGTCAACACGACAATGGTCGTCGTTTTTTGCTCGCGCCATCCGGCCAGTACTTCCGTCTCTGACAGTCCCACCTGCACCATCATCGGAAACCCCGCCACCGGTCGCGCACTGTAGATGCGTGCCTCGCCGTCCACCGGACTTACGGTGCGCAAAGTTCGGCTGCCGGACTGCGCAAGGTCCTTGAGCCTCAGGTTGCTGCCGGTAGCCATGCCCACCCACGTGGGCGCAGCCGGAGTGCGGGCGATCAACTCGCCGTCCTGGTGCAGCAACTCGATGGTGCCGTCGTGGCCAACGTCGAGATTGCCGTAAAAGGCTTGAAACGCGCGCGGCTCAAGCGCCACCGCGATCACACCGCCGAAACTGCCGTCCACAGAAGGCAGCCGGCGGCTTGCCGCCACGAACCATGCCCCCGTGGTGCGGCTGACTATCGGCTTACCGACATAAAGACGGTGCGGTCGCGTGCGGTGCCAGCTGAAGTATTCGCGATCGGAAAAGTGCCGGGCCGCGCCCGGCCGCGGGTCGGAGTGGTGCGTGATCACGCCGCTGGAATCGACGATGAACACGGCGCGGGCATAGGGAAGTGTGGCGAGTTTGTGCTTCAGCAGGGCCTGCATCTGCGGGTTGCCGCTGTCGCGTAGCGACGGTACCTGCGCCCACGTGTCGGCGAGGTTGAGCAGCGCCATGTCCACCGCCCGCAGTGCGTGCACGGTCTGTTCTCCCAGTAACCGGGCCAGGTTTTGGGCGGCGCGCCCGGCGTCATTCAAATCGGCTTGGCGCGCTTTCGCGAGAGTGAATGCGGCCAGGGTGAAGAGGGTGGCGACCAGCAGGGCGGCGAGCCCCGGGATCAGGTAGAGCAGCAGGCGTTCCCGCTTTCGCGGGCGCTGGTTGGCAGCGCGGGCCGGCGGCGTCACGGCGATCGGGTGACAGTCACGGCGACGAGTGTACCGCGACCTTGCCCTCGCGGTAAACTCGAAGCACTTCGGATATCCCCCGCTGATGACCCAAACCTTTTCCTGCGGCCACGCTTCCTCGCCCAACTGGCGCGACGCGGCGGCGCAGTGTCTGCAGCAGGCCGGCAAGGGGCCGGCGGGGGCAAATCTCGGCTTTCTCTACGTCACCGACAATTTCGCCGGTGAAGTCGCGGAAGTCCTTGCTTACTTCCGCACCAACACCGGCATCCTGCACTGGACCGGAACCGTGGGAATGGGCGTGGTCGGCAGCGGGCACGAGTACTACGACGAGCCGGCGCTGGCGATCATGCTGTGTGCCTTCGAGGACGCAAGCTTCCGGGTGTTTTCAGGCGTGCGCGCGCCGCAGGACCTGGAGCGCCAGCCCTTGCACTTCGGCGGCTTGCCGGCCAATTTCGCCATCGTCCATGGCGATCCGCGCAACGCCCAGCTGGCGCGGCTGATCGGCGACCTGGCCGGCGTCATGGAAAGCGGATTCATTGCCGGTGGGCTGACCAGCTCGCGTCGTGAAGTGGTGCAGATCGCCGACGGCATTGCCAAAGGGGGGCTTTCCGGCGTGCTGTTCTCCGATGAGGTCGTGGTGTGCACGCGGCTAACCCAGGGGTGTTCACCGATCGGCCCCCGTCACACCATCACCGGCAGCCGCCAGAATATCCTGGTCTCGCTTGACGGGCGCGCGGCGCTGGATGTCTTCAGGGAGGATGTGGGCGAGCTGCTGCCGCGCAACCTGGCGCAGCTCGGCGGCACCATTTTCGCGGGCCTGAACGTTGGCGGCTCCGACACTGGCGACTACCTGGTGCGCAATCTCGTGGGTATCGACCCGGTGCACAAGCTGCTGGCGATCGGGGATGTGCCGCAGGCCGGGAGCGAGATCATGTTCTGCCGCCGCGATGAAACCAGCGCAACGGAGGATATGGCGCGCATGCTCGACAGCATCAAGAGCGGGCTTTTCGGGCGTCCGCGCGGCGGCTTGTATTACTCCTGTGTTGCGCGCGGCCCCAATCTGTTCGGCGACGCATCCGAGGAAGTCGGCATGATCAGGCAGTCGCTCGGCGATTTTCCGCTGGTCGGATTCTTCTGCAACGGCGAAATTTCCCACAACAGGTTGTACGGATATACCGGGGTTCTCACGTTGTTTCTGTAGATGCCGTGACGATCGTGACGGGCGTGACGACGTGACGATCGCGAAGGCGCGCAAAGCGCGATTCGGTGTACGCTAGAGGAAAACCTTTTTCACCACGCGCAACGTCTTTACAAGGCCTTTTTACACGTCACGGCAGTCACGCCGCCACAATCGTCACGGAATTTTCATGTCCAAACGCCCCACGTCCGAATTTCTGCGCGCCGTCGCGGCATTTCGACGCTATGCCCTTCCTGAACGCATCCAAGCCTGGGAAGAGCGCTTCGCTTTCGGGCTCACGGATATCGAGGAGATATTCGAGGCGCAGGTCGCCGGGGAGCCGTTGCTTTCCCCGCCCCGCGTTCAGCCGGTTGCCGACTTCGATCCCGGCGCCTACGAGCCGGTGTCGATGTCGCCGGACCTGTTTTTTGCCGGCGCGGTGCAGATCGCTCATCAGGTCAGGCGACGGGCATTGTCGCCGCACGAGGTCGCCAATTTGTTTCTCGATCGCATCGATGCGCACCGGCACCTGAACGCCTTCATTTCCGTGAACCGCGACCTGGTCCTCCATGAGGCGGAGTCACTTTCGCAGCGGTTGCAGCGTGGCGAGGATCCCGGTCCGCTTGCCGGCGTGCCGGTCGCCGTGAAGGACCTCATGGCGGTGCGCGGATATCCGTTGACAGCCGGAACCCGGGCGATCGAGGCCAGGATCCAGGAACGCGACGCACCGGTGGTGGCGCGACTGCGAGCCGCCGGCGCGCTCATCATCGGCACGACCAACCTGCATGAATTGGCTTTCGGCATCAACAGCGCCAATCCGCATTTCGGCCACGTGCAGAATCCGCGCTTTCCGGGATACATCCCGGGCGGCTCCAGCGGCGGCTCGGCCGCGGCGGTCGCCGCGGGGCTCGCAGCGGTAGCGGTAGGCTCCTGTACTGGCGGATCGATCCGCCAGCCGGCCGCATGCTGTGGCATCGTCGGCTTTAAGCCCACATACGATGCCGTGCCGCGCGATGGTGTGCTGCCGCTTGCGTGGTCGTTGGATCATATCGGCCCTCTCACCCGCAGCGTCGAGGATGCTGCGGTCGCCTTCGAAGCCATGGCCGGGCTGCCGACGCACTCGATGCTGCCCCACGCGCCGGCGATGCCGCCGCGGATCATGAAGCCGCGCAAATTCTTCTACGAAACGCTCGACGACGAAGTCCGCGCTGCGGTCGAAAATGCGCTTTCGACTTTCCGCAAGGCTGGCGCACCTGTTGGTGAAGTGGATGTACCGGGAATCGAGCTGGCGCCGGGCATCCAGCTCATCACCATCAACAGTGAAGCGAGCCAGGCCAACGGGCATCTGTTGGAGAAAAGCGCTGACAAGCTGGGCGAGGACGTGCGCGTGCGTTTGGAGATCGGCCAGTTCTACCTCGCCGTGGACTACGTCAAGGCCCAGCGGCTGCGCGCGCAGGTCCGCCAATCAATGATCGCTTCGTTCGGCGACGCCGACGTGATGATCATTCCGGCGATGCCGGTGCTGCCCCCGAAGAGCGGCACCGCGACCATCAAACTCGATGGCAGGAACCTTCATGTCGCGCCGACGCTCACGCGCTTTACCTCGCCGATCAATTTCTGCGGTTTTCCGGCGTTGTCCATGCCTTGCGGCAATGCGAAAAGCGGCCTGCCGGTGAACCTCCAGATTGTCGGCCGTCCCGGCGCCGATTCGAGCGTGTTGAGCACGGCGCGCTGGTGCGAACGCATTCTGACGCAGTAATGTTTCAGTATTGTTTGTCAGTTTCACGCAGCAATTCCTGACGGAGCAGGGCAGCCATGAAGCACGCATTCAAATTTTCGGTAAGCCATGCCGAGAGCAGCGAATTCGAGGACGACGGCTTGCGGCCGTTTTTCCAGTACCGCGATCTCGGCGTTCGTGATGCAACCAAAGGCCTGGTGCTCGCGCACGTCATCCGCGCCAAGCCGGGGACGCATGCGAAGCCGGAACGGCACCACCACAAGGTCCAGTTTCAGATGGTGTATGTGCTCAAGGGCTGGGTGAAGTTCCACTACCAAGGCGTCGGGGAAATCACGCTCAAAGCCGGCTCCTGCGTGCACCAGCCGCCGGGGATCGAGCATACCGAGTTGGCGCACTCGGATGACCTGGAGTTGATCGAGATTGTTATGCCGGCAGATTTTGAAACCGTAACTGATTGAGTGAAGGGTGAAGGAGTGAAGGAGTGAATGCGTGAAATCGAAATAGGCCTTTACCCCTTCACACCTTCACTCATTCACTGGCGAAACCCCAAGAGAGCAAGACGAGGAGATCACCATGGCGCGACCACCATTCAATCCCAATAAAGTGGACTGGTCCGGGGAGAACCCCGGAATGTATCTCAAGGAAACCGCTGACGGCCCTTTCGTCACCCTGATCAGCTTCTTTCGTGTGGTCACTTCGCCCCGCGGCAAGGGCCACGCCGCTTTCATGCTGCTGGATCCGCAAGGAGACGGCAGGAATCCGGAGAAGCCCAACGTTTGCGTGACCGACAATGAGCCGCTCGCCGAATACCTGCAGAAGGGCTTCGTTTCCTACTTCGGAGCATTCAAGGGCGTGAAGGGTCTCGCCAACGTGCAGATGAAACCGGCCTGGGATTTCATGGCGGGAGGCGACGGCCGTGCTTCCCACACTGAGTGGTTCAGGAGTGCCATAGGGCAGGTGAGCCTGACCTGGGAGCAACTCTCCGCGCCCTTCATGGTGGAGTTCATGAAGGAACAGTCCGCCACCGGCGCGCACGAGATGTTCTCGCTATTTCTCGAAGCCTCTGCGGTCAAGGCAACCATCAACGGCAAGAGCCTCGCCGGCAAGCCGTTCCCGCGCGACTGGGCCGGACGCAAGAGCACCACCGCGTTTCTCGCTTTCAGCGAGACGTGGATCAAGGCGTAACGAGGAATCTAAACCCAACGCAGAGGCGCAGAGAACGCAGAGGACGCAGATAAGTACAAGTGAGGGTTAAGAACACACACGGCCGTGATCAGGACACTGACCACTCCTGTAACTGTTACGACTGTTTTCCAGCCGAACTTTCTTTTCTTGTTTTTCTCTGCGTCCTTTGCGTCCTCTGCGCCTCTGCGTTGGGTGTAGAGGTGTGATTGCGTCGCAGCGTTGGGTTTCGAATCTTTAAGCCACCGGGTTGCGGGCGGTGATGAACCAGGTGCTCGAGGGGGCCCAAATCCCATCGGCGCGCGCGTAGCGGGAGAGGGTATTGCGCAGCGCGGCCACCACCTGCGGCTTGCGCTTTTCGCCTTCCGCGCCCGCAAGCCGGATGATCTCTCCTGCCGGCCCGAGCGCCATGGCAAATTCGACCGCATCTTCCAGATTGCGGCCGATGCAGATGTCGGTATCAAAGCGCTCGAAGGTGATGCCCTTGAAGCCGGCGGATTTCAGCATCGCGCTGACCATATCGGGCCCGGACATGGAGAAGGGACCCGGGCCGCAATGCACTTCGTCGGTCTCTTCGTGCGACACCACCGGCACGATCTCGCGCACGCGAAGTTCCGCCTCATGCAGCCAGGGGTTGTCCTCGCGCTTTCGCCAGACGACTTGCGTGAATGTGCCGCCGGGTTTCAGCGCCTTGCGGATGGTGCGCATGGCGGCTCCCGGCATCATGAAAAACATGGTGCCGAAGCGGGCGAAGGCGTTGTCGTAGGGCCCGCGCAGATCGTCGCTCTGTACATCAGCCACGAAAAACGACGCATTGCGAATGCCGGCTGATTTCGCTTCCTGCTCAGCGGCACGGATAAAATTCTCGGCGCAATCGACGCCCACGGCCTGACCTGACGGGCCCACGGCATTGGCGATCCGCAAGGTGCTGTCGCCGAAACCGCAGCCGATGTCGAGCACGCGCGCGCCTATCGGGTGCAGGCCCCGCGAAAACAGTTCGTCGCTGTGCCCGGCGAGGCCTGAAATTAGCAGGTGCTTGAAGCGGACGAACTTGTCGAACAGAACCGTGTTCCAGGCTTCGATCACGATGTTGTTATCGTTCATGGGATCTCCCCCGCTGGTCCTTGCCAGGTTAACAAGGCGTTGTGCGCAATGATGACAGGAAATTCAGTCCTTGATTACGTGGTCAGCCTGAAGGAGCAGGGTTTGTGTCCCTGATTGGGGTCAGGCCTGCATAATTGCATAAAGAATATGCCATTCTGCAGGCCTGATCCCAGAATTTCTCTCGGGCCGGAGGAGGTCCCCTCGATGGAAGCGTCAAGCCTGCCTCTCACGAGGAAGTTTGCCGAGCCAGCAGGCAAACGCACAAACGACGAGAAGGGTAACCAATGAACTGCCGGCCATCGCAAGCGCTGATGGTGGTGATGGGGCGATCGTCATTCCAACCACCGTGAAGACGAGGACGATGACAGATAGCGATATAAGTACGATCGACTTGCCGCGCGACATACGGCTGCCACGCACGAAGAGTAGCAGGCCTGCAACGACGATTGCAGTCTCCACGGCGAGCGCCACGGGCAAGCTCTGCCAAAGGCCGAGACCGAGTTTGGGCGAATTGGCACCTGTGACCGGCAGCCCAGGCTGGTGAACGAGCGCATCGAGGAGCCAGTGCGAAAAAACGGCCGCGGCAATGAGTGCGGCGGCGCGCCACTTGCCTGCCTCGAGGGGCGTGTACCAGAAGAATGCCGCTGCTCCCGCGGTGGCCGACCAGGCAAGGCTGGCTGCCAAACTGTGCGAGTAGGGGAACACGAATTCGGGCTGATGTGTGCTGGCGAAGTTGGCAGGAATGAGCACGGACTCCCAGCCGAGGAGAATGAAGAGCCAGAGCGCGAAGTCGAGAAGGACCGCTGCTGCGATGAACATGCCGACGTTCACTTGTCTTTCGGCTCGCCCGATTGCCAAAGCTGCTCCAATGTGACCAGCGAACATGGTGCCTCCGGGGTATTACAGAGCGGGGTCAGGCCACAGAATTGTATGTTCTTTATGCAATTATGCAGGCCTGACCCCGGTTTTCGGTTTTCTTGCTGCGCTGTTCATGTTCGTAGCTCCTGCTCACTGGCGCGCCCGCACTTCCTTCGCCGGTGGATCGGGTCAAACGAATCATGGAAAGCCTGCTCCAAATGTCCGAACCGTGCAACAGCTTGCGCTCGCCGCAGGGTCGCGACGAACACGAGTCAGACAAAAAAGCGCGGCGGGAGCCGCGCTTCTTTTTCCGATTCAGACTATTTTGGCTGCGGCACGATACGCAGGTAGGGTTTCGGCGCCTTCCAGCCGTTGGGATATTTCTTTTTGGCGTCTTCGTCCGACACCGACGGCACGATGATCACGTCCTGCCCAGGTTTCCAGTTTACCGGTGTGGCGACCTGGTGCTTGGCGGTGAGCTGGATGGAATCGAGCACGCGCAGCACTTCGTCGAAATTGCGGCCCGTGCTCATCGGGTATACGAGCATCAGCTTGATCTTCTTGTCCGGACCGATCACGAACACGGTTCGAACCGTCGCGTTGTTGGCGGCGGTCCGGCCTTCCGATGTAGTGCCGGCGTCGGCGGGGAGCATGTCGTACAGTTTGGCCACTTTCAGTTCCGGATCACCGATCATCGGGTAGTTCACTTTGTGGCCCTGTGTTTCCTCGATGTCCTTGGCCCATTTGTTGTGGCTGCTGGCCGGATCGACGCTCAGGCCGATGATCTTGCAGTTGCGCTTCGCGAACTCGGATTGCAATCCGGCCATGTAACCCAGTTCGGTGGTGCAAACCGGGGTGAAGTCTTTCGGATGCGAAAACAGGACTGCCCAGCCTTCACCGATCCACTGGTGGAAGTTGATGCTGCCTTGAGTGGTTTCGGCAGTGAAATTCGGGGCTTCATCGTTGATGCGTAGTGACATGATTGTCCTCCTTCAAAGTATGGATTTTCGGGCTTTCGCCTTCTTCTTCTAGCCCGTTCTTATCTCACCGCGCTTTTTTCTTGTCAAGCACCGAGGCACGGCGCAGGACGGTTACGGGATGATCGAAGTTTCGACTGCTCCAACGCCCTCGATCGTGTAACGGTAATGTTCCCCGGACTTGGGGAAGCGCGTCGTTATCCAGCTTCCTGTCAGCACAATCTCGCCCTTCTTCAGCATCTCGCCCTTGGCGCCCAGATTATTAGCCAGCCAGCGCAGCGGCTCGAAGGGATGACCGAGCAGGTCGGAACCTTTGCCTTCATCGATCACTTTGTCGTTGCATTCCAGCACGCTCTTCACCGTGCTGAGGTCCTGCCAGGTGTTCTTGAATTCCCCGAGCACGTTGCCTTCGTTCCATGAGTTGTCCGCGACCAGCGAAAGCAAGTCGAGCGGATAGTCTGAATTGCGGTCATCGATGACCTCGAAAGCCGGGCAGACTGCGTCCACCGCCGCAGCGACTTCGTCCATTTCGTAAGGCCTGGCGCGCGGCGGCAACGAAGTGCCGAGCCGGGCGCAGCATTCGAATTCGATTCCGAGGTGGACCAGTCTCGACAGCGACAGTGTGGCGCCGCTTCGATGCAAGCGGCTTTCGAACACCACGCCGGAATTTGGATGATCGACACCGCACATTTGCTGCATGCGCTTGGACGTCAGCCCGATCTTGTAGCCGACCCGCCGGCCGTGGGTGGCATCGAGCCGTTTCACGTACGCCGCCTGGATCGCGTACGCGCTTTCCAGATCGGTCGCGCCGTAGTCGCGCGCAAAGGGCACGATCTTGCGCTTGCCCGCGTGGTCGCGAACCAGCGCAGCCGCCGCTTCATCAGTCCTGACGTTCATTTCTCCCCCTATGGCGACATGATATCGGCTTCGCTGTATCCTTGCGGAGAACAAACTCTGAACGCGGAGGACGCAGAGTACGCGGAGGAAAGACAAGAACAAAGAAATTGCTGGGTTAAGGTCCTACATTGGCTGACGGTTCCCCGCGGTAATAACTGGCCGCAAAGGTCCGTGGATAGTCACATCGCTTTCAACCCCAACCCGCAGTTCCTCGTTTCTGTTTTTCCTCCGTGTCCTCTGCGTCCTCCGCGTTGTGAGTTGATTTGGAAGTTTCGTGTTGAGGGTCGATCTGGACGTTTCGTGGTGAGAGTAGATCTTGACTTTCCCTGGACAAATTCATGACATCAGCCAAAGGCCGGATTGTGATCGCTGTTCTGGTGCTCCTGGGCGGGACGGCGGTAGTTGCGGCGGAATACCCGGACCACCCGGTGCGAATGATCGTGCCGTTCACCCCGGCGGGCGCGACCGACCTGCTGGCACGGCTGGTGGGTGAACGGCTGGGCGCGAAGCTCGGACAATCGGTAGTGATCGACAACCGCGCTGGCGCAGGCGGCAATGTCGGCGCCGAAATCGCCGCGCGCGCGGCGCCCGACGGCTATACGCTGCTGATGGGGCCAGCCTCGGTGTACGCAATTTCAGCCACGCTCTATCCCAGGCTCGGTTACGACCTGGTGAAAGATCTCACCCCGGTTTCACTGGTTGCCAACGTGCCGCACGTGTTGCTGGTGAATAACGACCTGCCGGTGAAGTCGGTGCGCGAACTGGTTCAACTTGCGAAGAAAAACCCGGGGCTGCTCAATATCGCTTCACAGGGCAGCGGCACGGTTTCGCACCTGGAGGCCGAACTGCTCAAGCACATGGCGGGAATCGACATGCTGCACGTGCCCTACCGCGGCAGCGCGCCGGCGATTCTCGATCTGATCGGCGGCCGGGTGCAGGTGATGTTCGACAGCATCGCTTCCGCGCTTGCGCATGTCCGTGCCGGCAAGCTGCGCGCAATCGCGGTGGCATCGAACATGCGCTCGTCACTTCTTCCGAATGTTCCGACGGTGGCTGAATCTGCATTCCCGGGCTACAGCGCACACTCGTGGCTGGGGATTTTCGTGCCGGCGGGCACGCCGCACTCGGTCGTCGAGCGTCTGCAGCGCGACCTTGCCGCGGCCATCGATGATCCGAAAGCACAGGCTCGCCTGGTCGAGGCCGGATTCGAACCGAAAAGCAGCACTCAGGAGGATTTTGCGAAGCTCATCCGGGAAGAAATGGAAAAATGGCGGCCGGTGGTGAAGATGTCCGGCGCCACTCCGGATTAGCCGACCTGGCGGTCGGCGTGAACATTTGACGCAAAGGCGCAAAGACGCAAAGAAGAACTGGGACATTCAGGCAACAGGGAAAAGGGGACGACGAACAATTCCCATGGAAGCGCGAAAAAACTGATTTCGTTCCGCGCTGGCGAGTTCGATCGCAAATCGGTATTTTCAGTGGCGAACACATATTTTCGTTTTCCTTGGCGTCTTTGCGCCTTTGCGTCGAGGTATTTGAGTTTGTTGTGAGGGAGAAATGGCAGGACCATTGAAGGGAATCCGCGTACTTGATCTGACCCGCGTGCTGGCCGGGCCGGTGGCGACGCAGACGCTCGCCGATCTCGGGGCGGAAGTGATCAAGATCGAACGCCCCGGCGCGGGTGATGACACGCGCGGCTGGGGTCCGCCCTACGTCAAGGATGCGCACGGCGGGGACACCATCGAGACCACCTATTTCGCCGGTGCCAACCGCGGCAAGAAATCGGTCACCGTGGATATTACCCGCAGCGAGGGACAGGACCTGGTGCGCAAACTGGCCGAAACCTGCGACGTGTTCATCGAGAATTTCAAGACCGGCACGCTTTTCCGCTATGGGCTTGCCTACCAGCAACTCAAGGAATCGCGACAGGACATCGTCTATTGCTCGATCACCGGCTTTGGCCAGACCGGCCCTTACGCCGCACGCCCCGGCTACGATCCGATCGCGCAGGCGTTGAGCGGGTTGATGAGCGTGACCGGCGAGCCTGAGGACATGCCGGGTACGGTCCCGCAACGTGTCGGCGTCGCGGTCATCGATCTGATGACCGCGCACTACGCGGTGATAGCGGTCGTTTCAGCGTTGTACCACCGGCAGGCAACGGGCGCGGGGCAGTACATCGACATGTCATTGCTGGACGTCGGCGTGGCCTCGATGGCGAACATCGCGTCCGCTTATCTGGGCGCGGGCGTGATCGCCAGGCGCAACGGCGGCGTGCATCCGAGTGTGGTGCCCTCGCAGGTTTTCTTGTGCAAGGACGGTTACGTGATCGTCGCCGCGGGCAACGACGGCCAGTTCGCCAAGTTGTGCGAAGCGGGCGGCAGGGCCAATCTGGTCAGTGATCCGCGCTTCACCACCAATTCGGCGCGGGTCAAGAACCGTGATGCGCTGAGACCGCTCCTCGAGGCGATGTTCTTGCAGCATCCGGTGTCCTGGTGGAATCCAAGACTTGCCGCGGCCGGCGTGCCTTGTGCACCGATCAACGACATCGCGCAGGTGTTCGAGGATCCTCAGGTGCAGCACCGCGGATTGCGGGTGAAAATGCCGGACCCCGCTGGTGGCAAGGCCGCTTTCGTTGCCAGCCCGTTGCGTTTGTCCGAATCATCGGTCGAATACCGCCTGCCGCCGCCGCTTCTCGGGGAACATAATCAGGAAGTTTTCAAAGATCTTTTGGGAATGTCTGCGCAAGAAATCGCGCGGCTGCGTGCCTCCGGCGTGATCTAGCTAAGCCGTGCATGATTCCGCCATGTATCATATTTCCATGACGACCGATCCCACCGCAATTCCCGTCGTGCACAACACGACAGCCACGCGCTTCGAAATCACCCTGGACAGCAAGACGGCCTATTCGAAGTACCAACGTGCCGGCGGCAAAATCATCATCGGCCATACCGAAGTGCCCGCGGAGCTCGAAGGCCGGGGCTTCGCAAGCCGGATCGTCAGCACCGTACTCGATTACGCCCGCGCGCAGAACCTGAAGGTACTGCCGATCTGTCCGTTCGCGAAGAGTTTCATCGGCCGGCACCGCGAGTACCAGGACTTGCTCGAATGACCATTCCGTCGGCCGAACCAATGAGCCGTGCTGATTCCCGAATATGACTGACGAGGACCTTTGCTTTACCCCCGCGACTGAACTGACACGGATGATCCGCGACAGGCTGGTCTCCCCTGTGGAAGTGATGAAGGCTACGGTTGAGCGCGCCGGGAAACTGAACACCGAGCTCAACGCCATCTGCACGCCGACTTACGATCTGGCGATGGCAGCGGCACGCGACGCGGAAGCAGCGGTCATGCGCGGCGCCGCATTCGGCCCCCTGCATGGCATCCCGACCACCATCAAGGATCTCGCTTTCACCAAGGGCGTGCGCACGATGGCGGGATCGCACATCTTCAGCGACCGCGTGCCGGACTTCGATCATGTCCATGTTGCGCGGCTGCGCGCGGCCGGCGCGATTTCCATCGGCAAGACCACGACATCGGAATTCGGCTGGACCGGTGTGAGCCGTAGTCCGCTCACCGGGATTACCCACAATCCGTGGAAGCACGGCATGAACGCGGGCGCATCGAGTGCCGGAGCGGGAGTGTGTGCGGCGGCGGGGATCGGCCCCATCCATCAGGGCTCGGACGGCGCCGGCTCGATCCGCATGCCGGCATCGTTCTGCGGTGTATACGGGTTCAAGCCCTCGCATGGACGCGTTCCTTATCACCCGTTGCCGGCCAACGGCCTGATCTCTCACGTCGGGCCCATCACGCGCACGGTTGGCGACGCGGCGCTCATGTTGCAGGCAATGGCGGGCCCCGACGATCGCGACATGACCAGCATCGCCGCCGAGCCCGAAAACTTCCTCGCCAATCTTGACCGGGGCATCGCCGGCCTGAACGTCGCGTACAGCCCCGATCTCGGTTATCTCCAAGTCGATGTGGAGGTCGCCGAACCGGTGAAAGCGGCGGTGCGCGCCTTCGCGGAACTTGGCTGCCAGGTCGAAGAAGTCAACCCCGGTTGGGGTGATCCGATCGAAATGGAACACTGCCTGTTCGCGTCGCACATTGCCGGTATGTATGGCGATTTTCTCCCTCGCTGGGCCGACCGGATGGATCCAGGGCTGGTGGCGATCATCCGCCACGGCATGACCTACAGCGCTGTGGATTACTGCAAGGCCTACGCCCAGAGGCTCGTCTATTACGACAAGCTGCATGTTTTCTTCGAGCGCTACGATCTGCTGCTCACGCCGACGTTGTCGGTTGCCGCGTTTCCGGCGGAGCGCCTGATTCCCGCTCACTGGGAACAGCACGATTGGGACTGGTTACGCTGGGCAGGCTTCAGCTATCCGTTCAATTTGACCTGGCTGCCGGCGGCGACCTGTCCCTGCGGCTTCACCCCGGCTGGACTGCCGGTGGGCCTGCAGATCATCGCCGGACGCTATCGCGATACGCGCGTGCTTCAGGCCTCACGCGCGTTCGAACAGGCTCGCCCGTGGGCGCAACATCGGCCGCCGCTGCAGGGGCCACCAATGACGAAGGCGAAACGGTGAGCGGCGAACAATGAACAGTGACTGGCGAAGGAAATATAGAAGGTGATTCCGCTCTGGATCAAGCTCGCGTACACCTTGCTTGTCGTCGTTACCGTGGCCGTGTATGCGGTGAAGTGGGGCCCCGGTAATTTCCTTTGGTTTTCGGATATCGCCCTGATCGGAACCGTGCCGGCTTTGTGGCTGGAAAGCGGCCTGCTGGCGAGCATGATGACGCTGGCGATCCTCCTGCCGGAGATCCTCTGGAACCTGAGCTTCTTCGTGCAACTGGCAACCCGCAGGCGTGTCAGCGGCCTGACTGACTACATGTTCGACCGGAGCAAGCCGCTTTACCTGCGGGCGCTGTCGCTGTTTCACGTATTTCTGCCGGTTCTGCTGGTCTGGATGATCAGCCGGCTCGGGTATGAGAGCCGCGCCCTGGCCGCGCAGACGATTCTTGCCTGGGTGGTGCTGCCGCTAAGCTATTCGCTCACCAAGCCGGAGGAAAACGTGAACTGGGTGCATGGTTTCAACAACCGGTTGCTTAGGGGCATACACCCGATAGCCTACCTGGGTCTGCTGATGGTCGGGTTTCCCGTGCTCATCTACTTGCCGACGCATTTTCTGCTCATGACGATGTTCAATTAGTGTCGCGGCGCGAAGTCGGGAAATGCACTTGCTGCAGGCTTCACAGGCGTTTGGACCGGCCGGCCCGGGGGCACGGCGGCGCCTGCCACTATCAATCGACCGTATCTACTTATTTGCGGATTCGATCTCCAGTTTCTCGATGATCTGCTGCCGCTGCTGCTTGCGCAGCTCCGCAACGCATTTCGTAGCTCCCTGGAATTCAGTTCGCAGTGCCTGGGCCTGCGCTTCGAATTCCGCCTCGATGGCGGCCTCCAGGCGATGCTTCAGGCGCGGCTCGACACTGCACTTGGCTGAGGAATAATCCTCGAACCAGGCCTGCGTTTCCCCCAGGCGATCGAGATCCGCCCGGGAAAGCCAGTAGGTTTCGTTCCACGGCGTAGCCAGCATTTTCTCCGTCAGCTCGCGCGGCACCAGCAATTCGTCCATGGATTCACGCACCTCGCGCATCAGCGATTCGTAACGCTGCCGCACCGGCGCCGCGTCCGCGCCCCCCATGGTTCCGACGTCAAAATACGGCCTGTGGACGCCGACCGAATCGGCAACGGCAATCCGGGAAACTGAATTGACGAACATGAAAAAGCACGCGCTGACGCAGCGTGTACGCGAGGCGTCGGGAAGCCAGGCCTCGATCAGCGCATCCCTGAGGAATCGGCCGATCCGGATTGCCTCGACGACGTCGCCTCCGTCGACGACGAAAACGAGGCGCCCGCCATTCTCGACGAAGTCCCGGGGATGTTCCCGGAGATATCGCAACAAGCGATCAAGATCTCCCTCGGCGACCTCGCCCTTCATCCACAGGGCATTGCGGTCTGCGGCCGCATCGAAACGCACGACCGAATCGAAGGAAAAAGTCAGCCCCTGCTGGGCAGCTGCGAACGGCGCGCCCCAGTAAAGGCAGGCCGCCGCCATGAGAAAGGTTCGTAGAATCGTTTGCACCGGCCCGCTCGTTGGGATGGTGCCGGTATCAACGCTGCAGGTCCGGCTGCAGGAAGACGCAGCGGCTGTCGTGACCACGCGCATAGCGCCGCACGTCGGGAAGAAATGCACGGAAATCCGCTTCCAGTTGCGCGTAGTTCGCGACCAATTCATCCGCCGAGTTCAACAGGCGGTTCTCGCGCTTCAGCCTCTGACCCATCCGGTTCAGCGCCGCGTATATCGAGCCGATATCGGCGTACGAACCGAGCCAGTCCCACTGCATCATCATCGGCGCCATGATTTGCAGCCGTTGCGGAAGAACCGCGCGATAACGCGCCAGCACCCGGTAAACCCGGCCGGTGAATTCTGCCAGCGGTTCATCATGAAAATCCTCCCAGTGCCTGGCCAGGAAGTGGTCGTAGAACACGTCCACCATGATCCCCGCGTAACGCCTGCGTTCGGCGCTCATCCGTGACTTGCTCCGTAGCACCACCGGATGGGCGTCCGTGAACACGTCGATCCTGCGATGCTTGGCGATGGCGCGGGTGACCTCGCTTCCATAACGGCCATCGAGCGGCCCCTTCACGAAGTCGCCCATCAGGCTGCCCAGCCACGCTTCCTCGTGCGGATCGGAAAGATAGAGATGGGCGAGGTAGTTCATTGAGATTCAGGCGAGAGGCCAAGA
The DNA here is from genome assembly GCA_052387775.1 of Betaproteobacteria bacterium. Taxonomy (GTDB): domain Bacteria; phylum Pseudomonadota; class Gammaproteobacteria; order Burkholderiales; family JACQAP01; genus JACQAP01. The sequence continues at coordinate 18,760 of JBQTIV010000066.1, forward strand.
AACGGTGATTAAGTGATTCAGTAATTGGGTGATTGAAACCAGTCACTCAATCACCCAATTACTCAATCACTTAATAACTCCCACGCCTTCACTCATTCACCCTTCACCCTTCACGCTCTCAGTGGAAGCGGTAGAGATAGCCGACACGGTAAACGGCGCCAGTGTACGTGCCGCCGCCCTGGTCCGCTTCGGAGTCGAACCAACTGGCGCCGAAATCGAGCGCCTGGTTACCCTTGATAGGGATGTTGACGCCGGCTTCGAACAGCATCGTGGAGGCTTTCATGCGGTACGCGGTGGCCGGCACGCCGCCGAAAGCGTCGGCGAAAGCGGGGTCCGACACGATCACGTCGGAGTACGGAATGAGCTGGGCCTGTATGCCCGGGTAATTCGCGGTGAAAACGTGGTCGCCCTGAATCCACGTCGTGCTGCCGTACACGATGATTCCAGGGGTGACGTGATAATCGAGCGAAAGCCAGGCCTTGGTGGTGGACAGGTCGTAGAGGGCGCCTTCCTCTCCCTCGCGTTCATCCAGCCCCAATCCCGCGCCGACGCGGATGCGGTCGGTGAGGTATTTTCCAACGGATGCGGAAGCGGAAAGCAGATAGCCGTCGCGCAGATCGCTGTCGTTGTAGCGCAACGCTTCGGCGGTACCGGCCAACTCGAGCCACGCGCCGGTGAAGCCCGGTGAAGGCTGGAAACGGTAGGCCACGCGCCCCAGCGCGGCGAGGTTGCTCAGGTCGCCGAACTCGCGATGCCCGCGCAGCCGCAGCCCGCCGCGCACGGCGACCCCGCTTCGAGTTGAAAGCTTGAAGCTTCGCACCGCATAGCCTTCCACCGAGAGGATATCATCGGTTTGCTCCTCGCTGGCGTAGGCGGCGCGGTTTACATTGGTGTCTTGCGCAAGCTCGACGTCAAGTCCGAAGCGGGTGTCCGCAGAATGTGCCGCCACGGACGCGAACATCAACAACACCGAAATTGCGCGCAGGCGTTGTTGCGGGAATGGCAAAGAAGTGGGGCTCATCGGCTACACCTGTCTGCGGGTCAGCGTGCTAGAGTTTACCCGTAGCGTATGCCAAACGGGTGCCACAATGCAAAGGACCAAAATTCAAAAACTCGAGGCAAAGCGCCGGACGTTCCTGGTCCGCGCTCTTGCCGGCGGCCTGTTCGCGGCGGGAGGACTTTTTTCGGGCAATCGCCATGCGGATGCGCAAGTGCTCGGGCGCGTGCCCAAGGCGCTGGCGGCTGGGCAGTCGATTTACGACGTGACCGGTCCGGTGATGGTCAACGGCAAACTCATCACGCGAGAGGCCCGCATCGGTGCGAACGACACAGTGGAAACCGGCAAGCGCGCACGCGCGATTTTCGTGGTGGGCTCGGATGCTTTTCTGCTGCACGCCGACAGCAGGCTGGAAATGAAGGGCAACGATACTTTCGTCAATCAGTTGCGCCTGATCACCGGCGCGCTGCTCTCTGTATTCGGCAAGGGACCGCGTTATGTCACCGCGCCGACTTCGACCATAGGCATTCGCGGCACCGGCCTGTACGTCGAGGCCGAGCCCGAACTTACTTACGTGTGCACCTGTTATGGTGAGACTGACATCGCCGCGGCGGATGATCCCAAGCTTACCGAGACGATTGTTTCCGTCCACCATGACGCGCCGCGCTACGTGCTGGCGAAACCCGACAAGGGCAGGCGCATCGTGCCGGCGCCGTTCAAGAACCACGACGATCTCGAACTCATGCTCATCGAAAGCCTGGTGGGCCGCACGCCGCCGTTCTCGTTGTTCGACGAGTCTTACGGCAGCCCGCGTCGATACTGAACCAGGACTTTCAGCGCACAAATGTCTTCCGTAACTTCCTCTCAATAAACCGGCCGTTGCATGGAAGCATAATCGCAGGAAGACGCGATCGGCAGTCGGAGGAACATCGATGGCAATAGAATCACGCACGGCAATCGTTACCGGCGGCTCACGCGGCATCGGCCGGGCGATCGCCGAGGCGCTCGCCAAAGCGGGCTTCAAGGTGGCCATCGCGTACCGGGAGCGCCGCGCCGAGGCAGATGCACTTGCCGCACGCATTCATGCAGCGGGCGGCCACGCCATCGCGGTACGCACCGACGTGACCCGCATCGAGGACGCCCATGCGCTGGTCGAGGCGGCAGTTGATGCTCTCGGGGGCGTGGATGTTCTGGTGAACAATGCGGGCATCGCGCTGCCGAACGTGAACATCGCGGACACGGAAACGCAGCAGTGGGAGCGGATACTGGCGGTAAACCTGTCTGCCCCGTTTCACCTCATTCGCGCGGTGCTGCCACGAATGCGGGAGAAGCGCCACGGCCACATCATTAACATTTCCTCAAACGCGACCCAGCGCCTGCCGGCCGGTCTGGGCGCGTATACCGTGTCGAAGGCAGGACTGGAGGCGCTCACCCGCGTCCTCGCCAAAGAGGAAGGACCGAACGGAATCCGCGTGAACGCGGTGGCGCCCGGACCTGTTCGCACCGAAATGCTCGAGGAGTATTTCACCAAGATGGGGCCGGAACGCACGCAGGCATTTCTCAACTCGATTCCATTGCGCCGCGCAGGCGAGACGCATGAAATCGCGGCCATGGTGGCCTTCCTTGCCACCGATGCCAGTTATGTCACGGGACAGGTGATTTTCGTGAACGGCGGCGGGCCGGGCGGATAGCCGTCGTGAAAGCGGCTAGGCCACGTGCCGGCAGCCATCGGGCTTCAGCACCCGTTCGGTGGACGCCGGATTGCGGGCGAGCTTGCCGTGAGGGCGGATCGGGCGTCTGACCAGTTCGCCACCGCAGTTGGGGCACACACCCTGGAGCAGGCTGGTCACGCAGCCGCGGCAAAAGGTGCACTCGAAAGAGCAGATCATGGCCTCGGCGGAGTCCGGCGGCAGGTCCTTGTCGCAGCACTCGCAATTGGGTCGAAGTTGAAGCATCGCGTGCTCCTCAGTGAAGAAATCGAATAGTGACTATTTTGCCCGCGGAACCCGTGCGCCGGGGAGCGGGTTCAGCATCAATGCTGACGTAGCGCAAATATCGGCAAGATTTCTCTTTACAGTCTGCTCCGACAGGAAGAATATTTCCAGCGGTGGCCGGGGCTGCGTTTCAATCGCTCGGTGTACGCGAGAAGGCGATTCTGACCGCCTTGTTGAGCACGGACCCATGATGAAAACAGGGGCTCCGTCTACACGTCATCCCACCTTGAGAGCTCCGTTCTGAGCTCGGCCGCCCTTATCGCGCGGCAACAAATTGGATGGCAGCCCTGGCGCCTCACGCCTTTCACGCTTCACCCTTCACCCTTCACCCTTCACCCTTCACCCTTCACCCTTCACCCTTCACGCGTCAGCCCGTTTCCAGATCATCCGCAGGATCCAGAAGATCGCCAGTGCAGCGAACAGGTGTTTAAGCGCGTGCCCGCCGACAAGCCGGCCGATAGAGAAAATCTCCCGGTCGTAGACTTCGGCGCCCTTGGCGAGCGCATAAATCGCGACGGCGACCAGGATGTCCGTCCCGCGGCTGTATCGCGGCGGGAAAAGAATGATGATCAACACCACGGCGACGATGGCAAAGACCTGAACGGCAACGTACGGCCACAGGTTTCCCGTTCCCGCCGCTTCGCCCCAACGCCAGTACCCTACACTGGCTACGCCCAGCAGAATCAGCGGGCCGAGCAGAGCCATTCCCGCCTTGGGATCAATTCTCTCCGCGATCATTGCCGCGAGCAGCGCCATGAAACCCACGCTCATGGGCAGCCGGTCCCAGGCGAGCCGCAAGTTGTCGGGCGCCAGGTGATAGTAAGCCGAGCCGATGCAAGTGAGCGCTACCGCAGCAAACAAGACCAGGTACGGCCAGCGATTTGACTGGTCCAGGAGCGGTCGTGATCTATTCGAACGGTTGCGCAGCAACGAAACGATGCCGGCACCGCCGACCAGTGCAAACGCGACGTTGGAGGAAACGTTGCAAAAGTTGGGGATGCCCAGCAGCATGCGTTGATCCGCGAATTGGTGGTATTCGGGCGGTTGCGGCAGCGGAGGCAGGGCCACCGCAGCGAGCGTTACCGCCAATGCCAGCACCGCGAGAGACCAGATGCCTGCTTTCCTGGCTAACACTCAGGAGCCTGCCTCGTTCGCTGGTTCGCGGCTTAGCCTGATCGCTTGTTCCGGACAAGCGGCCACACATAATCCGCATGCATGGCAGGCATCCGCGTTCAAGGCGAACGATTGCCGCCACTTGTGCGCGTAGCCCTTGAGTTTCCCGATCAGCGTGAGACCGCGCCGCTGTTCAGGCGCTACGGTGCCGATGCTGAAAACCTGGTACGGACACACCGCGACGCAGTCTTCCTTGCCTTCGCAGCGGTTGCGGTCGATCACCGGCCGGAAGATTCCAGGCTCCTGCGCGCACTGTGCCGCCGGGTCATTCATGGTTTCGCCGGACAAATTTCGCTTCCTGTTCGGGAATACTTTGCGCCTTGACGCCTTTGCGTCAAGGTTTTTGCGTTTCAAATCGCGGGACCGGGGCCCGAAGGCGGAATGCGGCGGCATACCGAAGGGGGACCGCGCAAAAAAACGGGGAGCTTGCGCTCCCCGTCAGGTTTCGGCCGTGACGTTCTAAGCCGTTTTCTTTCCTATGAACCCATAGGCCACGTTGTTGCGTTCCACGCCTTCGGCTTCGTATTGTTGCTTCATCAGGGCCAATTGGTCATGGCTGAGATCCGGGTACTCGGCCTGGATCCTGTACTTGTACAGACGCGCCGAGTTCTCGCCGAAGATCATGCGCTTGACCTTGCTCTGCGCGCTGCCAAGCCTGGTCTTCCAGCCAAATCTCTCCATGATGTCGTCCGGCACTTCCAGACGGCGCATGGCCTCGATCTGCCACTGCGGGCTGCCGTACCACACCGAGTCCGAACCCCACACCACGTGATCCGCACCCATTTGGTTGACAAACTGCCCCATCATGGCGGCAGCAAGACGGGGGCTTGCCACCGCGACGGTGGCGAACGTTGTGCCCAGCTCGGCGTAGACGTTCTTCAAGCCGTGCTTGGAGGCAAGTTCGCACACGTCGGTGGTCCACTCGATGCGGCCGGTCTGTTCGAACTTTTCGAGAGAATGCGCCGGATCCTCGAGGAAGTTGCGCATCGCGCCGTGATAGATGATGAAATTAATTTGCGGCCAGTCTTTCGCGGCCTTGAGGACGTCGTCCACGGTGGCGTGTTTCCACACCCCCGGCCAGGACGTTTCGTAGTCGATCGGCAGCAGGCCCTTGTGGATACAGATGGTCTTGATGCCCGACTTCACAGCCTTCTCGTACCACGGATAAACCAGGGCCTCATCATCCAGGCGCCACGCGGTGCCCTTGGTGGACGGCGACAGGGGATCCCCGATCGTGTAGCACTTCCATGAATCGGGCTGCAGCTCGGCGATGGCGCGATCGACTTCGTCCATCCACCCTGCCTGTCCGGGCGTGATCACGGTGTGCGCGAACATGCGGCGCGAGCCCGCGACTTTGTTGATCGCTTCGCGCGCGTGGATGATCTGGTCGTTGCTAAGCAGCCACCAGCTCGGATCGTCGAAGGGGGCACCCGAGAGCAGCGCCACCTTGGTGTCGCTGTCCAGATAGACTTCCTTCAGGTAGTTCTGGAGCTTGTAGCGCTGCAGGACCAGTGGAATGTCATTCAGCATGTCCGGGTTCCAGTGCTCCGCTGCGTACTTACCCAGACCCAGCAGGCCTTCCTTGTCGAAATCGTCGCGCACGAAGTGCGTCTGATCGTCAAAGATGAACTGCCCTTTGAGCGCCTTGGCACGGGCATCCGCCATGTCGACATCGGCGGCCTCCGCTTCGGACACATCCCAGATCGGACCGAAGACCTGGTTCATGGCCAGGAATGCGGTGGCCATGCCCGAAGCCGTCTTGAGGAAGCGGCGCCGGTCCATGTTGAGCTTGGCTGCGTACCGATCGGCGAGTTCTTTGATGCGACCTTCCACTTGACGCTGCTTCTCCGTCTGCGGCATCGGGTTGTATTCGCCGTTGGAAACGATCTGCGTCGGCACCGGCGATGGGAACGCGGCATCGTCCGCTGCCGAGGTGCGTTTGCGTTCTTCGTCACTTAACCACATATTGGACTCCCCCTTATTAAGGCTGGATTTTCTGAACGTTCAGGATGGCAGCCTGTCGGCGTGTTTCCACTTATTACACCTTATCGGCCACCTTCCTTCTTTTTACTCGCAATGTGGACGGAGTCAAGGATGGGCGTCGTTGCGCCACGGCAAGGTCGCTCGCGCACAGGCTGTTTCAACGGTCGCGTTTAAGGTCGCGTTTGAGGAAAACCCTTCCTGATCCACGGGCTTACACCCCATTCTTGCCGAATCCACTGATAGTGGTTACCTAGACGTAGGGCATTATTTCTGCGTTGCAGCAAGAGGGTTTTTGGGGCATGCGTCAGAGCCGCCTTCGAGACCGACGGGCGGTGGGCAACGAAGCCCGGATGGCGCAATCCCTCGCCGACCCGTTCGCCAAGGCTGCTTCGCACTAAGACACCGTCTCACCGCAAAGATGCAAAGGACGCAAAGAAAATCAAGAACGCATGAATGGAAGACGAAGCGTAACGGGTGGACTTTTCGGTGATGAATGGGCCGTACACGTCATATCCCTTCCTGCGCTGATTCTTTTTTTCCAGTCAAGTTTTTCTTTGCGCCCTTTGCGTCTTTGCGGTGAAGACATAGGGTTCTGCCGTTGAGAGACTTCGCGTATCGTCGCGGCCATGAGCGAAACGACACCACCGTATGCCGGGTTGACGCCCGACCTGATGCTCAACGCGGTCGAATCCGCGGGCTTTCTCTGCGACGGCAGGCTGCTGGCGCTGAACAGCTATGAAAACCGCGTTTACCAGGTCGGCATCGAAGGCGCCCAACCCCTGGTCGCGAAGTTCTACAGGCCGGGGCGCTGGAGCGATGCGCAGATTCTCGAGGAGCACGCGTTCACCGCGGAACTGGCTGAACGCGAGATTCCCGCGGTGCCGCCAATTGCAGTGGACACGCGCACGTTGCACGCTTTTCAAGGATTTCGTTTCGCGCTGTATTTGCGCCGCGGCGGCCGCGCCCCGGAACTGGACGATCCCGACACGCTCCAGTGGCTCGGCCGTTTCATCGGCCGCATCCATGCGCTCGGGGCGCTCTCGCCGTTTACGCATCGTCCGGCACTGGATATCGCCACCTTTGGCGATGAACCGCGTGGATTCTTGCTTGATAACGATTTTGTTCCCGCTGACCTGCGTGCGGCGTACGCAACGGTCATCGACCAGGCGCTTGCCGGTGTGCGCGACTGCTTCGAGCGCGCCGGCGCCGTGAAATCGATCCGGCTGCATGGCGATTGCCATCCGGGCAATATCCTGTGGACCGATGAAGGGCCGCATTTCGTGGATTTCGACGATTCGCGCTTGGGGCCGGCTCTGCAGGATCTGTGGATGCTGCTCTCCGGAGACCGCGCGGCGATGACGCGCCAGTTTTCCGATGTGCTCGCCGGCTACGAAGACTTCTATGATTTCGACCGCCGTGAGCTGCATCTGCTCGAGGCGCTGCGTACGTTGCGACTGATCCATTATTCGGCGTGGTTGGCACGGCGCTGGAACGACCCGGCCTTCCCAGCGGCCTTCCCGTGGTTCCATACCACGAAATACTGGCAGGACCAGATATTGCAGCTTCGAGAACAGGTGGCGGCGATGCAGGATTCGCCGCTTGGGCCGATCTAATGCGGAAAACAGGATGTGACGCCGTTCTTGACGCTCCGCGACATAGTCTTTACATTCCGCGGCAGCAAACCTCTCAGTGAGGCAGGATGATCTATCAACTGCACGAGTTTCAAAAGACGGTGTTGGCGCCCACGGTCCTCCTCGCGGACACCGTCAAACACCTCTTCACCAGCCCCTTCAGTCCTCTCGCATATACCACGGTGTCCCGCACCATCGCTGCCAACAGCGAAGTTTTCGTGCGGCTGATGCGGCGGTACCCGAAACCGCAATGGCAGATAGAGCACACGTTGATGCACGGCAGGCGCGTCGCGGTTACCCGCGAGGTGGACGTGGACAAGCCGTTTTGCCAGCTGCTGCATTTCAGGAAAGAAATTGACGCCGAGCAGCCGAAGCTGCTGATCGTTGCGCCCCTGTCGGGGCACTTCGCCACGCTGCTGCGCGATACGGTGCGCACCGCGTTGCCGGACCACGACGTTTGGGTCACCGACTGGGTGGATGCCAGGATGGTGCCGCTGTCGACGGGCCCGTTCCACCTCGATGATTACGTGGACTACGTCAGGCAGTTCATCCGGTACCTCTGTCCAGACCTCAACGTGATGTCGGTGTGCCAGCCGACCGTGCCGGTGCTTGCCGCGGTGTCGCTGATGGCAGCGGAGAATGACCCGGCGGTGCCGAAGGCGATGATCATGATGGGCGGGCCGATCGATACCCGCCGCAATCCCACTGCGGTAAACGATTTTGCCTCGGGGCGCCCGCACTCGTGGTTTGCCGACCAGGTGATCATGCGCGTGCCACCGAACTATCCGGGCTTCATGCGCAAGGTGTATCCGGGCTTCCTGCAACACGCCAGTTTCCTTGCCATGAATCCGGACCGCCATCTCGATGCGCACAAACAGTTCTACAACCATCTGATCCGCGGCGACGGCGAGAGCGCCGAAGCGCATCGGCAGTTCTACGACGAATACAATGCGGTGCTGGACATGCCCGCTGAGTACTACCTCGACACCGTCAGGGCGGTTTTCCAGGAGTTCCAGTTGCCGAGGGGCAGGATGACGGTGCGCGGCGCACCAGTAAAGCCGGAGGCGATCAGGAAGACGGCGTTGTTCACCATCGAAGGCGAACTGGACGATATTTCCGGCAATGGCCAGACCGAAGCGGCGCACACCCTGTGCCGCAACGTGCCGGTGGAGAAGCGCAAGCACCTGCTGGCGAAAGGCATCGGCCACTACGGCATCTTCAGCGGACGCAAGTTCCGCGAGTTCATCTATCCGCAAATACGCAGCTTCATCTATCTGACTGCCCAGAGGGAGAAGCTGCGCGTAGGCTAATTCGGCGTGGCGGAGGTGCTTTTTTTCTGCTGCGCGGCGCCTTTTTTGCAATAGAATTCAGATCATCCTGACGGCCGGCGCATCGTTTGCGCCGAGGCGCGATTCGGGCGTTTCATCATAATCTTCAGGTGCGTAGCCTCCGCCGGCGAGCGGCATGCCGCCGCAACGGGCTTGAGCACCATGCAAACCTCGCGAGGAGAAAATGAAAAAGATTCTGACTGTCGTTGCTGCAACGGTGCTGGCCGTTGCCGCGAATGTGGCTGTGGCCGCCGACTATCCGTCGCGGCCGGTCACCATGATCGTGCCATGGGGCGCAGGCGGGGGAACGGACGCTGTGGCGCGGATGCTGGCCTCCCTGCTGGAGAAGGATTTCGGCCAGCCGGTGAACGTGGTCAATCGCACCGGCGGCAGCGGCGTGGTCGGACACCAGGCGATCGCCACCGCCGCGCCCGACGGTTATACCTTCGGGCTGATCACCTTCGAGATCACCCAGATGCATCATCAGGGGCTGACCCAGCTCAGTGGCGCTAGTTTTACGCCGATCGCGCTGATCAACGTCGATCCGGCGGCGATCCAGGTTAACGCCGATTCCCCGTACCAGACGCTGCCGGACTTGCTCGACGCGATACGCAGGAACCCGGGCAAACTCAAGGCCTCCGGCACCGCACGTGGAGGGTCGTGGCATCTGTCCCTTTACGGATTGCTGGCCGACCAGAAGATCGATCCGGCCTCTGTACCCTGGGTGCCGAGCGTCAGCAACGCGGCCGGGTTGCAGGAATTGGCCGCGGGCGGCGTGGACATCGTGAGCGGCTCTCATCCCGAGGGGCGCGCGTTGATCGAAGCCGGCAAGGTCCGCAGCCTCGCCATCATGGACGAAGCGCCGTCCCAACTTTTTCCCAAGGTGCCGACGCTCAAGACGGCAGTGGGCAGTAAGTGGCTGAGCGGCGTCTGGCGCGGAATCGCCGCGCCGAAAAACCTTCCGAAGGCGGTCGAGGAACGCCTGATCGTTGCAATCAAGAAGGCCTACGACAGCAAGGAATACCGGGATTTCATGACTGTGCGCGGATTTGGCATGCGTTATCTTCCGCCGCAGGAGTTCGCAGCGATGATGGCAAAGACCGACGCCGAGAACGGCGTGCTCATGAAGAAATTCGGATTGACGCAGTGAACGAGGCGAGAGGGGTGAGGCGAGAGAACCCGTGATTAGGTGATTGAGTGATTCGGTGATTGAGTCAAATGCCATTCACTTAATCACTTAATCACCCAATCCCTCAAGCACTGAATCATCCCTCACCCCTCACCATGAAATTCCACGACTCCCTCATCGGCACGGGCCTGATTGCTTTTGCAGTCGCGATTTTCTGGGATGCGCGGGGATTCCCGTCGATGCCCGGCGATCAGGTCGGTCCCGCGCTGTTCCCGCAACTCATCGCAGCCGGACTGGCAATCTGCGGTGCGATCTTCATTGTTCCGGCGGCGCGCCGCGGGGCGGGCACGCCGTGGATCGATCTGCCGGAATGGTTTCGCGCGCCGCGGCAGGTGGCGGGCTTCGCGATCGTCACTTTGGGCCTCCTGGCGTACAGCCTGCTGGTCGAGACGCTCGGTTTCTTCGTCTGTGCGCCGCTGCTTCTCGGCGCATTGCTCGTGGTTCTGGGCGTTCGCGCCTGGACGGTGCCGGTGATCGCAATCGGCGTCTCGGTATTGATCCATTTCATCTTCTACAAGGGACTGGGCGTGCCCTTGCCATGGGGCCTGCTGCAGTCCTGGGCCTGGTGAGGAAATGGAACATCTGATTCAGGCGTTCGGGCTGGTATTCGAACCCTATGTACTGATGGTGATCGGCGCCTCCGCGCTGTATGGATTGTTCGTCGGCGCGATCCCCGGCCTGACCGCCACCATGGCTACCGCGCTGCTGGTGCCGGTCACGTTTTTCATGCCGCCGGTGCCCGCGGTCGCGGCGATCGTCACGGCAACTGCAATGGCGATTTTCTCCGGCGACATTCCCGGCGCGCTGCTGCGGATTCCCGGCACGCCGGCATCGGCCGCCTATTGCGATGAAGCCTATGCCATGACCCGCAAAGGCCAGGCCGAACTGGTGCTTGGAGCCGGACTGGTGTTTTCGGTTTTAGGGGGCATTTTCGGCACCATCGTGCTGGTGACCGCGGCCCCGACGCTCGCCGAGGTCGCGCTCAATTTCAGCTCCTTCGAATATTTCTGGCTGGTGCTCCTGGGCCTGACCTGCGCGATCTTCATCGCATCGAAAAACCTGCTCAAGGCCTTCGTTTCCCTGCTGATCGGCTTGCTGATAGCTGCCGTCGGAATGGAGAATCCGGCCGCGTTTCCGCGCTTCAGTTTCGACCAACCGAATTTGATGGGTGGCATCACCCTGATCCCGATGATGGTCGGACTGTTCGCGGTGTCAGAAGTCCTGCGTTATGTGACCTCGATCGAGCGGCCGCTGCACCTCGTGCAGGAGAAGTTCGGCAACATCTTCAAGGGGCAGTGGGCGCTGGTGCGCAAGTATCCGCTGCAGACGCTGCGCGGCAGCGCGCTGGGCACGCTGATTGGCGCGCTGCCGGGCGCGGGCGCTGACATCGCAGCCTGGATGTCCTATGCGATGTCGAAGAAATTCTCCAAACAGCCGGAGAAGTTCGGCACCGGCCACGTCGAAGGCGTGATCGAGAGCGGGGCGGCGAATAACAGCGCGTTGTCCGGCGCCTGGATTCCCGCGCTGGTATTCGGCATTCCCGGCGATTCCATTACCGCCATCGCCATCGGCGTGCTCTACCTCAAGAACATGAACCCGGGCCCGATGATATTCATCAACGATCCACAAAACATCTACGCGGTGTTCATCGTCTTCTTCCTTGCCAATCTGATGATGCTGCCGCTCGGCGTGCTGGCAATCAAGAGCTACAAGCAGGTGCTCAAGGTGCCGCGGGCGGTGCTGATGCCGGTGATCCTGCTGTTCTGCACGGTCGGGGCATTTGCGATCAACAATTCCGCCTTCGATATAGGCGTCATGCTGGCGTTCGGCGTACTCGCATTCGTCATGGAGGAGAACGGTTTTCCGGTGGCGCCGGTCATTCTCGGCGCCGTGCTCGGCCGCATGCTCGAAGAAAACTTCGTCACTTCGTTGATCAAGGCGGATGGGCACTTCGTGCCCTTCTTCGATCGGCCGATCGCCGGAGCGCTCGGACTGGTCACGGTCGCGGTTTGGCTTTCGCCACTCGCGATCTGGTGGTGGCGTCGCCACATGAGGCCGGCATCTGCTTGACGATGCCGCTGATAGAATACAGGTCATGCCGGAACGCAATGTTTCGGTGCGAAGTTGGGCCTCCCGGACAGTAGGAAGTATCAATACATAATCTTAGGAGTGATTAATGACGAAAGCCGTTCGATTTCATAAGACTGGCGGGCCCGAAGTTCTGCAGCTCGACGACGTCCAGGTCGGCGATCCCGGCGACGGCCAGGCCCGCGTCAGGCACACCGCCATCGGGCTGAATTTCATCGACACCTATCATCGTTCCGGCCTGTACCCCCTGCCGTTGCCGAGCGGCATCGGCTCCGAAGCCGCGGGCGTGGTCGAAGCCGTCGGCAACGGCGTCACCCACGTCAAAGCGGGCGATCGCGTGGGCTACGCAGGCGGGCCGCCCGGGGCGTACTCCGAAGTCCGATTGGTTCCGGCGAGCCGGCTTGTAAAGGTGCCCAGCGGCATTCCCGACAAGCAAGTCGCGGCGATGATGCTCAAGGGCCTCACGGTGCAGTACCTTCTCCGCCGCGTCTACCACGTGGAAAAGGGCGAGACCGTGCTGTTCCATGCTGTCGCCGGCGGCGTCGGACTGATCGCCTGCCAGTGGCTCAAGGCATTGGGCGCGACGGTGATCGGCACCGTCGGCTCGGACGAGAAGGCGGCGATAGCCAAAGCGCACGGCTGCGACCACGCCATCGTTTACACCCGCGAGAACTTTGTCGAGCGCGTGAAGCAAATCACCGGCGGCGCCAAAGTTCCAGTCGTGTTCGACTCCGTAGGCAAGGATACTTTCATGGGATCGCTCGACTGCCTGAAGCCGCGCGGCCTGCTGGCGGTGTTCGGCAACGGCTCCGGTCCCGTTTCCGCATTCGACCTCAATCTGCTCCAGGCCAAGGGCTCGCTCTACGTCACTCGCCCCACGCTGATGACCTACACCTCCAGCAGGGAAGACCTCGAAGCAGGGGCCAAGGAGTTGTTCGAAATCGTCAAATCCGGCAAGGTCAAAATCGAAATCAATCAAACCTACAAACTTGCAGACGCTGCCCAGGCGCATCGCGATCTCGAAGCCCGCAAGACCACCGGCTCCACCGTCTTGCTGCCTTGAACCAACTAGAACAACGCGAACCACGGAGGACGCGGAGGACGCGGAGGGAAAACAAGAACGAGGAAGAGCAGATGGGCGTCGGAAACCAGGGTGATGGTTCGCCAACCTGTGCCGCAAATTTAATATGGCATGACGTAAACGAAAGAAAGATTTTTGCCCAACCTCTTTTCTCTTGCCTTTCCTCCGTGTCCTCCGTGTCCTCCGTGTCCACCGTGGTTAATTTTATTCTGGGGGAGAAATGATTGAAGATCTGAAGAATAAAGTGGTGCTGATCACCGGTGCCAGCACCGGCATCGGCGCGGGCGCGGCGAAGGCCTTCGGCGCCAACGGCGCCAAGGTTGCCGTCCATTACAACAAGAGCAAGGCGGAAGCGGAGAAAGTCGCGGCGGCAGTGGAAAAGGCCGGCGGGAAAGCGATGCTGGTCGCCGGCGATGTCACCGATTCCGCAATCTGCCGGCAGATCGTGGACAAGACCGTCGCGGGATTCGGCCGCATCGACGTATTGATCAACAATGCGGGCGGGCTGATCGAACGCGCGCCGGTCGAATCAATCACCGACGAGCTGTTCGACAAGGTGATTAGTCTTAACGTGCGCTCAGCGATGATCTGCACCGGGGCGGCCGCGCAACACATGCGCAAGCAGGGCGGTGGCGCCATCGTCAACGTCACTTCGGTGGCGGCACGCCACGGCGGCGGTCCGGGAGCCTCGTTGTATGCCGGATCCAAGGGCTTCATCAGCACCATGACCCGCGGTCTCGCAAAAGAACTGGTGAAGGACAGGATTCGCGTCAACGCGGTCGCACCCGGCGTCATCGTCACGCCCTTCCACGAGCGCTACTCCACGCCGCAGATGCTCGAAGGCTTCAAGGCCACCATCCCGATGAACCGGCTCGGCACCGCCGAAGAATGCGCCGGCGCCTTCCTGTTTCTCGCGTCTGAGCAGATGTCGGGTTACATGACCGGGCAGATCCTGGAAGTCAACGGCGGGCAGTACATGCCGTAGCGCATTGCGCTACGGCATGCGTGACTGTCGCAAATGCCGTGACTATCGTGATTGCCGAAAACCGGGGTAGTTACGCAGTTTCGTCGTCACGATCGTTACGTCGTCACGACCGTCACGAACAATAAGTAGCCATAACAACAATGAACATCGGAGGAGTCAAAAATGTTCAATCTTGCCGGTAAGGTAGCCCTGGTAACTGGCGCCTCGCGCGGGCTGGGCTGGGCCATGGCGCAGTCGCTGGCTTCCGCGGGCGCACACGTGATTCTGAACGCGCGCGATGAGGCCGCACTGAAGGAGCGGGTGAAGGAGCTTGCCGCCAAGGGAATCAAAGGCGAGGCGGCCGCCTTTGATGTTACCGACCATGCCGCCGGTGCGGCATGTATTGGCGCCGCGGCCAGAAAGCACGGCCGCTTCGACATCCTGGTCGCCAACGCCGGGATCCAGCACCGCAAGCCGATCACCGAGTTCGACGCCGCCGACTTCGAGCGTGTGGTCGCCACCAACCTGACGGCGGTGTGGGCGCTGGCAAAGGAAGCCGCGAAGCTCATGATTCCGGCAAAGCGCGGGCGCATCATCATGACCGGCTCGGTCAGCGCCATTCTTGCCAGGCCCACGATTTCGGCATATATCGCCAGCAAGGGCGCGGTTCATGCGCTGACCCGGGAACTGGCTGTCGAGCTGGCGCAGCACAACATTACGGTCAACTCGATCGCACCCGGCTATTTCGCTACCGAGATGAACACCGCGCTGATCCAGAACAGGGAGTTCAACGACTGGGTGTGCAAGCGCACGCCGGCCGGCCGCTGGGGCAAGCTCGAGGAGATCGGCCCGGTCGCGGTGTTCCTGGCGTCCGACGAAGCATCCTACGTCAACGGCCATGTCCTGGTGACGGATGGTGCGTTTTCCGCCGCCATGTAAGCGAACGTGACTGACGTGACTATCGTGACTATCGTAGTTCGTAAAGGCGAAGCCGCGCGTGCTTGCGACCGTCACGGCAGTCACGACAGTCACGACAGTCACGAACTACCCAGCCAAAAGGGTCGCCAGCCGCTGATCAATGGAGAGACGCGATGACCAAAAAATTCAGAATCGGCATTACCCGCGACGCGATCACCGCCACTGGCACCGTGTTCGGCGAGGAGGCGATGAAAGTGTTGAATGATCCGGGGGTCGAATGGGAGTTCCTTGCCGACAAGGCGGTGGAGCTCACGCCTGCCCACGGGGCGACTTACGACGCCTTGTGCGTGATGAGTGCGAGCGTCACCCGCGCAACGCTTTCCGGTACGGATCGAAAAGTGAAACTGATTGCGCGCTTTGGTGTCGGTTACGACTCGGTAGATGTGCCCGCCTGCACTCATAATGGCGTCATCCTGACCATCACCCCAGATGGCGTGCGCCGTCCGGTGGCGGCGTCCGTGATCGGATTCGTGCTGGCGCTGGCGCACCGCATGTTCCTGAAGGACCGGCTGACCCGCGAAGGCCGCTGGGGCGAAAAAGGCAATTACCTTGGCAGCGGCTTGATGGGGCGTACTCTTGGCGTGATCGGCGTGGGCAATATCGGCATGGAAATTTTTCGGCTGGTGCAACCCTTCGGCATGCGCCTGCTGGGTTGCGATCCGAATGTGCCGCAATCTACCGTTGCGTCGCTGAATGTCACCATGGTGGACATGGACAGATTGTTGCGTGAAGCGGACTTTATTTCCGTCAACACTCTGCTTGATGACAAGACCAAGGGGTTGATCGGCGCGCGCGAATTAGCGCTGATTAAGCCGGGCGCATACCTCATCAATACCGCCCGCGGGCCGGTGGTGGTGGAATCCGCGCTGATCGATGCCCTCAGAAGCAAGCGCATCGCCGGGGCGGCGATCGACGTGTTCGAGAAGGAACCGGTGGCACCGGACAACCCGCTGCTGAAAATGGAAAACGTCATCCTTGCCCCGCACGCGATCTGCCATACGGACGAGTGCATGAGCCTGCTCGGACAGGGGGCGTTCAGGGCGGCGGTGGACCTGGCGCACGGACGCAAACCGCACCTGATCGTCAACACCGAGGTGTTGAAACATCGGGCGTGGGCGGGGAAGTTCGGCGCGTGACGAACGTGACGACGTGACGATCGTGACACAAAACCATGATGAGTGCTGCGCAATGGGTGCTGAGGAAAAAGCTGAAATTAAGGAGAATGTGTTCTGTATAGCGTGTGCATTTACTTCGTCACGCCGTCACGTTTGTCACGTCGTCACGGCATTTGACTAACCAGGGACACTGACCTATGCGCACCAATCCCGTCAAAGAAAAACTCCTCAAAGGCCAACCCGTCTTCGGCAGTTTCGGCTGGGAGTTCCTGGTTCCCGGCCTGCCGCAGATCGTGAAATCGGCGGGAGCGGAGTTCCTGCTCCTCGATATGGAGCACGCCGGGCATAGTTACGAAACCATCAAGGACCAGGTGGCGGCATGCCGCGGCATCGACCTGGTGCCGATGGTGCGGGTGCCGACCAACCAGTACCACTACATTTCGCGCGCACTCGACCTCGGCATCATGGGGATCATGGCGCCCATGGTCGGCTCCGCCGAGGAGGCGAAGTACATCGTCTCCTGTACCCGTTATCCGCCCGCGGGCCGGCGCGGCGCGGCGTTTGGCTTTGCAGCCGACGATTACATCGGCGGAAACGTCGCCGAGAAGATCAAGATCGCCAACGAGCGCACTCTGGTAATCTGCCTGATCGAGACTGCCGAAGGCATCGAGAACGTGGAAAGTATCGCAGCGGTGCCTGGCGTGGATGTGCTCTGGCTCGGGCACTTCGACCTGACCAATTTCCTCGGCATTCCGGCGCAGTTCGATCACCCCAAATATGTTACGGCGATCAAAAAAATGGTCGCAGCCGCAAGAAAGCACGACAAAATCCTCGCCTGCATGACCGCCGATGAAAAGTGGAGCCGCGACTACTGGGAAAAAGGCTTTCGCCTGTTCTCCGTCGGGATAGACTCGATGCTGCTGCAGGGCGCATTGAAGCAGGGCATCGGCGTGCTGCAGTCGCTCGCCGAATCGGGAAAGAAAGCAGGACAGAAATAAGCTGACGGGAAACGGACCGCCGGCAAAAAACCCGGGCGGCCGCAACAGGAGGAGGGGGAAAAATGGCGCAGGCCAAGTTCCGCATCGGCATTACCCGCGACAATCTCAAGCCGAACGGCAAACCGATCTTCGACGAATCGGCCTTCAAGATCCTCGACGACCCGCGGATCGAGTACGAGTTCATTGCCGAGAATGAGCCGGAGCTCACTCCGGGGACCGCTGCCAAGTACGACGCGCTGGCGGTCATGCTGGCCAAGGTCACCCGCAAGACGGTCTCCGGAGCGAATCGAAGGCTCAAGCTGATTGCGCGCTTCGGGGTGGGTTACGACACAGTGGACGTGCCGGCCTGCACCGAGAATGGCGTGATCCTCAGCATCACCCCGGATGGCGTGCGCCGGCCGCTGGCGACTTCCGAACTCACGCTGATCCTGATGCTGGCGCAGAGGGTGATGATCAAGGACAAGCTCACCCGCGAGGGGCGTTGGCAGGAGCGGCTGAATCATTTCGGCACCGGTCTGAGCGGTCGCGTGCTCGGCTCTATCGGCGTAGGCAATGTCGGCGCGGAGCTGTACCGGTTGGCCGCCCCGTTAGCGATGAAGCATCTCGCCTGCGATCCGTATGTTACCCAGGAATCGGTGGCACCGCTGGGTGTGAAGCTCACGGACCTGGACACGGTGTTCCGTGAATCCGATTTCGTGGTGGTCAACTGCCCGCTAAACGAGGAAACGCGCAAGCTCGTTGGCGCGCGGCAATTTTCGATGATGAAGCCGACTGCGTTTTTCATCAATACCGCGCGCGGGCCGATCGTCGACGAGAAGGCTTTACTCGACACCCTTGCCAAGCGCCGCATCGCCGGCGCCGGCATCGACGTGTTCGAGCAGGAACCCACACCAGCGGACAATCCGCTGCTGAAGCTCGACAACATCGTGGTCACCCCGCACCACATCTGCCTCACCGACGAGTGCATCAACACCGTTGCGGCCAGCGTTTTCAGCGCCTGCCGCGATCTTGCCCACGCCCGCGTGCCGAAGAACGTAGTTAACCAGGAAGTTCTCGGCAAGGTGCCGTATTTCCACGGGTGACAATGCGGGACTTGGAAATCTTTCACTCGTCACTCGCCGCTCGTCACTCGTCATTTGTCTCCCGTCACTTGTCACCGAATACCTATGAGATCCAACCCACTCAAGAAAAGATTGCTTGGCGGCGCTAGCGTCTACGGCCTGTTCGCATTCGAATTCTTTACCCCGGGCCTGGCGCAGATCGCCAAGGAGGCGGGTGCGGAGTGCCTGTTGCTCGACATGGAACATTCCGGTGCCGGCATCGACACCATCAAGCAGCAGCTTGCGTACTGTCGCGGTCTCGACATTGTTCCATTCGTGCGCGTGCCGACCTATCAATACCACTTCGTCGCGCGCGCTCTCGATGCCGGAGCGTTCGGAATCATGGTGCCCATGGTCGAGACCGCGCAGCAGGCGCACGACATCGTTTCCTGGACGCGTTATCCGCCGAAGGGCAGACGCGGGGCCGTATTGGGCGCGGCCCACGACGACTACACGGGCGGCAGCATGAAGGACAAATTCTCCGAATTGAACGAACGCTGCTTCGTGATGCTGCAAATCGAGACCGAGGTCGGCGTCGGCAATGTCGAGGAGATTGCCGCGGTGCCGGGCGTGGATTCGCTGTGCATCGGCTACGCGGACCTGTCGAATTTCCTCGGGGTTCCGGGCGACCTCAAGCACCCGAAGTATCTTGACGCCGTACGGCGGATCGCAGCCGCGGCGGCGAAGCACGGACATGTCCTCGCCACCGCCGCGCCCAACGAGATCTTTGCCAGGGAGTACATCGACATGGGGTTCAGGTTGATTTTCTTCGGCACGGAGGTCCATCTCATGCAATCGGCGCTGGCACAGCGTATCGCAGCGATGAAGGCGGCCGGCGGCAAGTGACCGGCGGTCGCTCGCCTCGGAACAACATGCGGAGGAAAATGCAATGAAAGCTTTCGGATCGCTGGCCATGGCGGCGGCGTTCGCCATCAGCATGCTTTCCTCGCCCGCGATCGCGCAAATCATCACGCTGCACGGCGCAGTACAGTTCAACGACGAACACGCGTTCAACAAGACGCTGCTCAAGTTCGAGGAGTTGGTCAACAAGTACTACGGCAAGCAGGTCAAATTCGTCCTCCATCGCAACAGCGAACTGGGCGTCGAGAAGGATTATTTTGCTTATTTGAGCCAAGGCATTTCCGTGGACTACGCGGTGGTGTCGCCCTCGCATATGTCGACCTTCGCCAGGTCGGCGCCGCTGATGGACATGCCTTTCCTGTTCCGCGATCTCGATCACTGGCGCAAGGTTCTGGATGGCGATGCGCTCAAGCCGATCGCCGACGAGGTTGCCAGGAAGGCCGATGTATTGATCCTCGGTCATGCCGGCGGCGGGGTGCGCAACCTGATCGTCAACAAGCCGGTGCGCAATATGCAGGACCTCAAGGGGCTGAACATCCGCGTCATGGGCGCGCCGATACAGACCCGCATGTTCCAGGCCATCACAGCGGCGCCGACGGTCATCGCTTACAGCGAAGTCTACAACGCCATCCAGACTGGAGTGATCCAGGCGGCGGAGAACGAGGCAGCGGGACTGGAGCAGATGAAATTCTACGAAGTCGGGCCGCATGTTTCCCTTACCCAGCACGCGATCACGGTGCGGCCGCTGTGCTTTTCGGGAAAGACCTTCCGGCGCCTGCCGAAAAACCTGCAGGACGCCATTGTCAGGGCGGGACGCGAGGCCGGCGCATACGGCCGCGAACTGGAGTCCACCGAGGACCAGGCGCGGCTGAAGCGCATGGAGACTGAAGGCAAGCTCAAAACCCACGATTTCACCGATCGGCCGCAATTGCTCAAGCTGGCGGAGCCGGTCAAACAGGGCTACGCGAAGGAAGTCGGCGCCGAAGACGTGCTCGCGCGCATCAACGCCATCAAGTAAAGAAAGGCTCACACCCAACGCAGAGGCGCAGAGGACGCAAAGGACGCAGAGAGAACCCGACAATTGAGGTGAAAAAAGAAACGGGACGCAAGTCTGACGCGATGTTCTTTGATCCCAATTGCACTTGTCTTTCCTCCGTGAACTCTGCGTTCTCTGCGCCTCTGCGTTGGGTGTAGGGGATTAGGAACGTCTTACAGATATGAAGAGCGCAGTAGATCTTCTCTACCGCGGGCTGCAATTCCTGATCACGCTGCTGATCGGGCTGCTGCTGGTGCCGGTCGTGCTGCAGATCGTGTCACGCTTCACCGAAGTCATCCCGCGTTACATCTG
>JBQTIV010000067.1:0-25018 GCA_052387775.1 Betaproteobacteria bacterium
GGGACCACGCCGGGATAGCCACAGAAGATAGGAGCCAATAACAGCATCAACTACAAAACAGAAGATGGGATACCAACCGGGCACGCCAGTGTTTCTGATGAGCTGACTATGCACCAAGTCGTATAGCCCGTGCAGTAACCAAAAAACACCGACCACTACTGCTGACTGGCGGACGCGAACAAACGCGAAGACAAGGCCGGCGACGACGAACGGAACACCGTAGATCATTTCCTTGACGCCCACACCATGCTCGCCTGCTTGAAGAGCGAAGAACGCGTAGATGCTAGGCAGAGTGAGCAGACCCATCGAATACAACCAACGTTCCCCACGAATGAATCGCGCAGACACAATGGTAAGAACACCAACAGCTGCACCAATGAGGGCCTCAATCACATTTCTCTCCTCTCTTAAGACGCATAACTAGATCTATACGTCATGAGTGATATCTTACTTGGCCTCCTGCTGCATAACATTGCGGTTCGAATTGTCATATGTTTTTGTCCCATCAAGTACTTACTCCGCTGGAGGAAGATCATGCAGGGCATTAACAAGACCCCCAAACCCTGCAGATCTCGCAGCCGGTGTTGATGCCGAAATCATTCTGCGCCCGCTTCCGGAGCCATGACAAATTCGACCATACACAGGTGTCAGGTCTGCCTCGGTTTTGCAATCTCCAACCGGCGTCATATCCCGGTCATTCCGCTTTTGCTCCCGAGTCCTTGACAACCTTCGCCCATTTGGCGGTCTGATCGCGCAGGAATGCGGCGAACTCCTCCGGCGTGCCGCCACGGGGCTCCACACCCTGCTTGTGGAATAGCTCGACGACCTCGGGGAGGTTAAGGATGCGGTTGATCTCGGTGTTGAGCTGGAAAACCACGACTTTGGGCGTGCTTGTCGGCGCGACCATGCCGAACCAGACCGAGACATCGAAGCCTGGCACGCCGGCTTCGGCGACGGTCGGCAGGTCCGGTATGAAAGGCGAGCGTTCCCTGCTCGAGACGGCGAGCGCGCGCAGCTTGCCGGCCTTAACGTGCTGCAGTACGTTGGGCACGTTGTCGAACATCACGTCCACCTGGCCACCGATCAGGTCAGTGACCGCGGGAGCGCTGCCTTTGTAAGGTATGTGCACGAAGTCCACGCCGGCCAACCTCTTGAACATTTCCATCGACAGGTGACTGGACGAGCCGTTTCCCGCCGTTGCGTAATTGAGTTTCCCGGGCTTCGATTTTGCCAGCGCGATCAGCTCCAGAACCGATTTCACCGGAAGCCGCGGGTTGACCACCAATATATTCGGCGTCCCGGCTGCCAGCGCAACCGGCGCGAAATCACGTCTTGTATCGTAGGGAAGCTGTCGATACAGACTGGGATTGACTCCGAAGGCGAAGGAAACGATCAGCAGCGTGTGGCCATCGGCAGAGGCCTTGGCCACGAGGTGGGTGCCGACAGTCGTACCGCCTCCGGGGCGGTTGTCCACCACTACCGGCTGGCCCCACTTATCATTGAGTTTTTGCCCGAGGGTGCGTGCCAGCGTGTCGTTGAACCCGCCAGGCGGGTAGGGAACAACGATGCGGATCGGCTTGCTCGGATAGCTTTCCGCCTGCGCAATACCAACGAGCAGACCAAAGGCGAGAAGCGCGTGCAATGCAATGGCCGCAAAAGAACGCGAAGCGGAACTGAATAACTGAAATCGCGAGTACTTCAGATAAGTGATCTTGTCGAAGATTTACTCATGAATGAATCCGCAATTTGCCCACTCAAGGTTTTCCTTTGCGTTCCTTTGCGTCCTTTGCGTTGAACGCGTTCAGTGCTTGCCTTGATTTCCTGGCTTCGAGGAATCGGCGGATCGCTTCCTGCGGCTCGCCGCTGGCGTAGGCCTCTTTCTGTGCGATCTTTGCGTCTTCCAGCACGGCCTCGAAGCCGGGTTGGGTGAGTTTGCGGAAGCGCTGCTTGGTGAGCCGCATCGCAGTGGATCCGAGTTTTGACAACTCTGCGGCGAGCGCCATCGACTTGTTCATGACTTCCGCGCTCGGTAGCAAGTGGTTAAGGATGCCGATCTCGTGGGCGACCTGGCCGGAGATCAGCTCGCCGGTCAGCGAAAGTTCGACGTTCTTTGACAGCCCCAGGTGCATGGTCATCAGAAAGGAGCCGACGATGCTGGCCAGGCCCGCCTTGATCTCCGGCTGGCCGAGCTTCATTTCCGGGAAGCCGACGCGCAGGTCAGCACACAGTGCGATCTGAAATCCCGCTCCCGCGGCCACGCCGTTGAATGCGACGATGCAGGGCTTGTCCAAATTGCGTACCGCTGCGTACATCGCGTGCTGGCGGGTGAGCCATGAGTCGATATCGCTTGCGGTGTATCGGCTGATTTCGTCCAGATCCTGTCCGGAGCAGAAGGCGCGATTACCCGCCCCGGTGAGTATCACTGCGCGCACGGCGTTGTCCCTGTTCACATCGGTCAGCAGCGTAATTAGCGTTTCGCGCAGCTCGACATCGATTGCGTTCAGAACGGCGGGCCGGTTTAGCGTGATGACTGCGGTCGTGTCAAGGCGCTCGAGCTTGACGCTGGACTCCATCACATTTCCTTTCTGGTATTTCGAAATACAACGCTAACCACGGAGGACACGGAGCGGCGCACGGACACGTTACCGATGTAGTCGGCCGTTTGCGGGTAGTGCGCCGGAGCGCCGCCTCCCGCCCCGGATGGCTACGCCAACGCCGTGTCGGCGGCGCCGGAGGAAAGACAAGAGCAAAAAACATGTTTGGGTCAATGCGTTCGTTGGCTGATGATCCACCATAGTGAAAATTGGCTGCACCGGCTATCGAACACTTCGCCCGCCTTTAACCCCGGTGTGCTTTTCCTCGTTTTTGCTTTTCCTCCGTGTCCTCCGCGTCCTCTGCGTTGAACGCTCTGTTTCAGACGTAAGCGGGCCCTTCAATCACCGGATGCGCTTTTAGGAATCCCTCGTCGACTTCCACGCCGATGCCCGGCGCGTCCAGCGGCGCAACGTTGCCGTCCCTGTCGAGTTTGTAAGGTGTGGACACCAGTTCATCGCGAAACAAATTGTTCCTGGAGATGTCGGCTTCGAAATAACCGCCGTTTTCGATGGCGGCGAGGAAATGGATGGTGGCGGCCATGTTGATTCCGCTCATGGATGTGTGCGGATGGATCGGCAGTTTCCAGCTCGATGCCAGTGCGGCGATGCGCAGCGCCTCGGTGATGCCGCCGGTCTTCGACAGATCGGGCTGCAGGATGGTAATGGCGCCGTCCTCGATCACGCGGTTGAACTCGAAGCGCGTGTAGTGGTTTTCGCCGGCGGCGAGCGGCGTGCGGCCATAGCGCGCCGCTTCCCGGTACGACAAATAGTCGTGCGCCGGAAAGGGCTC
The DNA here is from genome assembly GCA_052387775.1 of Betaproteobacteria bacterium. Classification (GTDB taxonomy): domain Bacteria; phylum Pseudomonadota; class Gammaproteobacteria; order Burkholderiales; family JACQAP01; genus JACQAP01. The sequence goes on from JBQTIV010000067.1 coordinate 3,385, forward strand.
TTCGAGCCAGCCCACGTTGTATTCGTCCAGCGCGGGCATCGCCGCGCGCACATCGGCGATCTGGTAGCCGATGTTGGCGTCAGTGAGGATCACCATTTCGCTGCCGAACGCTTCGCGCACGGCGGCGATCCGCTCGATGTCGCGCTGCACGGTGTCGCCGATGCGCAGTTTCACTGCCTTGTAGCCGGCCTGCACATGGGGCCGTGCTTCATCCACCAGCGCGCCCGGATCCTGATAACCCAGAGACACCCCGCCGGCATACGCCGGTACTGGCTTGTCGCGGCCGCCCAGCAGTCTGCAAAGCGGTAGCTTCAGGGACTTGCCGCGAATGTCCCACAGCGCCATGTCGATTCCGGAAAGAGCCAGACAGGCGCCAGCCCCCATGCCGTGGCTGGCGAGTTGCTTGTCGTAGACTTTTTTCCAGATGCCGGTGACGTCGATTGCGTCCTGGCCGACCACGAGCTGTCTCATCGTGGTGTTGACGATGTGACCCACTGCACCGGGGCAGCGCCCGTGGTGTGCCTCGCCCCAACCGATGATGCCGTCCTCCGTGGTGACCTTGACGATCACCGCATCGCGCTTGACGGTGCGGCCAATGCCGAGCGTGACGCGGTCTTTCGGGTCGACAGGAAACGAGGTCGGAAATGCGCGCACGTCGATGATGCGAAGCGAAGCCATGTCCCCTCCCGGATCGGTTTCTTTTCGCCACTACTATAACCCCGGTGCAGGACCTGAAGGCCGCTTCGCCGGCGGGCGGCGACTTTCTATTTCTTCGTGGCCGGCAAATGCGTGATGTCTACGACGCGGTAGGCGGGTTTGTATAGGGCGCTGAACTCCGCGGAATGATGGACGACCGGGTAGCCCGACCGCGCGATCTTCTCGAAGAAGTCAATGACCTCCTGCTGCGCAAAGGGTATACCGCCGGCTCCGGCGAGATCGCCCAGGCAACCGCAGAATTTCTCGAGCCTTTCGCGCGAAGGCGGGTAGCTCTTCGCAGTTTCGACGAATGCGCGGTTCAGGTCGTCGAGATTTCTTCCCGCTGCCAGCCAGGAACGCAGATGTACCCGCGCCAGGCGTTCGTCCGGCGAGATTACGTCCGGCAACGGTTCAGCGGGTCCGTCGCCGAGGGACCTGGCTTCGTGCTTGAGGTGCGCTCCGGCGCTCTCGGGGTCGGAGATCGCGTGTCCCGGACCGAGTGCAGCCTGGTGCAGGAGTTTGTAGATGTCGGCAAGCTGCAACCGTGGATAACGCGAGAGGTGCGCGGACAACAACTGGTTCACGAAAATCATGATGCGGTCCTGGTGAAATCCAAGTTCATGTTAATCCTGGATTGTGCAGTGCGGAACCCGTCCGCGTTGGGTCTGCTTGCCAAGCATGAAGCGGAAGCATATCGTTTTGTGGCTTGGGATGAGGAACTTGGGGTGCAAGGGATAAAGCAGTCCCTGCAGGCACCAGGGCTCCAGGCGTGCCGGACACTGTTGCCGGGACGGACGCAACAAAACCTGAAAAACGTGGAGGGAGACAACATGGAAGAAGCACGAGAACTGGAATTTATCGATCAGGCCAAGCCGGTCGAGAGGAAGGTCGATGAGGCGACACGCCGCAGCTTTCTAGCGAAGGTGTCCGGAATCGCGGCGCTAACGGCGATGGCACCGCAGGCATTCGCGCGCAATTTCATTGACAAGTACGATGCCGACGGTCCGATTGCGCGCTATCCGAATCCGGATGTGATCCCGCTGGACAAGCGTTTCAAATACAAACTCGGCAACACGCCGATCGTGCGCCTGTATCGCGGAACCATGTGGGCCGAAGGTTGCGCCTGGAGCGGAGTCGGGCGTTACGTGGTGTGGAGCGACATTCCCAACAACGAGCAGTTGCGCTGGTGCGAGGAGGACGGGCACGTGGGACGCAACTTCCACTATCCTGCTGGCAATTCGAACGGCAACACCTTCGACTACCAGGGGCGCCAGATTTCGTTCGAGCACGGCACACGGCGCGTGGGGCGTTATGAACTCGACGGCAGCTACACAGTACTTGCCGACAAGGCGGGTGGCAAAGGCCTGAACGCACCGAACGACGGAGCCGCGCATCCGGACGGCTGGTATTACTTCACCGACCCCGGTTACGGCGGCCTGATGAACTACGAAGGTGAGCGGCTCAACACCGGCAGCCCTCAGCCGATCCAGAAGGAAGCCGTGTATCGCATCGACGCTCCAGGCAAGGTGGAGAAGGTGACCGACGAACCGTATAAGCCCAACGGGCTGTGTTTCTCACCGGACTTCAAGAAGGTTTACATCGCCGACACCGGGCTTTCACACTATCCGAGCGCAAAAAGCGTCATCTGGGTGTACGACGTGGACAGCAGCAGGAAACTCAAGAACGGCAGGGTCTTTGCCAGCATGGAAATGGACGGCAAGATCGGCTTTGCCGACGGCATCCGCTGCGACGAGGACGGCAACGTCTGGGCCGCCATGGGCTGGGTCGGCGATGGTTATGACGGCGTACACGTGTTCTCGCCGGACGGCACGCGCATTGGCCAGATACGCATGCCGGAAATCATCGGCAACCTGTGTTTTGGCGGGAGCAAGCGCAACCGCCTGTTCATGGCGGGCAGCACCTCGCTGTACGCGGTGTACGTCGAAACTCGAGGCGGCACGCTGACCTGAACTTCCGGGTCCGGAGCAGGAAAATAACAAGCCCGTGTGCCGGTAGGCACGCGGGCTTTTTTTTCGCGAGGTGCTGCGAAAATCAGAACGGCAGAATATAGCCGACGGTAATGTAATCGGCGTTTGGGTTGATCTGGGTGTACTCGACATCGAGTATGCCGCGTCCCATGCGGAAGCCGAGGCCGATTCCTGCAGTCAGGTTCGCGTCGTCGTCGAAGTCGTCGTTCCACAAGGAAACGCCAAGCTTGGCCTTGAGGTGAACGTCGCCTTGGCTGCGATACACCGCGTAGCCAGCAACCGAATTGATACTCCAGTCGTGGTTGGTGCCGACATCACCTTCGATAACCCCGAGCATCAGCTCCGCTTCCCAGGAAAGGTTGCCCTGGATGGGTTTACCCAGTACGGCGCCGACGTTAAATCCGGCGTCATTGTTGGAGCCGTGCGGCTTCATAAAGCCGCCCTTGCCGCCGAACATCAAATCCTTGGTGCCCTGCGCCATCGCGCCGGCCGAGAGCAGCGCCATGGCCATCGCAAACAACATGATGATCTTCCTCATTCGATCTCCTCATCGTGTAGTGGAACACAGAGCGAAGGCGAATCCCGCCACTCGTCGAAACTACCCGCGCGATCTGCAAATTCCGCTGAAGGCGCAGCGCGCCCCGGCAGAATGCCAGCAGGGATTGTGTCATTCAACCGGAAAAATAAATACTGTCGCCGTCAGGCGACGGTCGCAAATGCAATTGCTTGCGCGCAGGCGGTGAGGGAACCTGTTTGAGCGGTCTGCGCCGGGAAACCTCTCATCAATTTCCGCGACGTGCGGGTTCCAGCCTCAAAGTTGTCGCCGTGCAAGTCCGCCGAGCTTGACGATTGCCTGCTCGATGCGCGGCGACCAGGGTTCGGCGCAACCCATGCGGATGCAGTTTCGATAACGGTCGGTGGCGGAGAACAACACTCCGGGTCCGAGCGAGATGTTATTGCGGATTGCCTGCCGGAACAATTCCTCCGAGTCGCAACTCTCCGGCAGTTCGACCCACAGGATGAAGCCGCCCGCTGGGCGGGTTATGCGCGTGCCGGACGGAAAGTGTTCCGAGACTGCGGCGGAAACCTGGGACACCTGATCGCGGAACACGCGCCGAAGCGTGCGCAACTGCCGGTCGTAGCCGCCGCTGGCAAGGAACTCCGCAATCGCCAGTTGCAGCAGCTCGGAGGTACCGACCGAGTTGATGAATTTGAGCATCTGCACCTTGGCGTGCCAGCGGCCGGGCGCCACCCAACCCAGGCGGAACCCCGGTGCCACAGTCTTGGTGAACGAAGAGCACAGCATGACGTTGCCGCTGCGATCAAAGGCTTTGGCCGGTAGCGGCCTGTCGTCTCCGTAGTAAAGGTCACCATACACGTCGTCCTCGATCAGCGGCACGCTGCGCTTGTCGAGTATTTTTACCAGGCGTTTCTTGTTATCGTCGGACATGGTGAATCCGAGCGGGTTCTGCGCGTTCGGCATGGCGATCACCGCCGCGATCCTGGAACGATCGAGCGCGAATTCAAGCGCCTCGAGCGAGATGCCTTCGCGCGGATGAGTGGGAATTTCCAGCGCTTTGACGCCCATGCTCTCGAGAATCTGCAGCAGTCCGAAGTAAGTCGGTGATTCCAACGCGATCGTATCGCCCGGTTTTGCCACTGCGCGTATGCAGAGATTCAACGCTTCCATGCAGCCGTGGGTCACGATGATGTCGCGGGCGGCGAGATTGCAGCCAAGGTCCAGTGATTTGCGTGCAACCTGGCGGCGCAGTTCCTCGTTGCCCGGCGGCAGCACGTATTGCGTGAGCGACAGCGGCTTGCGGCGGGCGATCGAGGAGATCAGGCGCTGCAGCTTTGCAGTCGGCATATGGTCCGGGCCGGGACAGGCGGCGCCGAAGGACACCACTTCGGGACGGCGCGAATCCAGAACCTCCTGCACCAGCGCGCTGACGCCGACCAGCTGCGGCGCGGCCGGTGGATTGGAGATTGACGGCTCGCTGGCCCATGGCGAGCGATGGCGCACGTAGTAACCGGCGTTCGGCCGCGCCTCGATCAAGCCGCGGTTCTCGAGTACTTCATAGGCGCGCAGAACCGTGGCGACCGAGACGCGGCGCTGTGTGGATAGGCGTCGCACTGAGGGCACGCGCTCACCCGGGCGCAGTGTGCCCGCGGAGATCATTCCGGAGATCGAGTCGGCAACGGTTTCGTAAAGCACGAGTTCCTGGGTCATGTCGCGCACTCTATGGCCGGGCGGCGGGGGCGAACAGGTACAGCTGCCGTCACATTCGACCATAACAATTCTCGGATTGGCAAACTGTTATGTACACAATTTCACAATTCTGAATCTGTTATGGCCCTTGCCAAGGCCCTAGGATGGCGGCATGAAAGTGGAAATAGAAAACGCGGCCATCGAACTCATGCCGGCGCAGTTGCTGCGCCTGAGAGGCGCAGCCGGCGTGCGCATAGTCTGTCGCAGCGGGACGGTGTGGGTGACGCAGGAGGGTGTGCTGCGCGATGAATTTCTGCGCCCCGGCGAGGCGTTGACCTTGCGCAGTCCTGGCCTGACGCTGGCCGAGGCGCTGGGGCGCACACTGCTCGCGTTCGAAGCGCGGCCGCCGACTGGCGGCGTTGCCATTGCTACGCGGATTGCATTGCCGGTCCCGGGATTGCGGTAAAGTCAAAACCAGGAGATTGCTCCACCAAGGCACAAAGAGCACGAATCTTCACGAAGAAGTCCGTTTGCAAATCGTCAGTTGTCGTACTTCACGGAGCAACCGTAGGGCATAGCGCTGGGCGTGCCGACCGGCTTGCCGCTGAGTGACTCGTCGAGTCCTGCGGCGACAAGGTTTTTTGCGGTGGCGATGTCGCGTTGGCTGGTCGATGGTTTGTCGTCAATTCCGCCGACGTAGACCAACGTCCCGTGCGGGTCGATGACGTACATGTGCGGCGTGGTGCGGGCGCCGTACTGCTTGCCGACCTTGCCGTCGGGATCGAGCACGAACGCCGTCGGCGCCGACTTCCACGCCTTGAGGATCGCCTGCGAACGCGCCGGGTCGCGATAATCGCCATGCGTCGGACTGGTTGAATTGATTCCCAGCCATACCACGCCCTTCTGCGTGTACCTGGCCTGGAGCGCCTGCATGTTTCCGCTCTCGTAGTGCTTCTGCACGAACGGGCACTCGGAGTTGAACCACTCCAGTACTACAAACTTGCCGCGATAGTCGGAGAGCTTTTGCACCTTTCGGTTGATATCCACCAGGCTGAAATCCGGCGCGGCCTGGCCGGGTGCGACCGCGGCGTGCGCTACAGAGACCGGCACGGCCAATGACATTGCCAACGACGCAACGACGAGTTTGTTCATGTGTCCTCCTGTCGACGATCCGCAACAACGCTTTAAGGGGGCGGCGCTGCCTCGTCGATTGCGCGCAGTACGCGTTCCTGGGTGAGCAACTCCGGCAGCAGGATCGGCGCGCCCCTGCCGCCTGCTGCATAGATTGCGTACACCGGCACGCCAATACGTCCGAGTTCGCGCAGCGCAGTGGTTATTTGTCCATCCCGGCTGGTCCAGTCCGCACGCAGCCTCACCACCTTGCGTTCCTCAAAACGCGCGTGCAAGGCGTCTGATTCCAGCACCAGGCGTTTGTTCACCTGGCAGGTGACGCACCAGGCCGCGGTGAAGTCGACGAAAACCGCGCGTCCCTCGGCCCGTGCCGAAGCCAGCACGTCCGGAGTCCACCGCTTCCACGGGCCGGTGAGTTCTTCGGCCACGGCCTCGGACGTTTTGCCGCCGGGCCACGCGAACACACAGCCTGCGACCGCGAGCACGAGCGCGGCGATCGTTGCGGCGCGCTTGCCGGGTTCGCTGGAAACGCCCCAGCGTCCGACCATCCACAGTGCCGCCGCAACGAGTGTTAGCCCTGCGAGTAGACGCGCCACGGCATCGACGCCGGCCTGCTTTCCCAGCACCCACGCCAACCAGACGACCGTCAGATAAAGCGGAAAGGCTAGCAGCTGCCTTAGCGTCTCCATCCAGCGCCCGGGGCGCGGAATCCGCCTGACCAGGGTTGGCCAGAAGCACAACAGCAGGTAGGGGCTGGACATGCCCAGCGCGAGAGCCGAGAACACCGGCATCGCCTCGATGGCCGGTTGGGTAAACGCAAAGCCGAGCGCCGCGCCCATGAACGGCGCGGTACACGGCGTGGCAACCACCGTGGCCAGCAGACCCGACAATGCCGAATCGGCGTAATCGTTGCGCAAGCGAAATTTTCCTGCGAGTGACACTAACGACATCCCCACATGGAACAAGCCGCTCAGGTTGAGCGCCAGCACAAAAAACAGCAGCGACAGCGCGGCGACCACTGGCGGCGACTGCAGTTGGTATCCCCAGCCCAGCGCCGCGCCCTGCGCGCGCAACGCCAGCAATATCCCCGCCACCACCCAGAACGACACCAGCACTCCTGCCGCAAACGCCAGCCCGTGCGCGCGCAGCCTGGCCGGATGCCCGCGTGACTGTTCCACGAAGCTGAGCACCTTGATCGCGACCACCGGGAACACGCAGGGCATCAGATTGAGTATCACGCCGCCGAGGAACGCCAGTCCGAGAGCCGCCAGCAGTCCGAGATCGGCGAACGGGCTCACGGCCGGCTGCTCGAGGATCTCTTCGGCAAGCTGTGCGGCAGACTCAACCCGTACTTCCACCGTGGCGGCAGTGACGCCCTTCGCGAGACCCGGTTCGGCGACGATCAGGCCGGTCAACGGGCCGGACTTCGAGCCTATCGCCGCTGCAGAGGCAACGCGCAACTCATAACCGCCCGCGGTCCTGATCATTCGCTGCGGGGAGGCGTTCTCGATCCAGCCGTCCTGGTCGGGAAAGAGCGTGAGGTTGTGAATGCGCGCGACGCCTGCCTGTCCGTTCGACAATCTCAGAACCAGATCGTCGCCACGCAGGTAGGCATCGAGATTCCAGCCTTCCAACCGGCGCGGCGACTGCTCGCGGGCTCGTTCGATTGGCTTTGCCCATTTCGGGTCGGCGTTCGCCTGCTCGTTGCTCACCGGCAGCATGAAGCTGAAGGTCGCATCTCCGGGGATGCAGATCTCCTCGCATACCAGCCATTCTGCCTTCGCGGTGATCGGTACGGCGCTCCCGTCGGCAAGTCCTGCCGGCACCTGAATGTCGGTCAGCAGGAATATTTCACCCTCGTAACCGAAGTTGGTGAGTGGCCCCACATTGATGCGCCGCGGCGCCGGCCACTGGATCGGGCCAGACGAGAAACCCTCGGGCAGTGTCCAGGTGATCTTGGTGGGCAATCCCGAATCGCCGGGATTTTTCCAATAGGTGTGCCAGCGCTTCTCCATCTTCAGCCGCAGCGCCACGGTCACCGGCTCGCCAGCGTACAGACTGGTTTTTTCGGCGATGAGTTCCGCTTCAATGTGCGGACGCTGCACCGGCTCGGCCGCAACCGGAGAAATCCAACCCGGAGCGGTGATCAGGAGGATGAGGCAGCTTACGAGCCAGCGCATGAAAATCCGCGTGTTGGGTGGTCCAGAAGGTCAGAGTATCGCTATGGCGGATAGTTCTTGCCGCGTTGGCGTTGGCGCGCCAACCGACGAATCCGGCGGCGCGCATTCCGGCGCGATTGTAGCGCCGTTCCCCGGGGACGGGCGCGATCGTCGCGTCGCCGGCGGGGAGGCCGGAGAATCCTGATGCTCCATTGCCCGCCTGCTACTGGCGTGGTGCTCAGGCGACGCTGCGCCTGACCATGGCGCCCGCGCGCTTGACCAAATCCGGAAGCAGGCGTGTTCCCAGTCCCGGCCCGTTGAGAGGATAAATGTAGCCGTCCTTGACCAGCGGCAACTCGGTAAGAATGTCCTTGTACCAGGTCGAGAAATAGGCGCGCACCACTTCCATGATCAAAGCGTTGGGGATGTGAGCCATGAAATGGATGGAGGCGACCCAGACCACCGGGCCGTTGCAGTCATGCGGCGCCACCGGGCGCTGCCAGGCTTCGGCGAGCGCGGCAATCTTGCGCGCTTCGGTCAACCCCCCGCACCAGCCGATGTCCAGCATGACGATGTCGGCCGCCTGGTTGGCGAGCGCGTCGCGGAATGGATAAATGCCGCCCAGCGTTTCGCTGGCGCACACCGGTATCGTGGTCGAGCGCGCGTATTCGGCGAGGGTGTCCACGTCGCACATCCTGATCGGGTCCTCGGACCAGTACGGGCGGTACGGCTCCAGAGCCTTGGCGATCTGCTTCGCCTGCTGCAGGTTCCACAGGGAATGGAATTCCGCCATGACCTCGATGCCATCGCCCACGGCCTTGCGGATCTTGCGCCAGGGTTCCAGCGCAATATCCAGTTCGCGCTGCGCAATGAAGCCCCCGCCGTTATCTTCGGCATAGGGATCGAAGGGCCAGATTTTCATCGCCGTGTAGCCTTCCGCGAGCAGGCTTTGCGCAAGTTCGTCGGCGTGGTGCACGAAGGCGATCTGGTCGTCGTAGCGGCCTTCGGGCTTTGGCGCCGGCTCGCCCGCGCGCAGCGAACGCCGCGCTACGCTGCGGGTGTTGTAGTCGTAACCCGCGCAGGTATTGTAGGCACGGATGCGGCTGCGCGTCGTGCCGCCAAGCAGCATATGGATCGGCTGATTCAGCGCCTGGCCGAGGATATCCCAGAGCGCGACGTCCACCACGGATGCGGCCCTGATCTCGGTACTGCTGCTGGCAAAACCCAGATAGCTGCTCATCAGGTGTTTGCTGTGTTTCTGGATCTCCAGCGGATCCTTGCCCAGCAGGTAGGGCGCAACCAGCTCGTGAAGTTGGGCTTCCACCGCCTGCGCGCCGCGCGAGGTTTCGCCCAGCCCGACCAGGCCCTGGTCGGTGTGGATCTGCGCCAGCAACAGGTTGGGGCGCTCGGGCAGGCGCAGGCTTTCGATTGCCGTGATTTTCATTGCAGTTCCATTTCTTATTTCAGTCCTTCGGTCCTTATGGCGCGCGCGCGCACCAACTCGCCCCAGCGCGTCGTTTCCACGCGAATATGCGCGTGGAACTCCTCGGGCGATCCGCCGCCCGCTTTCACGCCCATGTCCGCGAACTGCCTTAGCACTGCGGGGTCCGACAGAGCCTCGTTAAACGCCTTGCTCAAGCGCCCGATAATGTGTGCAGGTGTATTTTTCTGCGTCATCACGCCGAACCACGGTGCGATAACGAAGTCTTCGAAGCCGGCCTCCTGCATCGTCGGCACGTCGGGGAGGAGGGGAGAGCGTTGCGCGCCGGTGATCGCAAGTGCGCGCAAAGCGCCGGCCTTGATGTGCGGAAGGATCGAAGGAGTATTGTCGAAGAACATGTCGATCTGTCCGCCGCGCAGATCGGTGATCGCCGGCGCCGATCCGCGATAAGGCACGTGAAGGATATCGATGCCTGCAGCCTGCTTGAAAAGCTCGCCCGACAGGTGCGGGCTGGAGCCGTAGCCCGATGAGCCGAACGTCAGCTTGCCGGAGTGCTTCTTGGCCAGCGCGACCAGTTCCGCGACGCTGTTTGCCTTCACCTCCGGGTTCACGGTGAGCACGTTCGCGATCGAACCGAACAATACGATCGGAGCGAAATCGCGTTCCAGGTCGTATGGCAGCTGCTGGTAGATCGCAAGGTTGATCGCGCAGGTTCCGATGGTGCACTGGATCAGGGTGTAGCCGTCGGGCGCGGCCCGCGCCGCCGCCTCGGTACCGATGTTGCCGCCGGCACCGGGACGATTCTCGATGACTATCTGCTGGCCCAAAGCGCGTCCGGCGGGCTCGGATACCACGCGCGCGATAAGATCGGAAGACCCGCCGGCAGGAAACGGAACGATGAGGTTGACCGGCCGTGCCGGATAATCCTGCCCCTTGCCGCAGGCCGCCACGAAAACGAGCAGCAGCGCTGCGGCACAGCGGACGCAGGCGCGCCGCATGTGCCCGAATTGGGGTCGTGACACTTCCCGCCTCCTGCGGAAATTTCGGCCATTCTACCGGCGAACCTGCGCCGGTTTCGGGCGGCGGGCGCGTCGCCGTAGGGAAGCTCAGCGGTAGATCAGAACCGGAATTTTCGAGTGTGCGACAACTTTTGCAGCCTGGCTGCCTAGCAGCAGGCCCGAAAGACCGGTGCGGCCGTGCGATGCCATGAAGATCAGGTCGCACTTCTTCTTTTTAGCCGCTTCCACTATGGCTTGCCAGGGCGCGAGCCGGGCAAGGTGCAGGCTGTCGCAGGCGACGCCAGCTTCTTTGGCTTCCTTCTCGATGACGGCAAGGAATTTTCGCGCAGTTTTCTTCGAGCGATTGTCCCATTCACTGTGCGACATCAGATCGGGCGGGAAGTACTCGCCGTAGGCGAGGATCTCGTAGGGCTCCGGCGAATAGAAGCCGGTGACCCTGGCACCCGCGGATTTCGCAAGAGCGACTCCGGCTTTGATGGCCCTCTTCGATAGAGTAGAGCCGTCGGTCGGAATGAGAATGTTCTTGTACATTTAGGCCCTCCGCGAAAAGATAAGAACCCTCAGTTTCAGCGTCCACGCAGAATCGGCATTGACTTAGGTCAATGCCGACGTCACCAAGGACGCTTCGAGTATAGTTTACCCGACTCACTGTACCCTATTGACGTGACTCCGCACACGCTCGCAGTCCTGCGCCTGCTGCACAACGGTGAATTCCAGTCCGGCGAAGCCATCGGCAAGGCGCTTGGAATTTCGCGCGGCTCGGTGTCGAATGCGCTCGCCAATATCGATGATTCCGGCCTCACGGTCCACAAGGTGCATGGGCGCGGCTACCGCCTGGTAACGCCGGTGCAATGGTTGTCCCGTGAGGAGATCCTGGGGCAACTCGGCGGGCAGGCGCGCTTCGACATCGAAGTCGTGGACGAAACCGGCTCGACCAATACCGACCTGCTGGAGCGTGCCGCGCAGGGTGCGCCATCGGCTAGCGTGCTCGTGGCCGAATTGCAGACCCGCGGGCGCGGACGGCGCGGACGCGACTGGCAATCCGGACTGGGGGGTGCGCTCACGTTTTCGCTTCTGTGGCGTTTTGAACAGGGGGCGGGGTTTCTTTCCGGGCTGAGCCTCGCAGTCAGCATCGCGCTGGCGAGAGTGTTGAGAAAGCATGGAGCAGAAGAAGCGATGCTGAAATGGCCGAACGATGTGCTGTGGCGCCATCTCAAGCTTGCCGGCATCCTGATCGAGCTTGCCGGCGACGTGATGGGGCCCACCGTGGCGGTGATCGGCGCGGGAATCAACCTGCGACTGGCGGAACCGGTGAAGGCGCGCATTCACCAACCAGTGGTGGACCTGGCGACAATCGGCATCGAAGTGGACCGCAATCGCCTGTTTGCAGGAATCCTTACCGAACTCGATGCAGTTCTGAGGAAGTTTTCCGCAGAAGGTTTTGCGCCGTTTCGACAGGAGTGGGACCGCATGCATGCCTACCAAGATAGAATGGTGCGACTGCACATGCCGGACAAGACCGAATTCCTAGGCAGGGTCGAAGGGGTCGCCGAGGACGGTGCGCTGATGATCAGGACCAGCGCCGGCGTGCGCAAGTTCTACGGCGGAGAACTGAGTCTGCGGCCCGCCGGGTGAGCGCGCGAACCCCATCCAAATACGAAGGTTCCAAGAACCGTGATTCTTGCCGTCGATGCCGGCAACAGCCGAATCAAATGGGCGCTCCATGAGCATGACGCCTTCGCCCATGAAGGCTCGGTGGCGCTGGCTGACCTCCGCCGGCTCGAGCGGGACTGGGCGCCTCTGCCCGCCGCGGACGCAATCGTCGTAGCCAACGTGGCCGGCGAGGCGGTGCGCGCCGATCTGCAAAAATTATTCGCCCGCTGGAAGGCCGAACCTCGATGGGTCGCGGCAAGCGGGGCCCAGTGCGGTGTTGTCAGCCGGTACGACGATCCATCGCAACTTGGCGCGGACCGCTGGGCGGCGCTGATTGGCGCACGCTGGCTCGTTTCCGGTTGCTGCCTGGTGGTCAACGCCGGCACCGCGATGACGGTGGACGCTCTTAGCGCGCAGGGCGAGTTTATCGGCGGCATCATCGTTCCCGGCTTCGATTTGATGCACGAGGCGTTGGCTTCGAATACCGCGGGGCTTTCCTCCGAACGCGGCAGCTTTGCGCCGTTCCCGCGCAGTACGCGCGACGCCATCACCAGCGGTGCGATACAGGCGCTGTGCGGTGCGGTGGAACGCGTGCGCGCGGCGATGGTCGCGGACGGATACGGCGAACCGACCCTGTTGGTCGGCGGCGGCGCGGCGGAGATGGTGGCGCAGCGGCTCGGCAGACCTGTCAGGATTGCCGACAAGCTGGTGCTCGAAGGCCTGGTGCGGATCGCGCAGGAGCAGCGATGAGGTGGGCCTTCCTGCTGCTGCTTGCCGTGAACATCGGATTCGCCGTTTTCGTCTACCTCGGAGACAAGGCGGAGAACCCAGATGCGCAGCTCATTGCCCTGAAGATGAACGCGGACAAAGTGCGAATCGTGCCGCCGCGACCGCCACCTGCGCCCGCGCCGGTGAGGGCTTCAGCGCCGGTTACCTGCATCGAGTGGGGCGGGTTTGGCGCCGGCGAACTGGCGCGCGTACAGGGTGCGCTGGATCGTTTCGCGCTCGGTGAGCGCGCGCGCCGAGTCGACGTCAGCGTGACCGCGGGTTACTGGGTATACATTCCGCCGTCAAGATCGCAGGCGGCAATGGAGCGCCAGATCATCGAACTCAGGGAAATGGGTATCAACGAATACTTTCCGATTCTGGACCCTGGCCGGTGGCGGTATGCGATTTCGCTGGGCGTGTTCCGCGGCGAGGAGGGTGCGATCAGGTACCTTGCGCAGCTGGGAAAAAAGGGCCTGCGCTCGGCGACGATCGGCGAGCGCGAACAACGGGTGACCCAGACGGCTTTCCTGATCAGCGAACCGACCGAAGAGGAATCGGCGAAACTGGCGGAACTGAAAAACGATTTCCCGGGCTCCGAAATGCGCACCGTCGAATGCCCCTGAAGTTCAAGTTCCTGAGCCACAGGGGACACCCATCTCACCCCGGGCGCGCGGACACGTTACTGACGAAGTCAGCCGTTTGCGGGTAGCGCGCCACTATTCCGTTTGCCGCCCCGAATGGCTCCGCCAACGCCGAGTCCACGGAATCTCTCCTCCCGAAAGCGAGCGGAGAGGGTGTCAAGACACCAAGCGATGTCATTAGCCGTTAGCTCCCTCTCCACTCCAGTGGAAAGGGCGGGGGGTGAGATGTTTCTAGATCGCGACCAGCACGCGGGTACCGTCGCCGACTTCCCGCAGTTCCAGCCGTCGCGAGTGGAATGCGATCAACGCCGGCCGGTGGCCGATGCTGATTAGGGTCGCGCCGACAAGCCTTTCTTTCAGCAGCCGGTAGAGAAGTTCCTCAGCGGCCTCGTCCAGAGCCGAGGTCGCCTCATCGAGGAACAACCACGCCGGCTTCTGCAGCAGCGCGCGCGCAAAGGCGATGCGCTGTTGCTCGCCGGGCGAGAGTTGCAGTGACCAGTGTTGGTGGTCGTTGATCCGGTCCGCAAGTTGCGGCAGCCCGACCGCATTCAGAACCTCCTTGATCTGCTCGTCGGAGAACTCATCCGGGGGCGCGGGGTAACTTACGACGTCACGAATCGTGCCGATCGGCAGGTATGGCCGCTGTGGCAGGAACAGGACGCGGAAGCCCGCCGGCATGCGCATTCGCCCCTTTCCAAACGGCCAGATCCCGGCTATCGCCCGGAACAGCGTGCTCTTTCCGGACCCGGAAGGCCCGCGGATCAACAGGCTTTCGCCCGACTTGATAGTCGCGTTTGAAGCTGAAATCAGCGGCTCGCCGCTGGGAAGGTTGAGCGCAAGGCCGTCGATGACAAGTTCATCGCTGCCATCCTGCGCCTGCTGCAAACCCGATTGCTGCTGCATGTCTTCGCGAGCCTTCTCAATTGCATAGTGGAAGCCGAGCAGACGGTCTGCGGTAGCCTTCCAGGAGGCGAAGCTGTTATAGGCGCCGATGAACCAGGACAGTGAACCTTGCACCTGTCCGAAGGCGTTGGAAATCTGCATCAGTCCGCCGAGCTGGATGGTGCCGGCAAAATAGCGATTGCCGGCGACGACGAACGGGAAGATCACCGCCAGCTGGTTGTAGCCGATAGTGAAGGAGTTCAGTATCTTCTGGCGCTTCATGATGAGCCACCAGTTATTGACTACGTTGCCGAAGCGAGAGCGGAAATTCCTGAACTCGTCTTCCTCGCCGCAGTACAGCGCCACGCCCTCGCAGTTTTCGCGGAAGCGCACCAGGGAGAAGCGGAAGTCCGCTTCGAAGCGCTGTTGATTGAAATTGAGCCCGATCAGCGCCTTGCCGATTTTGTGGGTCATCCAGGTGCCGACGATCGCGTAGACGAGCGCCGCCCAGACCATGTAGCCAGGGATGACTATGTCGCGGCCGTCGTACGCAATCGCCAGCGGCCCCGATAGCACCCACAGGATGCCGACGAAGGAGCCTAGCGTGACCACGGCGTTGAGAAAGCCCAGCGCCAGACTGAGAGTTTCGTCGACGAATAGTTTGAAGTCCTCGGCGATGCGCTGATCGGGGTTATCCGCGGGGCTGCCAATGAGCTGCATGCGGAAGTAAGTGCGCTCGGCGAGCCAGCGCTGGAGGTAGACGTCGGTCATCCAGGTCCGCCAGCGGATCTGCAGCATCTGGTTCAGGTAGAAGGCGTAAACAGCCATCGTGATGTAAATGGCCGCAAGGATCGCAAACCGGAGCATCAAGCGGAAGAACTCTTCCTGGTTTTTCTCCTGCAGTGCGTTGTAGAACACGTTGTACCAGGCGTTGAACTGGACGTTCATGTAGACCATGGCGAGTGTCAGGCCGGTTACCGCGGCGAGCAATAACCAGGCGGAGTAGCGCTCCTCGGAGGACCAGTAAGGCTTGATCAGTCCCCACGTGTCACGCACGAAACGCGGTCTGGCAGGCATGGAAGCTTCCTTCAGGAAAGATGATGAGTCAGGGTTTGCGGATGCGGGAGATCAGCGATGTCGTGGAACGTTCGAAGCGGAACGGAATGGAAATGACCTTGCCACCCCTGCTCGCCACTTCCTTGCCGCCCACAATTCTATCAACCGGCCAGTCGCCGCCCTTGACCAGGACATCGGGACGGCAACCGAGTATGAGTCCGAGCGGATTATCCTCCTCGAACCAGGTGGCCAGGCTCACGCTTTCCAGTGCGGCCACTACGGCCAGGCGGTCTGCCAGCTTATTGATAGGCCGGTCCGGTCCTTTGCCCAACCGCCTTACCGACGCGTCCGAATTGAGCGCCACGAGCAGGCTGGCGCCCAGTGCCCGCGATTCGTCAAGGTAAGTGGCGTGCCCGCGGTGAAGTACGTCAAACACACCGTTGGTAAACACCAGCGGGCGCGACAGAGTGCTCAAACGCGCCGGAAGTTCGCCGGGCGGGCAAATTTTCTTTTCGAAGGTGGGGTGGTGGGTCATGGCGCCAGTTCCCGGTGGCGCCATGATACAGGCGGGTGGCGGGGCCGTGCTCGGCCGCCGCCTGGCCCTGGCCAAAATGACGAAAGCCCCTTGCGGGGCTTTCGTCACTGGGGTTTCCTGAATCTCAGTCGATGTACTCGAAAACCTTGACTACCCTCTGCGTGCCGCTGGTGGTGGCGGCGGTCTGTGCAGCGGCCTCGGCTTCGGCCCGGGTCACAAGCCCCATTAGAAACGCAGTGCTATTCTCGCTCACAACTTTCACGTGGTTGGCACTGACGTCCTTGTTCTGCGTCAGCCGCCCCTTGATGTTGCTGGTCAGCAATGAATCGCTGCTGCGGGAAGTGAACGAACTGTTTCCGGCCAAGATCACTTCGTTCTGCACGTTGCGAACGTTCGGCACTTCCAGCGCAAGGATCGTCAGATCCTGCTTGATCTCTTCGGTAGGGGCTTCGCCGGTGAGCAGCACGAAGCGGTTGAAGCTGGTGACGTTGACGTGAAGCTGGTCGTTATACTTCTCCTCGACGCGGTTCTTGAACTTTATTTCGATGGTCTGGTCCTCGAGAATCGTGCCGCTGCTGCGGCGGTCATCGGCCATCATGACGCCGGCGCCCACACCAACGCCGACCACCAGTGGTGCACAAGACTGCATAAGTGGGGAAAGGGCAACAATCACTGCGATCAGTCGGAAAGGTAGTTTCATTCATTCCACTCCTAACAACAGACAATCGATGGTGTCACACATGCAGTGCAGGCACAGCAGGTGGACTTCCTGGATGCGCGCCGTTCTGTACGCCGGCACACAGATATGCACGTCGTTCGGGCCGAGCACTCCGGCCATTTTGCCGCCTTTATTTCCGGTCAGTGCGATCACGCCCATCTGCCGGTCGTGCGCAGCAAGTATCGCCTGCATGATATTGGCTGAATTGCCGCTAGTGGAAATCGCCAGTAACAGGTCCCCGGATTGGCCGAGCGCGCGTACCTGCTTGGAGAACACGTGGTCGTAGCTGTAGTCATTGGCGATCGAGGTGAGCGTGGAAGTGTCGGTGGAAAGGGCGATCGCCGCAAGAGGCGGGCGCTCCATTTCGAAACGGTTCAGCAGTTCGGCGGCGAAGTGCTGGGCATCGGCAGCGGAGCCGCCGTTGCCACAGGACAGGATCTTGCCTTCGTTCATCAGGCATTGCGCCATGCGCTCGGAGGCGCGCGCGAGCGGATCGGCAAGCAAATCCATCGCCTCCAGTTTCAAGTGGGCGCTGTCGGTGAAGTGTTTGTTGATCCGGTTCTTCAGGTCCATCCCGAAAATAGGCTGCACTCCCATTACAGGCGAATTATTGCACAAAGAAGGTGCAGGCCTGGAGCATATGATGCTTATTCGCCGAATGCGTTCACGACCCAATCTACCTCGGGGTTGTCGCCGTTCAGCAACACTGCGTCGAATCGGCAGGCTGGGAACTCGCTGTGTGCCGCCATGTAATGCCGGGCCGCCCGCAGGAGCTTCATGCGCTTGCTGGTTGTGATGCTTTCCGCGGCCCCACCGAACGAGCGGCTCCTGCGGTATCGCACTTCCACGAAAACCAGTGTCCGGGCATCGCGAAGCACCAGATCGATTTCGCCGAAACGGCAGCGGTAGTTGCGCTGCAGAAGCTTGAGGCCGCGCTTTTCCAGGAAAGCTGCAGCGGCATCTTCGGCCCAGGTCCCGCGACTGCTCATCGCAACAGGGGCGCGTCGAGCGGCTTGGCGCTGCCCTGGGAAAAATGTGCCGGTACCAGTGAGCGGGTAAATTGCTGGGTGTCGGTGGGTGTTATCGTGCCGGTCACGCCGTCAAGCGAAACCATCGGCTCATACGGGCGCAATAATTCCTGCACGATCCGGTACGCGTCTATGCCAAGCGCGTAAAAGCGCTCCTGGTCGAGCGCCGGGCTGCGTACGTTGGGCTTCAGATAACTCATCACTGCAGGATGGTCCGGCTGCAGCAGCCACGGCATGTCAAGGAAGCGTACACCCTCCAGATCGAAGTGGGCTAGCGTGTCGATATTGGACGCGAAGACCAGCGAAGTGGCATAAATGGGCAGGTTCCCGCCGAGATACGAACGGATGAAGCGCGCCCGCGCCGCGTCGAGGGACAGGAAGATGACGTCGGCTGTCGAGGTCGTCACCTGTTCGCGCAACCTGGCAAGCGCAGCGCCGTCCGTACTGTAGACGAACTGTCCCGCGATTTCCGCCTTCAACTTCTTCCATTCGTCGATGAAGGCTTGCGCAATCCGGCCGCCGAGCGCAGTCTCGCTGGCAACGACCAAGGCCCTGCGCCTGGCGTGGCTGAAAACGAGTCTGGCGACCTGGCGCGCCTCCGACTCGATCTGCAGGCCGAACGCGTACAGGTCGCGAGGCATCAGAATGTCGCCGTCGGGAATATTGAGTGCGAGCGTGGGCACGCTCACCACGCCGCTTACAGCGAGCGCAGTGACGCCATTGCGGGTAAGCGGCCCAATCACCGCGCGCGCGCCGCGCGACACCGCGCGCTGATAGGCGGCGAGAATCTGGGCGGTGTCCTCGGTGGTGGCGTACACGCTCACCGCAAGCCCGTTTGCCTGCATCAGCCCGGCGGCGGCGAGAACGCCGAGACGCACCGATTCGGCGTGCTTGCCGAAACTTGCGGACTGCAGTGGCAGTATTACCGCGATATGCGCCAGCGGGGGCGAGGCGGCGGCATTCTCGGTTTCCTGTGCGGCGGCGGGACGGGTGGATAAGGCGATGGGCGCCCAGTATAGTAACGCCGCTAATATCAGCGAAAAGGCCGGGCGAAGTTGCATAGTGAAGACACCAGACTGACCGAGCCCACATTATATGTGGTGGCCACACCGATCGGGAACCTGCGTGATATCACGCTGCGTGCGATCGAGGTGCTGACGTTCGTGGACAGTGTTGCTGCCGAAGACACGCGAGTCACGCAGAAATTGCTCAGCCACCATGGAATTCATGCGAAGGTGTTCGCACTGCATGAACACAACGAGCGCGATGCGGCCAGACGCCTGATCGCGACTCTTGCAGAGGGAAAATCGGTGGCGTTGGTAACCGATGCCGGCACGCCGGGAATCAGCGATCCGGGATCATTGGCAGTGGCACAAGTGCGGGAGGCGGGCTTTCGCGTGGTGCCGATCCCCGGCCCAAATGCAGCCATCGCGGCGATCGCAGCATCGGGAATGCGGGCGGCAACGTTTTGCTTCCATGGGTTCCTGCCGTCCAGGAAGGGCGAACGCGAAAGAACGCTGACGGGGCTCCGCCGTCAAACCGGCCTGCTGGTGTTCTATGAGGCCCCGCACCGGATCGTGGAATCAGTGGAGAGCATGATGGCCGTGTTCGGCGGTGAGCGCCGCATTGGCATCGCACGCGAGCTGACCAAGCTCTACGAACAGGTTCACGTCTGTCGCCTTGACGAGGCCGGCGCCTGGCTGCTGAAGGACGAGGACCGCCGCCGCGGCGAGTTCGTGCTTCTGGTGGAAGGTAGCGCCGGTGACACCACGCAAGCGCAGGACGATTCCCCGCGCGTGCTGGAGCTTTTGCTCGAGGAGCTGCCGCTGAAGCTGGCGGTGAGACTTGCCGCGGAAATCACCGGCGCGAGGAAGAACACGCTCTACCAGCGCGCGCTTGACCTCAAGAGAGAATAGGGCAGGGATTTTTTCCGTCCACCGGTTATTGACTTCATGCAGATTACCGTCACCAAACCCGACGACTGGCACCTGCATCTGCGCGACGGCGATGCGATGAAGGCAGTGCTGCCGGACACGGCGCGGCGCTTCGCCCGCGCCATCATCATGCCCAACCTCAGACCCCCGGTGACCACAAGCGCCGCGGCCGGCGCTTATCGGGACCGCATACTCTCCGCTTTGCCGGCAGGCAGCAGTTTTTTGCCATTGATGGCGCTGTATCTCACCGATAACACCCGGCCGCAGGAGATCCGCGTTGCGAAATCGGGCGGGTTCGTGCACGCGGTAAAGTACTACCCGGCCGGCGCAACGACCAATTCGGATGCCGGCGTGACCGACATCCAAAAGTGCTTCGACACTTTAGAAATCATGGCCGAAGTCGGAATGCCGCTCCTTATACATGGCGAAACAGCCGACGCAAACGTCGACATATTCGACCGGGAGAAGATCTTCATCGAGCGCACCCTGATTGCGCTGGTGCGGCGCTTCCCGCGACTGAAGATCGTTTTCGAGCACATCACCACCACTGCCGCGGTGCAGTTCGTGCTCAGCGCGCCGCAGACGGTGGCAGCCACCATCACTGCGCATCATCTTCTGCTCAACCGCAATGACTTATTTCGCGGGGGAATCCGCCCGCATTACTACTGCCTGCCGGTGCTCAAGCGAGAAGAACACCGACAGCAGTTGGTGAAAGCGGCAACTTCCGGCAACCCAAAATTTTTTCTTGGTACCGACAGCGCGCCCCATGCGCGTCGCACAAAAGAAACTGGATGCGGCTGCGCCGGAATCTACACGGCTCACGGCGGCATCGAATTTTATGCGGAGGCCTTCGATGCGGCGGGAGCGCTCGACAAATTGGAGGGTTTTGCCGCTTTCTACGGCGCGGACTTCTACGGCCTGCCGCGCAATCGCGATCGCATCACTCTGAGTAAAGAGGCCTGGGCGGTGCCGGAGGAATTGCGCTACGGGACCGAATCTCTGGTGCCGTTGCGAAGCGGCGCTTCGATTGCCTGGCGGATCGCCTGACTCGACGACCGGCAAGGCGACGCCGGGTGCGCGTAAGGGTCACGAGGGAATTGGAGAACTGTCGCGCGTCGTGCTCGCGATTGCAGTTGCCGCTATGGCTCGCGCCGCGAGTCGTGGATAATGGAGCGGCGTATCAGAAGGCATCGAGGTAGGCAAGAACAATGCCCGTGCGGTTGCATCAACACTCGTGGTGCATCGCCGCGAAAATCTCGCTCAATGCATGTGTGCGTTGACTGGATGGCGACCAAAATCTAAGCTTCCGGTCGCTGTACGTTTAGATGACAGGGGGATAAATGAACAAGGCAGAACTCGTCGAAGTGATTGCAAAAAAATCAGGCGCCAGCAAAGCCATGGCCGACATCATGATCGATGCATTCATAGACGCCGTAACCGTATCATTGAAGAAAAACGAAAGCGTGACTCTGGTTGGCTTCGGAACCTTCTCCCAGGGCAAGCGTGCGGCACGCATGGGCCGCAATCCTCAAACCGGTGCCGCAATCAAGATTCCGGCAGCCAGGACGGCGAAATTTGCGGCGGGTGCCAAACTCAAGGGGGCCGTCAACGGCAGGAAATAGATTCCAGCAAGAAAGAAAACCCGACACCCGAGGGGCGACGCGCCCCTCTTTTTTTGCCCGGTCATAGAGCGCTGTTGCTGTGAAGGCTGACTTTTAGCCGCGCAGCAGCTCAAAGTCATGCCGCAACTAAAGTCCGGGGACCCCGGCTTTCCGA
>JBQTIV010000068.1:0-45380 GCA_052387775.1 Betaproteobacteria bacterium
ACAGAGAGCCGTCAAAGGCGCAGTCCGAGAATCTGCGATCTCGAAGCCGGTGCACTGCCATACATTTCGTCACTCGTTCGCCACGCACCTGCTGCAGTCCGGCTACGACATAAGGACCGTGCAGGAACTGCTTGGCCATTCGGACGTATCCACGACCATGATCTACACGCACGTGCTGAATCGTGGCGGGCGCGGCGTGGTGAGCCCGCTGGACGCTGAGTTTCTGAGGTAACGATCTTCGAAAGGGCGGGGGTCAAACCCGTCGTCCGCCTTCAGATTCACGGCTCGCGTTAAACTCCGGTTCACCTTGAGTTCAGACCTGAAGACTTTCTTCGCGGATTCCGGCCCGCTGGCCCATACCGTCTCCAGCTATCGCGTGCGCCCGCAACAGCTTGAGTTGGCGCAGGCGGTCGAGCAGGCGATCGAAAAGCGCAGCGTGCTGATCGCCGAAGCCGGTACGGGAACCGGCAAGACGTTCGCCTACCTGGTGCCGGCGCTCGCCAAGGGCGGCAAGGTGATCATCTCGACCGGTACCAAGACCCTGCAGGACCAGTTGTTCGGGCGCGACATTCCAATGGTGCGCAACGCGATGCAGGCGGCGGTGACGGTTGCGCTGCTCAAGGGCCGGGCGAATTATGTCTGCCACTACCATCTGGAGCGCGCCAAGAACGACGGCCGCTTCCTGGATCGCGACGACGTGGTCTACCTGGCGCGTATCGAGTCCTATGCCAGGACCAGCAAGACGGGTGATCGCAGTGGACTGGCCGACGTGCCGGAGGACGCCAGCGTCTGGCCGCAGGTGACCTCCACCCGGGAAAACTGTCTCGGCGGTGATTGCCCGGATTACAAACACTGCTTCGTCATGGAGGCGCGCAAGCAGGCGTTGCAAGCCGACGTGGTCGTGGTGAACCATCATCTTTTTTTCGCCGACGTGGTGCTGCGCGACGAGGGCGTGGCAGAGCTGCTGCCCGCATGCAACACGGTGATCTTCGACGAAGCGCACCAACTGCCGGAGACCGCCAGCCTGTTCTTCGGCGAAACCGTTTCCACGCATCAGCTCATCGAACTGGGGCGTGACACCCGCATGGAGGCTGCCGCTTCGGCAAGAGACAATCCGGCGCTGCCGGATGCGGCCGCGCAACTGGAAAAGGCCGCGCGCGACCTGCGGCTGCAGGTGCGCGATGACATCGGCCGCCAGCCTTACGCGCAGGCCGCGGCAAATCGCGACTTCAGCGACGCACTGAACGTGGCGGTAACACGGCTCACCGGTCTTGCAGAGGTACTGAAATCGCAGGCCGGTCGTTCCGAGGGGCTGCACAACTGCTGGATGCGGACAATGGAAATATTGGACTGCCTCGGCCGCTGGCGACAGGAAGGGGACCGCGAGCGGGTGCGCTGGGTCGAGGTGTTCGCCCATTCGGTGCACTTGAACGCGACGCCGCTCTCGATTGCGGACATCTTCCATCGGCAGATCAGCGGCACTCCGCGGGCGTGGATTTTTGCTTCGGCGACGCTAACTGTGGCCGGCGATTTCTCTCATTACCAGCGCGAAATGGGCCTGGACGAGGCGGCCACCGCGTTCTGGGAAAGCCCTTTCGACTACCAGAACCAGGCGCTGCTTTACGTTCCGGAGGATCTGCCGGAGCCGAATTCCGAGGGCTACACCCGGGCGGTGGTGGACGCAGCGATGCCGGTGATCGAGGCCGCGGAGGGGCGGACCTTCTTCCTCTTCACCAGCCTCAGGGCGATGCGCGAGGCGCGCGAATTGATGGAAACCGCAATGAAGCGCATGGGCATGCAGTATCCGCTGCTGATGCAGGGAGAGGGTTCGCGCACTGAGTTGCTGGAGCGTTTCCGCAAACTCGGCAACGCGGTGTTGCTGGGGAGCGCGTCGTTCTGGGAAGGCGTGGACGTCAAGGGCGAGGCGTTATCGCTGGTGATCATCGACCGGTTGCCGTTCGCCCCTCCGGACGATCCGGTGCTTGCGGCGCGCATCGAGAAAATGAACAGCGAGGGTCGCAACGCCTTCATGGAGTATCAGGTTCCGCAGGCGGTCATCACGCTCAAGCAGGGCTCGGGCAGATTGATCCGCGACGAGAACGATCGCGGCGTGCTGATGATCTGCGACCCGCGCCTGATCTCCAAGCACTACGGCAAGCGCATCTGGCGCAGCCTGCCGCCGATGAAGCGCACCCGGGATCTCGGCGAGGTGCGCGACTTCTACAAGAGGATCACCGCTGACGAAGCGGCTGCGGCGCGTTGAGCGCGCAAGTCAGTCCAGGAAGAACATCGGCCAGATCAGGAGATAGGCCGCCCACAGGATCGCCACCCACACCAGCACGATTACCGCAGCGGCGATCCAGTTACGCGGTTTCCGCTCTCGCGATTCGGCCCAGAACTGCGCCCTTGCGCGTGCGTCCGCCAATACTTGCGCGGGCACCAGTTTAAGCGCCAGGTAAATCCCGGCCGGCAGCAGGATCAGTTCGTCCAGATAGCCCAGCACGGGAATGAAATCGGGAATGAGGTCTATGGGAGACAGCGCGTAGGCGACGATCAGCATCGTCAGTACCTTGGCATACCACGGGGTGCGCGGGTCGCGGTACGCAAACCAGAGCGCGATGACTTCGCGTTTGAGAGCGGCGGCCCAGCTTTTTAACCGCTGGATCACAACTACGTGGCGATCTCGCCGTAGAGGTCGTGGGCGTCGCTGTGCGTGACGCGCACTTGCACGAATTCGCCGGGATCCAGCGCCTTGCCATTCCCGATGTGCACCACGCCGTCGATCTCCGGTGCATCGGCGCTGGAGCGGCCGACCGCGCCTTTTTCACCGGACTCGTCGATCAGGACCGCAACGGTCTTGCCGATTTTCTGCCGCAACCGGCGCGCGCTGATTTTTTCCTGAACCGCCATGAAGCGACCGCGGCGTTCTTCCCTGACTTCCTGCGGGACTGGATCGGGCAGGGCATTGGCCGCGGCCCCGTCCACCGGCGAGTAGGCGAAACAGCCAACGCGATCGAGTTGCGCGTCTTCCAGGAACTGCAGCAGTTCTTCGAATTCCGCTTCGGATTCGCCCGGAAAACCGGCGATGAACGTGCTGCGGATGGTGATGTCTGGGCAGATTTCGCGCCACGCGCGGATGCGTTCGAGATTGTTCTCGGCGTTGGCCGGGCGCTTCATGAGCTTGAGGATGCGCGGGCTGGCGTGCTGAAAAGGCACGTCGAGATAGGGCAGAACCTTTCCTTCCGCCATCAGCGGCACGATTTCGTCCACGTGCGGGTAGGGATAGACGTAGTGCAGCCGCACCCATACGCCAAGATCGCCGAGCGCGCGGGTGAGTTCAGTCATGCGCGTTTTCAGTGGACGCCCACCCCAGAACCCGGTCCGGTAGCGCACGTCCACGCCATAGGCGCTGGTGTCCTGCGAGATCACCAGCAGCTCCTTCACGCCGGCTTTTACCAGGGTCACGGCTTCCTGCATGACTTCGCCCACGGGGCGGCTCACCAGGTCGCCGCGCATCGAGGGAATGATGCAGAAGGTACAACGATGGTTGCAGCCCTCGGCGATTTTCAGATAGGCGAAGTGCTTCGGGGTGAGCCTGATGCCCTGCGGCGGCACGAGATCGGTGAAAGGATCGTGAGGCTTGGGCAGGTGCGAATGCACCGCGCTCATCACTTCTTCGGTGGCGTGCGGGCCGGTGACGGCGAGCACCCGCGGGTGTGCGTCCTTGACGAGGCTGCCCTTGGCGCCAAGGCAGCCGGTGACGATGACCTTGCCGTTCTCGGCAAGCGCCTCGCCGATTGCATCCAGCGATTCCTCCACCGCGGCATCGATGAAGCCGCAGGTGTTGACGACAACGAGATCGGCATCACGGTAGCTGGCCGAGATCCGATATCCCTCGGCGCGGAGCTGAGTGAGGATGCGCTCGGAGTCGACCAGCGCTTTCGGGCAGCCGAGTGAAACGAAGCCCACCCTGGGCGATTCAGCGGCGGACTTGCGGTTCTTGACGGCGGTCATTCAGACTCGGACGGGATGAAAAACGGCGCGGGATCGTCGACCCCGCGCCGCTTTCACAATGAATCGGGGCTTCAGCCGGTTCTCTTCTGCGGCTGCTTGAAGCTCTCGGTGTCGGCGTTGGGTGCTCCCGGCTTGCCGTCTGCCGCTTGCGCAGCGAAATTGCCGAAGGGGAAATTGCCGAAGATGGAGCGTGCCTGTTTCTGGAGTTGCTGTTGCATGTCGAGGAAGGTATTGGCGCTTTGCTCGAGGTAACTGGACATCAGTCCCTGGATCGTGGGGCCTTGCATCTTTACGAACTGGCTCCAGGCTTCGGCGTTCAGCATCGGGTTATCCCCGAATTTGGGCATGCTCTGTTCCTGAAGGCGGCGCTGGATTTCGACGAAGGTCTGAATGTTTTTTTCGAGATAACCGCCCATCATTCCTTGCATGGCGTTGCCGTAGAAGCGAATGATCTGCGACAGCATGTCGGAAGAGAACATCGGCGCGCCGGCACTTTCTTCCTCGAGAATGATCTGCAACAGAATGTTGCGGGTGAGATCTTCCTCGCTCTTGGCATCCATGACTTTGAAGACAACCTGCTCAAGGACGAGTTGCTTGACGTCGGCGAGCGTGATGTAGCTGCTGGTGGCCGTGTCGTAAAGCCGACGATTCGGATATTTCTTTATCAGGCGGATCTCATCAGTCATTTTTTTGTGCAGTCCGGAAAATTTCCCGAAGGCGTTCGGATTGACGACGGCACCCGCTCTGCCGCGGCGCGCGAGAGCGGAATTATAACCTTTTGAAAATTAGGTTTTCCAGTGTTTATGCAGTGCCGTAAAAAAAGTTGACAGGTCTTCGGACGGCTCCTAATATTCAACCGACGCGACGCAGCAATAGGGAATCTGCGGAATTATTCGTGGCCGGGTTTAAGGTTATTAAACAGAGCGTTGAAGAGTGATTGCGGTGGACGGCAAAATTTCCGCACTGAACAAGAAGCACGTCGAGACTGCGCATCCGGCGGCGCAGATCGTGTTCGACAGCATCGAAAAGCTGGGTTTGCTCAACATGGAGGCGCCGAAATTGCTGTTTCGGGAGGGCATCGCTGGTGCTCAAACACTTTCTTCAGTGACCGTCATGGAACAGTTGGGTGCGTGGCGCCACCCCAGGCGTGGGCCGGAGCCGACGGGTTGTGGAGTACTCGCGCAACGGTCACGAGATCGTCTTGAAGGCGCAAGCCGATTTTGGCGAATTTCTGGAACGGAGTTTGCTTATGTTAAAGCCAGCAAGTACGGAAACGGGTTGAGGTGGTGTTGGGATCCTCCCCGGTTCTCGGCCAAACGGAAGCCGTGAAAGGCGCCGCGCCGTAACGGATTCAAGTCTCCTCCCCCTTTATCTAAAGGTTATCCTTTGGTAAAGGTTCACCCCGGTGGGTTTCTTCACCGGGGTTTTTTTTGCCCATTTCTGGTGCGTAAAAACGGCAGAAAATTGACGCAGCGCGGCACAAAAAGCTGCTTTTTTGAGGCTCAAACCCGACCAAGAATCCTCAAAATAATATGTTACAACTTAGGCTTAAAGAATACTTTGAACCTAAAAGATGAACAGGCGTGCGGCAAAACTCTGGGATCAATGATCCTTCGATCCTGCCAACGCCTCGGTCCTGCCATTCACCCTTCACCCTTCACCCGTCACCCTTCACCCTTCACCCTTCACCGCCTCTACGACATGTGCTGCCCGCCGTTGATCGAAATGTTCGCGCCGGTAACGAACGCGGCTTCGTCCGAGGTCAGATAAATGATCAGGCCGGCGACCTCCTCAGGCCTTCCCAGCCGGCCCAACGGAATCTGCGGCAGGATTTTCGAGTCGAGAATGTCCTGCGGAATCGCGGTCACCATTTTGGTTCCGATATAGCCCGGCGAGATGGTATTCACGGTCACGCCTTTTCTTGCGACTTCGTACGCCAGCGCCTTGGTGAAGCCGTGCATGCCGGCCTTTGCCGCCGAGTAATTGGTCTGGCCGAACGCGCCTTTTTGCGCGTTCACAGATGAAACGTTGATCACGCGCCCCCAGTTGCGCTCGACCATGCCATCGAGCACCTGCTTGGTCATATTGAAGACGCTGTCGAGGTTGGTGTGGATGACTGCATCCCAGTCGGCCTTGGTCATCTTCTTGAAGGTCATGTCACGAGTAATGCCGGCATTGTTGACCAACACGTCCACCGGGCCGGCCTCGGCCTGGATTTGCCTGACGCAGGCGGCACAGGATTCGAATTCCGTGACATCAGCCGCATACGCCTGAAAGTTGTACCCGCGCTTCTTCATGCCGGCGAGCCAGTCCTTCGCAGTCTTGTTGCCCGGCGAGTAGGTGGTGAGTACGGTGTAACCCTGGTCGGCCATCTTGGTGCAGATGGACTCGCCGAGCCCGCCCATGCCCCCGGTCACGAGTACGTTTCGCTTTGCCATGGCTTGGTTCCCCCCGATGTTTTCTTGATTGATCCGTGCCGTTGCGCGTACGCCTTCAACGCAGTTTCTCCTTCACGTACCGCCCAGGTGCCGGTTCGATCACGGGATACCGCATGTTCCCCAATGCCGCGGGGGCGGGCCGTTTGGCGCCGGATTTCTCGCGCAGCCAGCTCGCCCAGAGCGGCCACCAGCTGCCGCCTTCCAGGACGGCACCGGCAAACCAGGCGTCCGCATCCGGCGCCGCTGCGGGATTGGTCCAGTAGTGGCGGTGCTTCTTCGCCGGTGGATTGACGATGCCGGCAACGTGTCCGCTCGCGCCCAGCACAAACTCGGTGCGTCCGCCCAGCAACGCCACGCTCGAATGTGCTGTCTTCCAGGGAACGATGTGATCTTCGCGGGTGGCCAGCACAAAGGCCGGCACTTCGATTCTGCCCAAGTCCACCGGCGCACCGCACGAATCGAGTTTACCGGGAATTTTCAGATTGTTCTCCAGGTCCAGGTTGCGCAGGTAGTAGGCGTAGAGACGGCCCGGCAGGTTGGCGGCGTCGGCGTTCCAATAGAGCAGGTCGAAAGCTCTTGGTTCCTTGCCCTTCAAATAGTTATTGATCACGAAATGCCACACCAGGTCGTTCGCTCGCAGCGTCGCAAAGGTCGCGGCGAGCCGGCTTCCGGGCATCGAGCCGTTGTCGCGAAATTCCCGCTCAGTTTTCTCGACGAAATCCCGGTCCACGAACACGCTGATGTCGCCGGTTTCGGAAAAATCCAGCATTGATGCGAGCAGGGTGAGCGAGGCAACGCAGCTTTCGTTCAGTCTTGCCATGACCGCGAGTGCAGTAGCCAGCAGCGTGCCGCCGACGCAGAAGCCCAGTGTGTTTACCCGTTCGGCGCCGCAGATCGCGCGCAGCGCCTCGAGCGGGGCCCATACTCCCTTGCGGACATAGTCGTCCCAATCGAGATGTCCGAGTTCCGGCGGGATGTTGCGCCAGGACACGATGAAAGTCGTGAAGCCCTGCTCGGCGCAGAAGCGTACGAAAGAATTTTCCGGCTGCAGGTCGAGGATGTAGTACTTGTTTATGAACGGCGGCACGATGAGCAGCGGCCGTTCGAAAACCTGGTCGGTCGACGGGGCGTACTGGATCAGCTGCATCACTTCGTTCTCCAGCACCACCGCGCCGGGTGTAACCGCGAGATTGCGGCCGACTTCGAAGGCGCGCTCGTCGGTCATCGATATGCGGCCGCGCGCAAGGTCCGCGGCGAGCAGCTTCATGCCTTGCGACAGGCTTTCGCCGCCGCTCTCGCTGGCGAGCTTGATGACTTCAGGATTGGTCGCGGCGAAATTAGTGGGCGCGATCGCGTCGGCGAACTGGCGTAACACGAATTGCAGCCGCCGCTTGGCGTGAGCGTCGAGTTGCGCGAGTTCGCCCAGTTCGTGGAGAAAGCGTGCGTTAAGACGGTAGGCCTGCCGCAGGTAGCGGAAGAAGGGCAAATCGCGCCACTCCGGCGCCGCGAAGCGCTGATCGTCGGCGCCGGCGTCATCGCTTGCAGCGTCGTTGCCGCCGCCGAGCAGGCTACCCCAGAGCACGAGGTGATCGCGATAGAAACAATCCTGGAGGGCACGCAGCTTCTCGCGCTGTGCATCCGAGCCGAATGCGAGGGCGCGCGTCAGCTCGGTGAATTCGAGGCGGCCGGAAGAAGGAAGCCGGCGCAGGAAATCGTCGACCAGGGCCTGATTGGCTTTGGCGAGTTCCTGATAGGCGTCGGGAGGGGATTCTGCTGGTGAGTTCATGTCCCGGTGGACGCCGGAAAATCGCAGTCACAATACGTTAGCGATTCTTGACCGCACCCCCATTCAAGTCAAGTTGCTAGCGCTGCTGCGCCGGCACGGTGCGTTTCTAAGGATGACCCCTTGCGAGGAAGCCCACCAGCGCGATCGAGCCGATGCCCAGCAGGATGAGCGACACCTGCTCGAGCGTGGCACGCAGTTCCGGCCGCCTGTGCAGCCCCGGAATCAGGTCGGCCACCGAAACGTAGAGCATGCTCGCCACGGCCAGTCCGAGCAATGCCGGAATCCATTGTTGCAGCGGCTGCAGTGCGAAATAGGCGAGCAAACCGCCGATCAGCGTAGCCAGGCTGGAGACCAGATTGAAGGCGAAGGCGCGTGTCCGGTTGAAACCGGAGTGCAGCAGAATGAGAAAATCGCCGACTTCCTGCGGAATTTCGTGGGCGATGATCGCCACGGCGGTGACGATGCCCAGGCCGGTGTCGGCCATGAACGCGGCGGCGATGAGGATGCCATCCACGAAATTGTGGATGGTGTCGCCAACCATGATCATCGTGCCGCTGCGGCCCTGGTCGCCGGGATCGGCATGATGATCGTGCGCTTCGAACTCCTCGGCGTGGTAGTGGCGCCAAAGCACCAGTTTTTCCAGCACGAAAAACAAGAGAATGCCGAACAGGATCACCGCGGTGAGCGTATGCACGTTCGCGGACTGCTCAAGCGCATGCGGCAGGATTTCGAGGAATACCGCGCCGAGCAGCGCGCCGATGGCATAGCTGATCAGCATAGGAATGCGTGCCGGTGACGTGCGCAGCGCGAACGCGGCCGCAGTCAGCACGCTAAGAACAGCGCCGACGAAAGTTGCGGCAACAATCCATGCAAGGGTGGTCATGAACGAGGACGGCGATCAAAGACGGGCTGCCGGCCAGTATAGCCGGGCTGCCATACCCTCAGTCGGTGAGCCAGATCGATGCAGCCATGCGGCGATTCGTCTTGTCGCGCCGGTACGAGAAAAAACGTCGCGGGTCGGAGTAAGTACAGAGGCCCCCGCCGAAGATCTGCGTCACCCCGTTCGCCCGCAGACGCTGCCGGGCGAGCGCGAACAGGTCGGCCAGCCATTTGCCCGGTTTGCGGGCGACGAATGCGCTGGCCGCATCCGCGCTGCTCGCCAGGAATGCATCGCGCACGTCGGCTCCGACCTCGAAGGCGGAAGGGCCGATGGCGGGGCCGAAATAGGCGAGCAGCTTATCGGGAGCCGTGCCCATCGCGCGAACGGTGTTTTCCAGAACGCCCGCCGCCAGCCCGCGCCAGCCGGCGTGGGCCGCCGCGACCACGCTGCCAGTGCTATCGGTGAGCAACACCGGCAGGCAATCAGCCACCAGGACTGCGCACACCGAGCCAGGTTTCCTGGCGACTGCTGCATCCGCCTCCACCGGCTCCTGTAGCCGGTCGGCATCGACCACCTGTGCGCCGTGGACTTGCAGCAGCCACTTGGGTTCGGCAGGAAGAAGTTCCCGCAACGATGCATGGTTGGTCTGCGCCGCCGGAGAATCGTCATCGACACCTTGCCCCAGTTTCATGCTGGCGAACGGACCCGTGCTCACTTCACCGCTGCGCGTGGTGATGAGCGCGCGCACGTTTGCCGGGGCCGGCCAGTCCGGGACGATCCAGTCGCGAGGCGGCTCAGGCATTTCTCAGTACCGACAACAAATGCGCGATGTCCGGCGGCATCGGCGCTTGCCACGTCAGCTTTTCGCCGGTTCGCGGATGAACAAGGGCGAGCCTGGCGGCGTGAAGCGCCTGGCGCGGAAAATCCAGCACTTCCGCGGGCAGTTTGCTGCTGCGATTCTTGAGACGATACTGCGGATCCCCGATCAGGGGATGCCCGATCGAGTGCAGGTGCACGCGAATCTGATGCGTGCGCCCGGTTTCGAGACGGCAACGCAGCAGCGACCAGGACCGCCCGCGCTCGTGCACGGCATAGTGCGTGGTGGCCGCCTTGCCCTTGGCCACCACCGCCATTCTGGTGCGACTTACCGGGTGGCGACCGATCGGCGCCTCGACGATGCCGTCCCGCGCCACCACGCCATGCACCACGGCAGAGTATTCGCGGGTAACGGAGCGCGCCTGCAGCTGCCGCACCAGGTCGATCTGTGCAGGAATTGTCTTTGCCACCACCATGAGTCCGCTGGTGTCCTTGTCGAGTCGATGTACGATGCCGGCTCGCGGCACACCGGCCAGTTGCGGTGCGTGGCGGAGCAGGGCGTTCAACATCGTGCCGCTCCAGTTGCCGCTGCCGGGATGCACGACCAGACCGGCGGGCTTGTCGATTACCAGGATCTGGTCGTCTTCAAAAAGCACTTGCAGCGGGATGTCTTCGGCGCGGTGCAACACTTCACCGGGGGCGGGCTGCGGTGCAACGACGATGATTTCCCCGCCCCATACCTTGGCCTTGGCGGAGGCGGGCGCACCGTTCATGGTCACATGCCCGGAGCGAATCCATTCCTGAAGACGGTTTCGGGAATACTCGGGCAGCAGCCGGACCAATGCCAGATCGAGGCGCATGCCTGCGCATTGCGCGGGAACTGCGAGGCAATGATGGCGGTCAGACGAAGGGTTTTCTATATAATTCGCCAATTTTGTTGCGGATTCCGTCATGAAACGTAGTGTAACGATTCTTGCCTTGGTGCTGGCTGCCGGATGCGCCCTGGACGGCGCCGACGAAACCAAGAACTGGTCCCCGGAGCGGATCTACGGTGCCGCGCGGGAGGAACTCGACGACAAGAATTACCAGAAGGCGATCGGCTATTACGAGAAGCTGGAATCGCGCTATCCGTACGGCCGGTACGCCCAGATGGCGCAGATCGAAAGCGCCTACGCCTACTGGAAGGACAACGAACCTGCCCAGGCGCTGGCGGCGTGCGATCGCTTCATCAAATTACACCCCGATCATCCCAACCTGGATTACGCCTATTATTTGAAGGGGCGGATCAACTTCAACGAAGACTTGGGACTGATGGGCTATCTGGCCGAGAAAGACATGACCGAGCGCGACCCGAAGGCGGCGCGGGAGGCGTTCGACGCGTTTCGCGAAGTGATAACGCGCTTTCCGCAGAGCCGGTACGCCGCCGATGCGCGCGCGCGGATGGACTACCTGGTGAATTCTTTGGCCTCAGCCGAGGTGAACGTGGCCGAGTATTACCTGCGGCGCGGCGCCTATGTTGCCGCAGTCAACCGCGCCCAGTTCGCGCTGATCAACTACCCCGAGGCACCGGCGATCGAACGCGCGCTCGTGGTGCTGGTGAAGGCCTACGACGAGATCGGGCTTGCCGACTTGCGCGATGATGCCAAGCGAACGCTGGACACGAATTTCCCGGGGTCCACTGTCAAGCTCGGCCAGAACAAAGCATGGTGGAAACTCTGGTGATGCCGGGGGGGGCGCGCAGGCATCAAGCTGCGGCCGGAAATTGAGTTCGCGCCGGAACACATTGCACGGACAGGCGCTTATCTCGCGAAGCGTTTGACCACGTCCATCAGCTCGGCGACCGCCTTGGTGCCTTTGCCGGAACGGATCGCGTCCTGGAGGCAACCGTGCGAGTGGCCTTCGAGCAGTTGCAGCGCCAGCGCATCCATCGCCGAGCGCACCGCGGCAATCTGGGTAAGGATGTCCGGGCAGTAACGGTTCTCTTCGAGCATCCTGGCGATGCCGCGCACCTGGCCTTCGATGCGCTTGAGGCGCTTCGAGAGTTCCGCCTTGTTGGCGCGCTCGACGGTGTGCTGATGCTTAGCCTTGTCAGGCGACCTGGTAGCCGGCATCGGTCACCGCCTCCTTCATTTTCCTCACTTCGGCTCGCGCCGGATCATAGGTCACGGTAGCCCGCGCCTTTTCCAGCGACACCTCGGCGTTGATCACGCCCTGGATATTCTCCAGCACGTTCTTTACGCTGCGCACACAGCCGGCGCAGGTCATGCCGTTGACTTTCAGTACCGTCGTTTCCATACGTTTTCCTGTGATTGAGTGATTGAGTAATTCGATGATGGGGTGAACGGATAAGTTCAGGACTTGTCGCCAGATTCCTCAATCCCTTAATCACCTAATCACCCAATCACTTAGTCACCTAATTGCCGCCTTCGGGGTTCCAGCGTTTTAGAAGCAGCGAATTGGTTACCACCGACACCGAGCTCAGCGCCATCG
Organism: Betaproteobacteria bacterium; assembly: GCA_052387775.1. Lineage (GTDB taxonomy): Bacteria > Pseudomonadota > Gammaproteobacteria > Burkholderiales > JACQAP01 > JACQAP01. The sequence goes on from JBQTIV010000068.1 coordinate 12,425, forward strand.
CCGCGCCGGCGATCACCGGATTGAGCATGCCCAACGCGGCTAGCGGAATGCCGAGCACGTTGTAAAAAAACGCGAAGAAAAGATTCTGAAAGATCTTCGCGAGCGTCGCGCGCGACAGCCGGATTGCATCCGCGACGCTCATCAGGTCGTTGCGCATCAGCGTTACATCCGCGGCCTCGATGGCGATATCCGACCCCGAGGAAAGGGCGAAGCTCACATCGGCGGCGGCGAGCGCTGGCGCATCGTTGATGCCGTCGCCAGCCATCGCAACCAGTCCGCCTGCGCCCTTGAGGCGCGAAATTTGGGCGGCCTTGTCGGCCGGCATGACTTCGGCGCGGAACTCGCCGATGCCGAGCTTGCCGGCTATGGCACGCGCAGTTGCGGCGTTGTCGCCGGTCAGCATTACCACATCGATTCCTAGCGCCTTGAATCGGGAGATTGCCGTGGCTGACGAGGGGCGGGGCTGATCGGCGATGGCGACGTAACCCAACACTGTGCCGGAAGCCGCAAGTATGACGACTGTTTTGCCTTCGCCGGCAAGGCGCAGGACGGCGGCCTCGTCGATGGCGACGCCTTGGTCCGTGATGAAACGGGGGGAACCAAGAAGCAGTACCTGGTGCGCAATGCGCGCTCGCACGCCCGCTCCCGGGACCGCGGCAAAAGTTTCAACCGGCAGCAGAGCGATATTTTTCTCCCGCGCGCAGGCGAGCACGGCGCGCGCGAGCGGATGCTCGGAGTTCTGCTCCATCGAGGCCGCGAGCTGCACAACCGCGGACTCGGTCGATCCGGTCGCGGCAATCACATCGGTCACCGCGGGTTTGCCCAGCGTAAGCGTACCGGTCTTGTCGACTACCAGTGTACGAATTTTCCCCGCGCGTTCCAGTGCCGCGGCGCTCCGCACCAAGATCCCGGATTGCGCGCCACGCCCGCTGCCGACCATGATGGCAGTCGGCGTGGCCAGGCCGAGTGCGCACGGGCAGGCGATCACCAGAACCGCAACGGCGTTGATAAGAGCCTGGGTGAAATCGCCGGAGAGCGACCACCACGCCACCAATGTCACCCCGCTGATGGCGACGACCACCGGCACGAATATGCCGGAGATACGGTCGGCCAGGCGTTGAATCGGCGCCTTGCTGCCCTGCGCTTCTTCCACCAGGCGCACGATTTCGGCGAGTTGGGTGTGTGCGCCTACGCCGGTGGCGCGTACCCTGAGCATGCCGTCCTGGTTCTGGGTCGCGGCGAAGACGCGGCTGCCGCTGCGCTTGCCCGCGGGCATGCTTTCGCCAGTGAGCATGCTTTCGTCCACGCTGGATGCGCCATCTATGACGTCGCCGTCTACCGCGACGCGTTCACCTGGCCGCACGATCACGATGTCGCCCGGAACCACTGCTTCGAGATCCACCTCGACGGCTTCGCCATTGCGTTCCACCCGCGCGCGCTTGGGTTGAAGTTGCAGCAACAGTTCGATTGCCGCGAAAGTCCTGCCCTTGGCGTGCGCTTCCAGGAGTTTGCCCATCAGCACCAGGGTAATGATCGCGGCGCCGGCCTCGAAATACACATGCTGGCTGCGCAGTCCGAAAGCAGTCACCACCGCGCTGAACAGGTACGCCATCGAGGTTCCGAGCGCGATCAGCATGTCCATGTTGGCGGAACCGCCGCGCAGCGCGCGCCAGGCGCCGACATAGAAGCGTCTGCCGATCCAGAATTGCACCGGAGTCGCTAGCAGCCACTGCAGCCAGCGCGGCAGCACTTCCGCGTACCCCTCATGGGGGTATCGAAAAGAATGCTCTCCGGTGAACATGATGCCCATCTGCAGCAGCAGGGGAGCGGTCAGCGCCACCGCGATCCCGAACAGCCGCAGTTCCCTGCGGAAGAGTTCCGCGTGCCGGATCTTCTCCGCGGAACGCGAGGCACCCGCCATTTCGCGCGCCTCGTAGCCAGCCTGGCGCACGGTTTCGATCAATTGCGCGACGTCGGTACGTCCGGGCACGAACTGCACGCGGGCACGCTCGGTGGCAAGGTTCACCGCCGCCGCCGTGCCGGGCAACTTATTCAGCGCGTTTTCTATTCGAGAAGCGCAGGCTGCGCAGGTCATGCCATCGATGGCGAGCTCGACGATGCTCGCAGGGGAGGCTACGTTCGGGGAGTCCATGCCGCGGTTACTGTAATACCCCTGAGGGGTATCAGTCAAATTCCCGGGGGTATACAACATCCCCTCGCCAATGCGACGGGGATGGCTGTGAGGCGCTAGTTCCTGAGTTCCGGCCTGTCACGGAACTGCTCCAGCGCTTCCGGATTGGCGAGCGCCTGCAGGTTCTTCACCGGATTGCCGTGCACCACGTTGCGCACCGCCAATTCGACGATTTTGCCGCTCTTGGTGCGTGGAATATCGGCGACCTGGACGATTTTCGCCGGTATATGGCGTGGAGTGGTGTTGGCGCGAATCCGCTCGCGGATCTTCTTCGCCAATCCGTCGTCAAGGGCCAGCCCGTCGCGCAGGCGCACGAACAGCAGCACGCGAACGTCGTTATCCCAATCCTGGCTGATCACCAGGCTTTCCACCACCTCGTCGAGTTGCTCGACCTGGCGATAAATCTCGGCGGTGCCGATGCGTACACCGCCGGGGTTGAGCGTGGCATCCGAGCGCCCGTAGATGATGGCCGTGCCACGCGCCGTCAGTTCCATGTAATCACCATGGCACCAGGTACCCGGGAAGCGCTCGAAGTATCCGGCGCGGTACTTGGCGTTGTCGGGATCGTTCCAGAAATAGATGGGCATGGAAGGGAAGGGCGCGGTGCACACCAGTTCGCCCTTTGCGCCGACGACCGCGATGCCCTCATCATCGAATACCTGCACGTTCATTCCAAGGCCGCGGCACTGGATTTCGCCCCGGAAAACGGGAGCGGTCGGATCGCCAAGCACGAAGCAAGAAGCGATGTCGGTGCCACCGGAAATCGAGGATAACAGGACATTTTTCTTGATGGCGCGATAGACGTAGTCGAATCCCTCCGGCACTAGCGGGGAACCGGTCGAGGTGATGGTCTGGACGGTATCCAGCCGGTGGGTATCCATGGGCCGGGCGCCGGCCTTGTTGAGCGCGTCCAGGTATTTGGCGGAGGTGCCGAACACGGTCATGCGCTCCTCGTCGGCGAGGTCGAACAACACACTCAGCCCGGGATGAAAAGGTGAGCCGTCGTAAAGAAGCAGCGTCACGCCGGTAGCCAGGCCGGAGGCAAGCCAGTTCCACATCATCCAGCCGCAGGTGGTGAAGTAAAACAATCGGTCACCGCGTTTCAGATCGGTGTGAAGCTGATGCTCCTTGAGGTGCTGCAGGAGCGTGCCGCCGGCGCCGTGAACGATGCACTTGGGCACGCCGGTGGTGCCGGAGGAGTAGAGGATGTAGAGCGGGTGGTTGAACGGCAGGCGCCGAAAGGCGATATCGCGGCCGCGATATGGCTCCACGAAGTCGGCGAGATGCACCGCGTTCGCGATGCCGGATATGTCGGGTTTCTCGCGCGTGTAGGACACGATCACGGTCCGCGCCAGCGTCGGCAGATTCCTTGCTATTTCGGCAATGCGCGGCAGCGTATTGTGGGTCTTGCCGTTGTAGTGATAGCCCTCCACGGCGAACAGGACCGTGGGCCCTATCTGGCCGAAACGGTCGAGCACTCCTTGCGCGCCGAAGTCAGGCGAGCACGACGAAAAGATCGCACCGAGGCTGGTGGTGGCGAGCATCAAAATGATGGTCTCGGGCATGTTCGGCATGAAGGCCGCGAGCCGGTCGCCTTCTTTCACGCCTGCGGCTTGCAACGCCTGCGCGGTGCGGGAAACCGCGTCGTACACTTCGGCGTAGCTCATGCGACGGCGCACTTTGTCCTCGCCCCAGAACACCATCGCGATGTCGCCGTCGCGCCGCCGCAGCAGGTTCTCGGCAAAATTCAACTGCGCATCCGGAAACCACTTCGCTCCCGGCATCTTGCCGCCATCGACCAGAACCCGTTCGCCGCGGGTCTCGGCCACCACGCCGCAGAAATCCCAGACAGCAGCCCAGAATTTCTCCGCTTCGCGCACCGACCAGTCGTAGAGCTGCTGCGAGTTCCCGACCCCGGCATCCCAGCGCTCGTTAACCAGGTGGATGAAGCGGGTGATGTTGGATTTGGCGATTCGCTCCCGCGATGGCCGCCAGAGTACGGTTGGGGCGCTTTGGGTCATGGATTAGAGATCAAAATCTTTCGACGCAAAGGCGCAAAGACGCAAAGGAAAACGTGAATTTCTGAATGGCGGCAAACGCGATGGGTACGAAAACAGCCATTGCTCCGATTTCCACTCCGTACTTGGCAAGCTGCAACGTTCGCATTTTTTGTCGGGCTTGTTCTTCTTCGCGTCTTTGCGCCTTTGCGTCAAGTCTCTAGTGGTTATTCAGGGCGCATTTGCGGGAACAGGATCACGTCGCGGATCGACGGACTATCGGTGAACAGCATCACCAGGCGGTCGACGCCGATGCCTTCGCCCGCGGCAGGCGGCAAGCCGTACTCGAGCGCGCGTACGTAGTCGGCGTCGTAGTACATCGCTTCCTCGTCGCCGGCCTCCTTGGCTCTGGCCTGCTCCGAGAACCGCTCCGCCTGATCTTCTGGATCGTTCAGTTCCGAGAACCCGTTCGCCATTTCGCGCCCGCTGATGAACAGCTCGAAGCGGTCGGTGACTGCCGGATTGACGTCGTTGCGGCGGGCCAGGGGCGAGACGTCCGTCGGAAAGGCGACGATGAAGGTTGGCTGGGTGAGCTTGTCCTCCGTAGTCTGCTCGAACAGCTTGAGTTGCAGCAATCCCAGGCCGTCGGTAGGAAACACCTCGACCTTGAAGGCGTCAAGCGCCGCGCGCAGGTAGGCAGTCTTGCCGAGCTCCGAAAGCGGGTATTTCAAGTTGTACTTGGCGATGGCCTCGACCATGGTCAGCCGGTCGAAGCGTTTGCCCAGGTCCATGGTCTCGCCCTGATAGCTAAGCGTGGTCGTGCCCAGCACCTGCTGCGCGACCTGCCGCAACAGCTCTTCCGTGAGATCCATCAGATAGTTGTGGTCCTGGTAGGCCTCGTAGAATTCCAGCATGGTGAACTCCGGGTTATGCCGGGTCGAGATGCCTTCGTTGCGGAAATTGCGATTGATCTCGAACACTTTCTCGATTCCGCCTACCACCAGCCGCTTGAGGTAAAGTTCGGGCGCAATGCGCAGGTAGAGGTCCATGTCGAGCGCGTTGTGATGCGTGACAAACGGCCGCGCTGCCGCGCCGCCGGGCAGCGGCTGCATCATCGGCGTTTCGACTTCGAGATAACCGCGCGTGACGAAGAATTCGCGGATCGCCTGAATCATCCGGGAACGCGTCTTGAAGACGTGCTGCGTCTCGGGATTGGTGATCAGATCGAGATAGCGCTGGCGGTATTTGGCTTCCTGGTCGGCCAGACCGTGGAATTTCTCCGGCAGGGGCCGCAGCGACTTGGCGAGCAGACGCACGCGGGTTGCCTTTACCGTGAGTTCGCCGGTCTTGGTCTTGAACAGCGTTCCGCTCGCGCCGACGATGTCGCCCAAGTCCCAGTGCTTGAATGCGGCGTGTACCGCTTCGCCGGTCACGTCGCTGGTGACGTAGATCTGGATGCGCCCGGACATGTCCTGGATGGTGGCGAAACTTGCCTTGCCCATCACCCGCTTGAGCATCATCCGTCCGGCAACCGTCACTTCGACTTTTAGCGGTTCCAGTTCTTCGTTCGACCTGGCGCCGTTGTCGCGATGCAGGTCGCCGGCGAGGTGGCGGCGGCGAAAGTCGTTGGGAAAGGCGCTTCCCTGCGCGCGGATTTCGCGCAACTTGGCGCGCCGCTCCTCGACGATCTGGTTGGCATCGATTGCCGGCTGCTGTTTCCTATTTTCCATGTCCTTGGGCCCTTATTGGCGCGCCCTTCCCAGCTGTCGTGACGATCACCGAGACAAGGCACAGCCAACGAATCTCCTTCTTGCGAGTTACCTCGGTCATGTTCGTCTCGATGGCGCGGTCTTAAACGCCTTGTTTCAGGCTGGCCTCGATGAAGGGATCGAGGGCGCCGTCGAGCACCGCCTGGGTGTTGCCGATCTCGACGTTGGTACGCAGGTCCTTGATGCGCGACTGGTCGAGCACGTAAGATCGTATCTGGTGGCCCCAGGCGATGTCGGTCTTGGAATCCTCCATGGCCTGTTTTTCCTCGTTGCGCTTGCGCAGTTCGAGTTCATACATCCGCGCTTTGAGCATTGCCATCGCCTCGGCGCGGTTGCGGTGCTGCGAGCGGTCGTTCTGGCATTGCACGACGATGCCGGTGGGTACATGGGTGATGCGGATCGCCGAGTCGGTCTTGTTGATGTGCTGGCCACCGGCGCCGCTGGCGCGAAAGGTGTCCACGCGCAGGTCCGCGGGGTTGATCGCGATCTCGATGGTGTCGTCCACCTCCGGATAGACGAAGACGCTGGCGAAGGAGGTATGGCGGCGCGCGTTGGAGTCGAACGGTGACTTTCGCACCAGGCGGTGCACGCCGGTTTCGGTGCGCAGTGTGCCATATGCGTAGTCGCCGTTGACCTTCAGCGTGGCGCTCTTGATCCCGGCTACTTCTCCCGAGGACTCCTCCAACACCTCGACCTTGAAGCCTCGCCGCTCGCAGAACTTGAGATACATGCGTTCCAGCATCGATGCCCAGTCCTGGGCCTCGGTGCCGCCGGATCCGGATTGGATGTCCAAAAAGCAGTTGTTCGGATCCATGGGGTTGGAGAACATGCGGCGGAATTCCATGTCCGCCACGATCTTCTCCATATCGGCTGCGTCGTCGGCAACGGCGTTCGCGGTGGCGTCGTCGTTTTCCGACCGTGCCATCTGGAACAGTTCGCGCGCATCTTTCAGCCCCTGATCGAGCTTTTCCAGGGTCGCGACCACGGATTCCAGATTCTTGCGCTCGCGCCCGAGATCCTGGGCGCGCTTGGCGTCGCTCCAGAACGCGGGGTCTTCGGTCAACTTGACGACTTCGATCAGGCGATTGCGTTTGCCATCGAAGTCAAAGATACCTCCGTAGTTCGCACGCCCGGGTATCGAGATCCTCGAGTTGATTTTCGATGGCGTTGAGTCGTTCTGCTTCCATTCGGAATTCCGATCGGGAGGTTGGGACGAAGGCAAGTAGCGGGCCATTTTAACCGATGTCGCGCACCGGACAGTCGGTCATGTGAACCACAAGGCGACGAGTAGACCCAAGGCGACCGCGGCCATTGGCCCGGCGCAACGCGCGAACAGCGGCCTGCCGCCGACCATCAGCACCATGCCGAGCTTGAAAACGATGTTTGCACCGATCGCCAGCACCATGCCGATCGCCACCTCGCGAACCTCGATGGTGCCGATAGTGAAGAGCCGCAGGCTCGACAGCGTGATCGCGTCCACGTCGGTGAGTCCGGCAACCAGCGCCACCGCATACAGTCCTGCGGCACCGGCGACGCCCGAAAGCCAGGCGGCAAGCAGCAGCACCACTGCGTAGGCGGCGCCAAAGGTCAGAGCAGTGCGCAGTTCAGCAGGATTCTTGACGTCCGGGATCGGCGCCGTGTCGTCCCGCCCCCGACGGGCGTGCAGATAGGCCAGGCTGGCCAGGCCGAGCAGCAGACCGCCGCCGAGGATTGGCAGCAGGGTGCTCAGCAGATCCGGCGCGACCAATGCGGTGAGCACCGCCAAGCGCACCAGCAGCACCAGGTTGGCCAGCACGATGACCAATACGGCCATGCCGCGGAGATTTTCCTGGGCCCGCGCATGGCGGGCGTAAATCAGCGTAGTGGCGGTGCTGGATACCAGCCCGCCGAGGGATCCAAGCAAAGGCGCGCCGTAACGCAGGCCCACCAAGCGCACGGCGAGATAGCCGGCGAGGCTGACTCCGGAAATGAGCACCACCATGGTCCAGATCTGATAGGGATTGAGTGCGCCGTACGGGCCGAAATCCTGGTCCGGCAGGATGGGCAGCACGATGAACATCAACACCGCAAACTGCAGGATCGAAACCAGATCGCGGCGTTCGAGCCTCGCGGTGATGCCGCGCAATTCGGTCTTGAAGTACAGCAGGCTGGCGGTGACGATTGCCAGCATCACCGCCAATGTCTGGTACTCGAACCACGTCATGACCGCCAGCCCGTAGCACAGCAGCAAGGCGACGACCGTGGTGGTGCCGGGGTCGCGCTGATCAGGGTCGCGCGCGTTTGCGATGACGATCATCGCGGCGACGATCACCAGCCCGATGACCAGAATTGCCGCCGAGCCGGATTCTTCGCTGAGCAGCGCGGCGACCGCCGCGAACAACGCGGTGAGGGCGAAGGTGCGCAACCCGGCTTTGGTACCGGGGTGGCGCTCGCGTTCCAGCCCGATCAGCAGTCCAATGGCGAGACTGGTGGCGAAGGCGGGTAACCGTTCCAATTCCGTCCCCTGCAACCAGTAGAAGTCCACGCCGTCTCCTTAATTGCTATCCGGCTGCCAGTGATCGAGCACCAATTGCACCGAGCGCATGCCGTTGAACTCGTTGACCTGCACACGGTAGACCGCGGACACGCGCGAGGGAAGGGGTGCCCCGCGGCCAAACAGAATGGCATTGAACGCCGGTTCGGCGGGTTGGCGGCGCAAACGCAACTTCAGGTGCCGGCCGCCGACGATTTTCTGCTCCGCCACTTCGAACGCGCCAAGAAACGAAGGGGGTGCGAATCCATGGCCCCAAACCTGAACCGCAAGCAGATCCGCGAACGGCAGGTTGATGTCGTCGGCTTCCAGCGCGCCGTCGGTTTCGATCTCGCGCTCGAGATCCGCAGGCGTCAGCAGTTCGCGCACGGCGTGTTCGAACGCAGTCTCGAACGCAGCGATGTCGGCGCTGCGTAACGTAAGGCCCACTGCGGCGGCGTGGCCGCCGAAGCGCAGGATCAGGCCGGGATGGCGCTTCGATACCAAATCGATGGCGTCGCGCAGGTGCAGACCCGGTATGGAGCGACCCGAACCCTTAGCCTCGCCCTCGGCTCCGGGTGCGAACGCGATCACCGGACGATGATAGCGTTCACGCAGGCGTGCGGCGAGGATTCCGACCACACCCTGATGCCAGTTCTCGTCGTACAGGCTCAGGCTGTAGGAATCCGCGGCTGCGATACGCTGCGTCAGCGCGAGCGCGGTTTCCTGCATTCCCGCCTCGATATCGCGGCGTTCGCGGTTGAGGGTGTCGAGTTGTGCCGCCAGTTCGGCGGCGCGGCCACCGTCGCGTGCCAGCAGGCACTCGATGCCCACGCTCATGTCGGTGAGCCGGCCGGCGGCGTTGAGCCGCGGGCCGAGCACGAAGCCGAGATCGTATGCAGACGCGCGCGCCGGGTCGCGGCCGGCCACCCGCAACAATGCGGCTATGCCCGGGCGGGTCCGGCCGGCGCGGATGCGCCTCAATCCCTGGTCCACCAGGATGCGGTTGTTGTCGTCGAGCCGCACGACGTCGGCGACGGTCCCGAGCGCGACCAAGTCCAGCAGGTCGGCGAGGTTTGGTTCCTCGCGGCCGTCAAACCAGCCTCGCGCGCGCAACTCGGCGCGCAGCGCTAGCAGCACGTAGAACATGACGCCCACCCCTGCCAGGTTTTTGCTCGGGAAATCGCAGCCCGGTTGATTCGGATTGACGATGCAGGCCGCGGCGGGTAGATGTGCAGCGGGCAGATGGTGATCGGTGATGAGCACGTCGATACCGAGCTGGCGCGCTGCCTCCACGCCATCGATGCTGGCGATGCCGTTGTCGACGGTGATCAGGAAGTCGGGCCGACGCGCCGCGGCCAGGGCAACGACTTCCGGCGTGAGGCCGTAGCCGTACTCGAAGCGGTTGGGCACCAGGTAATCCACCTGCGCGCCGAGGCTTTGCAGGGCGATCATCCCCAGCGCACAGGCAGTGGCGCCGTCGGCGTCATAGTCGGCGACGATCAGCAGGCGCTGCCCGGCAGCGATCGCATCGGCAAGCAGTCGCGCCATTTCCACGCAGTTTTTCAGGCGGTCGACCGCGACCAGCCCTTTGAGCGAGGTATTGAGCTGTTGCGGCGTGCTTATGCTGCGCGCAGCGTAGATGCGCGCCAGCACCGGATGCACGCCAGCGGCGAGCAATACCTCGAACGCCGTCTGCGGCACGCGGCGGGTGACGATACGCGGGGCGCTCACGCAGGGCGCGCCGAGTCGCGTTGGCGCAGGATATTGCCGGCGTGGTGAGCCAGCGAGCGCGGCCTTTTCCATATTTTCCAGCGAGCGCCGCGCGTGACCGACCACTCGTAGCTGTGGCCATCTGCGACGGTGGCGACCACCGCCTCATCGACACTGCCTGCTCGTAACCAGTCGAAAATCTGTACGAACCACCGCGCTTCCAGGGTTTCGAGCGCGTCTCGCCAGCCGGCAGCGTTGCCGCGCATGAATTCGAGTTCCGCATCGGCAATGACAATAAGCGAATTGATCCCGGCAGTGATTCCGCCGCTCGCGGGAAGCGCCGCGGTAACGATACCCGCGGACATTGCCAGGCCCACGGCAAGAGGATCATCGCTTTGAATCGCATCTAAGGAACTGCTTGAGACAGGCAGAATGCCGCCGCCCCAGAACCACAGGCTGTTCACCACCGCCACACCGCGATTGTCGCGCTTTGTGTTGACCGGATGGGTGTGCAGCAGCATCTGCACTTCATTGAAAATCCGATGCCAGTGCAGACGCTCTTCGCCCGCGGGGAGCAGGCGGTTGACATCGCAGCCGATCGCTTGCTTCAGGGCGACGGTGCGAATCTTCGGTGCCTGCGGCATTTTCAAGTACCAGCGTCGCGGATTCGGCGCGTGAAAAACGAAACCGTCCACCCCGAACTGGCGATTGAGCGCCTTAGTTAGATCACGAGATTCGTCCTCAGTGATTTCCAGGGTTTCCGGGGCCAGCAGCATCAACCCGTCGTTATGCAAGCGCAGGTGCACCGGGTCGGCGCGCAACCAGTACCCGCTACCGGGTATTCCGCCGTCACCGGCATAGGCCAGCGGCGCGACAGGCCAGTCGATCTGCTTCCGCACACCGAATCTCTGGCACAGCCAGGCGGACTCGTTTTCGCATGCGCGCCGGCTCGCGCTGCCGCGGCTCAAGAGCGTTTCCAGCGCCGGCAGCCTCAGTCCGGAATAAGAACGCGTATCGCCCGTTTCGGGCCAGAACAGGGAAGGAACAAACAGGGTGACGGTACGCACGGAAGAGGTGACTGGAGCTGCGCCGAGTTTAGCACGCGACATCGGTGCCGCCGCCGGTGGCAGAGCTTCCCCTGGCCGCTTAGTCATAGGCGCCGGAATGTGGCAGACTTTGCCTCGCCACCCGACCACGCCATCCCGCTCATTTGAATATTTCATGCTGACGCCGTACGAGTTGTTTGTCGGGCTTCGCTACACGCGGGCCAAGCGGCGCAATCATTTCATCTCCTTCATTTCCATCACCTCGATGCTGGGCGTCGCGCTGGGTGTGGCCGCATTGATCGTTGTGCTCTCGGTGATGAATGGATTCCAGAAGGAGTTGCGCTCGCGCATTCTGGGCGTTGCTTCGCACGTGCAGATCATCGGCCTGGACGGCAAACTCTCCGACTGGCAGAAGATCGCTGCGCAAACGCAGGGCCATCCGGAAGTGGTCGCGGCGGCGCCGTATATTACTGCGCAGGGGCTGATTTCCCATCGCGGCACCGTGCAGGGAACGCTGGTACGCGGAGTCGTTCCCGCCGCCGAAGCTCAAGTCGCCGATGTAGGACAGCATATGCGCTCGGGCAGCATCGACGAGCTGAGGCCCGGGCGTTTCGGCATCGTTCTGGGCATCGATCTGGCGATGAGCGTGGGCGCCCGCGTCGGCGATAGGATCGTGCTGATCGCCCCGCAGGGGCAGGTGACGCCCGCCGGCATTCTGCCGCGGCTCAAGCAGTTCGAAGTGGTCGGCATTTTTGAAGTGGACATGGCCGAATACGACGCTGGCCTCGCGTTCATGCACCTCGCGGACGCGCAGACGCTCTACCGCCTGGACGACAAGGTGTCGGGGGTACGGCTGAAGCTCCACGATCTGTTCAAGGCCCCGTTCGTGGCGCGCGAGCTGATGCGCACGCTGAGCGGCGAGGTCTATGCCACCGACTGGACGCGCAGCCACGCGAATTTCTTCCGCGCGGTTCAGATCGAGAAACGGGTGATGTTCATCATTCTCGTGCTCATCGTCGCGGTGGCGGCATTCAACATCGTTTCCACGCTGGTGATGGCGGTCACCGACAAGCGCGCCGACATCGCCATCCTGCGCACGCTTGGCGCTGCGCCAGGGGAGATCATGCGGATCTTCATCATTCAGGGGGCGTTGATCGGCGCGGTCGGCATGATCGCCGGGGTGATCGGCGGGGTGCTGCTGGCAGCGAACATCGAGGTGGTGATCCCGGCGATCGAGCGCGTCCTGGGCATCCAGTTCCTCGCCAAGGACGTGTACTACATCAGCGACCTGCCATCGGATCTGCATGTGAAGGACGTCGTCGTGATCGGCCTGACCTCGTTCGGGTTGAGCCTGATGGCGACGATTTATCCCAGCCTGCGCGCATCGCGGGTCAGTCCGGCCGAAGCCCTGCGCTATGAGTGAAGTCGTTCTCTCCTGCCGCAATCTGCAGAAGACCTTCCGCCAGGGCGAGTACACCGTCCCGGTCTTGCTGGGCATCGACTTCAGCGTCGCGCGAGGTGAAACGGTGGCGATCGTCGGAGCCTCGGGCTCGGGCAAGAGCACGCTGCTGCACTTGCTCGGCGGGCTCGATGCCGTGAGTGCGGGAGAGGTCAGCGTGCTCGGCCACCGGCTCGACTCGTTGAACGAGAAGGAAAAGGGCAGGCTGCGCAACCGCGCGCTCGGCTTTGTCTACCAGTTCCATCACCTCTTGCCGGAGTTCACGGCGCTGGAAAACGTGGCGATGCCGCTGCTGATCCGGCGCCTCGATCCGGCAGATGCCGGCAAGCGCGCGGCCGGGATCCTGCGACGGGTCGGCCTGGAGCCACGCGTGACGCACACGCCGGGAGAGCTTTCCGGAGGCGAACGCCAACGCGCGGCCCTGGCGCGCGCGCTGGTCACCGAACCGGCCTGCGTGCTCGCCGACGAGCCCACCGGCAACCTCGACCGCCACACCGCGGAGGGCATGCTGGACTTGATGCTCGACCTGAACCGCGATTTCGCCACCAGTTTTGTGGTGGTAACTCACGATCCGACGATCGCGGCGAGGATGCAGCGAACGCTGCGCTTGGAGGATGGGCGACTGAATCCAGGCTAGCCTCCACTGCGCACGCGCCGGCGCCTTTTTTTCCACGCCAACATGACGTGTACGCGCCACGCGGCGATGACCAGCAGATAGCCGGCAACAGCGAGAATCAGCGCGAGCAGGAATAGGCCAACAAAAAACGGCTTGCCCATCGTGGCCAGCCAGTTGTAGAGCGTCGGCATCCACTCGACGATCGGCAGACCGAATAGATCCAGATCCCCGCCCGGAAGGACCTGGCCGTTGCCGCCAGTGACGAACAGGCCGAGCTTGTAAGCGGCGTAATAAAGCGGAACGATAGTGAACGGGTTGGTGTACCAGGTGAGGATCGCGGCCACCGGAAGGTTGACGCGAAACAGGATCGCCAGCAGCGCGGCTGAAAGCATTTGCAGCGGCCCCGGCACCAGTCCGCAGAACAGGCCGACGGCGGCGCCGCCCGCCACGGATTTGCGGTTCAGGTGCCACAGGTTGGGGTGACGCAACCCCGGGCCGAAAAAACGAATGTGCCGGTTCCGGCGGACGCTCTCGTGGCTGGGCAGGTACTTGCGGAAAAACTTGCGTGGCATGAAGGTGACGGATTGTACCGGAACCGCTGTGTATGATTGTTAACGTTGCCGCCTTGATCGCGGGCGCCTGGTGGTTGCATCAGCGCCCCGTGCTTCCTGATTTGACCGGCACGGCGGTACTGGTTCCTTTGGCGGCGCTGTGGCTGCTCGCCGGACGCAGAAAGGGTGCGTTTGCACGCATGGCAGCACGCGCCATTGCCGCGGCGGCGTTCGCGATCGGCGGTTTTTTCTGGTCGGCCGCGATGGGGTACTGGAGTCTTGCACCGGCACTGCCGGACTCATGGGAAGGACGCGACATCGAGCTTTCCGGGGTCATCGCCGCAATGACCCAGCCTGCCGAGCGCGGCGTGCGCTTCGTCTTCGATGTCGAAAGGGCGCATACGCCGGGTGCCGAAGTCCCCCCGCGGATTTCACTCACCTGGTACCAGGCGGCCGACACCGCACAGCTTCCAGACCTGCACCCGGGACAACACTGGCGCCTGAGCGCCCGTCTGCGCCGTCCCCATGGCAACGCCAATCCGGGCGGATTCGATTTCGAGGCCTGGATGCTCGAGCGCGGAATACGCGCGGTCGGATACGTGAGAACCGATCGGCCGTCTACCCTGGTCGTGGTGCGGGTGAACCGGCCGGCATATGTTCTCGAGCGCGCGCGCGAAGCGGTGCGCGCCAGACTGCTACGCGCGCTTGATGGCCGGCCGTACGCCGGAGTGATTGTTGCGCTAGCGGTGGGCGATCAGCGTGCCATTCCGCCGTCGCAGTGGCGGGTTTTTACCCGCACTGGTGTCAATCATCTGATGAGCATTTCCGGGCTGCACATCACCATGGTCGCGAGCCTGGCGTACTTGCTGGTGCTGCGACTTTGGCGTCGGTCGGAATCGCTGACCCTGCGCCTTCCGGCAGCGCGCGCCGCCGCCGCCGCAGGCCTGGCAGCCGCGGTTGCCTATGCCGCACTTTCGGGTTTCGCGGTGCCGGCGCAGCGAACCGTTTTCATGCTGGCGATCGTGGCAGTGGCGCTCTGGCTGGGACGGATGACGCGCCCGCTGGTGGTGCTGGCCGCCGCAGCGGCGCTGGTAATTATCGTCGATCCCATGGCGGTGATTTCCGCCGGGTTCTGGCTGTCTTTCGGCGCAGTCGCAGTGATCATGCTGGCCGGAGGCGGGCGCATCGGCCGGTTTTCCTGGTTGGGCGCATGGGCGCGGACCCAATGGGCGGTGACGCTGGCGCTAGTGCCGCTATTGCTGGCGATGTTTCAGCAGGTTTCGCTGGTGTCACCGATCGCAAATGCGGTTGCCATACCGATGGTGAGTCTGGTCGTGGTGCCGCTCACGCTGCTCGCTGCCGTTGTGCCGTTCGATGGGCTTGCGTACGCCGCGCACGCGGTCATGTCGCTTTGTATGAGCCTGCTGGAAACGCTGGACCGTGTACCCGACGCCGCCTGGCAGCAACATGCACCGCCTCCCTGGGCAGTGCCGCTGGCAATGCTCGGTGCGCTGTGGATGCTGCTGCCCCGGGGTTTTCCGTCGCGTTGGGTGGGTGCCGGACTCATGTTACCGCTGTTCTTGTGGTTGCCGCCCCGGCCATCGCCCGGAGAGTTGTGGCTGACCGTACTCGACGTCGGGCAGGGGTTGGCGGTGGTCGCGCGGACCCGCGAGCATGCGCTGCTTTACGACACTGGGCCGGCATTTTCGGATCAGGTGAGCGCCGGCGAACGCATCGTGGTGCCTTATCTTCGCGCAAGCGGCGTGCGCCGCCTGGACGGCGTCATCGTCAGTCACGATGATCTCGACCACAGCGGCGGGGCGCTGGCGGTGTTGCAGGCGATGCCGGTGCAGTGGATGTTCTCCCCGCTGTCCGCGCTTCACCCAGTTAGCGAAGCAGCGGCAGTGGCAAGGAGGTGCCGCGCCGGAGAGCGTTGGGACTGGGACGGCGTGGCCTTCGAGATGCTTCATCCCGAAGGCGAAAGTTATAATGCGTCAGACATCAAGGACAACGATCGCAGTTGCGTGCTCAGGATCGTTTCTCCCTACGGAGCCGTGTTGCTGCCGGCCGACATCGAACGACGCAGCGAAATAGAGCTGCTGCGCAGTTCTTCGGCGCATTTGTCCGCCGAGGTGCTGATTGCACCCCACCACGGCAGCCGCACCTCCTCCACAGCGGAATTCGTGCGCGCGGTGGCACCGCGGCTGGTCGTCTTTACGGTCGGTTACCGCAACCGTTTCGGCCATCCGCACCCGGCCGTGGTTCGCCGTTATCGCGAGCAGGGCAGTGAACTGCTTCGTACCGATTTGGCCGGGGCTGTGCTGGTCAGGATGAGCAGTTCGGGGATCGAGACCTCGGGCTGGAGGCAGACCGAGCGGCGTTACTGGCAAGGTCGTTGATTTCGGTTTTCAATGCATGGTCAAGGTCAGGGAAGTCAGCAGCGATACCGCACCCGCCGAATGGCTGGAAGGGGTGACTGCGCGCCTCTCGCCGACCGAACGCGAACTGGTCGCGCGCGCCGAGCTCTGGGCACAGGAGCACTACGCCGATAGCCTGCATCCGGCGGGCAGGGGCTGGATCGAACACGTGCGCGCCGCCGTCGGCATATTGAGCACACTGCGTGTCGATGGGGAAGCTATCGCGGCGACGCTGTTGCTCGGCGTGCCAGCGTCCTCCCGCGAGCAGCGCGAGGCTCTGAATGTTCGTTTCGGGCCGGATATAGCCGCCTTGGTGGAAGGCGTAGCGAGCATGGCGCAGATCCAGGTGCTGCGCGGACGGGCAGAGTCGGCGCCCCGCCGGGCCGAGCGGGCGGCGCAGCTTGAGTCGCTGCGCAAGATGCTGCTGGCGATGGTCCAGGACGTGCGCGTGGTGATGATCAAGCTGGCGGATCAGGTGCAACTGTTGCGGGAACTGGCTGCAGCTGGCAGCGCACAGGCTCGGGAGATTGCAGCCGCCGATACCATGGAGCTGTTCGCGCCGCTCGCCAACCGGCTCGGCGTATGGCAGCTCAAGTGGGAGTTGGAAGACCTGGCGTTCCGCTGCCGCGAGCCCCACACCTACGAGAATCTAGCGCACCAGCTGGACGAGAAGCGCGTGGATCGCGAGACATACATCGCCAGGGTGGTCGGGTTGCTGCGCACGGAACTCGCAGCCGCCGGTATCGCCGGGGAAGTCGCGGGTCGGCCGAAGCACATCTACAGTATCTGGCGCAAGATGCAGGGGAAGGGCTTGGGCCTGGAAGATCTGTTTGACGTGCGCGCAGTGCGGGTGCTGGTGAACGATGTCAAGGCGTGCTACGCCGTACTCGGCCTGGTGCATGACCTGTGGACCCCGGTACCGCGGGAGTTCGACGATTACATCGCCAAGCCGAAAGCCAATGACTATCGGTCGCTGCATACCGCGGTCGTGGGGCCGCAAGGCAGGGTGCTCGAAGTGCAGATTCGCACCCACGAGATGCACCAGCACGCCGAACTCGGCGTCGCTGCCCACTGGCGCTACAAGGAAGCAGTCAAGGGCGACGCCGCTTTCGACAATCGCATCGCCTGGCTGCGCCGGATCCTCGATTGGCGCGATGAACTCGCGGACGCCGGCGAGCTAGCCGAATACTTCAAGACCGAGCTGTTCCAGGACAGCGTCTACGTGGTGACACCAAAAGGCCGGGTGATCGACCTGCCGCGGGGCGCGACGCCCGTTGACTTCGCCTATCACTTGCATTCCGAAATAGGGCATCGCTGCCGCGGGGCCAAGGTCAACGGCCAGATCGTTCCGCTGACCTACGCGCTGTCCAACGGCCAGCGCGTGGAAGTCATCGCCGCCAGAGAAGGCGGCCCGTCGCGCGACTGGCTCAATCCCGCGCTTGGCTACCTCAAGAGCAATCGCGCACGCGCCAAGGTTCGCCAGTGGTTCAATTCACAGCAGCTCGAGGAAGCGACTGCCCATGGTCGCGCCGTGCTCGAGCGCGAACTGCATCGCCTCGGCAAGACCGGCCAGAACTTCGATGAATTGGCGGCGCGGTTGAATTTTGCCAGGGTCGAGGAGTTGTTTGCCGCATTCGGCCGCGCCGAGGTGACGCCGCGACAACTGCAAGCGGTGCTCGGTGACGACAAAGCACCGGTAGCGCCAGCAGCCCAGATCCGGGCACCATCGCCAGCCGGGCCCGGCGCCGGCGCAGTTCTGGTCGTTGGAGTAGACAAACTGCTTACCGTGCTGGCGCGCTGCTGCAAGCCCGTGCCACCGGACCCGATCGTGGGTTTCGTCACACGTGGACGCGGTGTGACGGTGCATCGGCGCGATTGCAGCAACGTCGCGCGCCTGGCGCCCGAGCGCCTGATCGCGGCCGATTGGGGAAAGGCCGGGAGCGCTCGCTTCCCGGTGGACGTGGAGATCATCGCCGGTGCTCACCCGGCGCCGTTGCGCAACATCGTGGAAATTATCACACGCGAGAAAGTGCGGGTTATCACCAGCAAGTCGGTGAGCCGCGATCTCTATGCCAGGATGACGTTCACCCTGGAAGTTGAAGACTTGCTGCAACTCACGCGCCTGCTCGCGTTGGTCCAGGATATTCCCGGCGTGGAATCGGCGCGGCGCCGATAAGAAGTTTGAACGGCCCTATCCTTTCGGCTAGAATCCGGCCTTCAACAGGCGCGTAGCTCAGCTGGTTAGAGCATCACCTTGACATGGTGGGGGTCGTTGGTTCGAGTCCAATCGCGCCTACCAACTTCAGGCGGGGGGGGCAGGGCAAAAATGGGTACGCGAACTTGCACGACTGGACCGACGCAGTATCGTTGCTGAACCTGTTTTTCCCCTGACGAAAAAGTGCGGTTCGGCCGCACTTTTTTTTTACATCTGGCCAGACTAACAACCATGCCCATCGTCCGATTGCCAGACGGTTCGCAAAAGACCTTCGACAAGCCGGTCACGGTCGCCGAAGCGGCCGCTTCGATTGGCGCGGGACTGGCGCGTGCCGCGCTCGCCGGCCGCGTCGACGGCAAGCTGGTCGACACCTCTTACTTGTTAGACCGGGACGCAGACCTGGCGGTGATCACCGACAAGGATCCCGACGGACTGGAGATCCTGCGCCACTCCACCGCGCACCTGCTGGCCCACGCGGTCAAGGAACTGCATCCCGAAGCGCAGGTCACCATCGGCCCGGTTATCGAAGACGGCTTTTATTACGATTTTGCCTACAAGCGCGCCTTCACCCCCGAGGACCTTGCCGCCATCGAAAAGCGCATGGCGGAAATCGCCAAGCGCGACATCAAGGTCGAGCGGCGCGTAGTGGATCGCTCCGAGGCGGTCAACTTTTTCAGGAGCCAGGGCGAACACTACAAGGCGCAGATCATCGAGGCAATCCCCGGTGGGGAGCGGATTTCCCTGTACACCCAGGCGAACTTCACCGATCTGTGCCGCGGCCCGCACGTGCCGTCGACTGGCAAGCTCAAGGTCTTCAAGCTTCTCAAGGTCGCCGGGGCATACTGGCGCGGCGACTCGAAGAACGAAATGCTTCAGCGGGTCTACGGCACGGCCTGGGCGAAAAAGGAAGATCTCGACGCCTACCTGTTCCGGATCGAGGAGGCCGAAAAACGCGATCACCGCAAGCTCGGCAGGCAACTGGACCTGTTCCACCTGCAGGACGAGGCGCCCGGGATGGTGTTCTGGCATCCCAAGGGTTGGGCGATCTGGCAGCAGGTCGAGCAATACCTGCGCGAAACGCTGTCACGGCATGGCTACCGGGAAGTGCGCACCCCGCAGGTAATGGACCGCGTGCTGTGGGAAAAATCCGGGCACTGGGAGAACTTTCGCGAACTGATGTTTACCACCGAGTCGGAGAAGCGCGAATACGCGGTGAAACCGATGAACTGCCCGGGGCACGTGCAGATTTTCAACCAGGGCATCAAGAGCTACCGCGACCTGCCGTTGCGCTTTGCCGAGTTCGGCGCCTGCCACCGCAGCGAGCCCTCAGGCGCTTTGCACGGGATCATGCGCGTGCGCGGATTCACCCAGGACGACGCGCATATTTTCTGCACCGAGGACCAGGTGCAGGAAGAGGCATCGGCGTTCATCGAGTTGCTGCAAAAGGTGTACGCCGACTTCGGCTTCAACGAGATCCTGATCAAACTGTCGACCCGGCCGGCCAAACGCATCGGTTCGGAGCAGACCTGGGACCGGGCCGAAGCGGCGCTCAAGGCGGCGCTGGACGCCAAGAGCCTCAAATGGGAACTCAACCCCGGAGAGGGGGCCTTCTATGGTCCGAAGATCGAGTTTTCTCTCAAGGATTCGATCGGCAGGGTTTGGCAGTGCGGCACTCTGCAGATCGATTTCGAGCTTCCGAAGCGGCTGGGCGCCGAGTACGTCGCCGAAGATAACGCCAGGAAGCCCCCGGTTATGCTCCATCGGGCGATTTTGGGATCCCTGGAGCGCTTCATTGGCATCCTCATCGAGAACCACGCCGGGGCGATGCCGCTATGGCTGGCTCCACACCAAGTGGTGATCATGAACATCTCCGAACATCAGGCCGAGTATGCCGGCGGGCTGGCCGAGCGCCTCAAGCAGGCAGGGCTACGCGCCTTTGCGGACTTGAGAAACGAGAAAATTACCTATAAAATTCGCGAACATAGTTTGCAGAAGCTTCCCTATCAGTTGATCGTCGGGGATAAGGAGGTGGCTGCAAACGCCGTCGCCGTGCGTACCCGGGCGGGTGCTGATCTCGGCCAGATGTCGTTCGACGCCTTTGTCGCACGGCTGAGATCTGAATTGCCCAATGGGGGAAGTACGGCTTAATTTTTTGATGGAGGTTTGCTCATAGCTCAGGATAAGGACGTCAGGATCAACGGCGAGATCACCGCGCCCGAGGTCCGGCTCATCGGCATCAAGGGTGAGCCAATCGGGATTGTCAGCCTCGCCGCGGCGAATGCCATGGCGGAGGAACTGGAAATCGACCTGGTGGAAATCGCACCAACGGCAAAACCGCCGGTCGCCCGGCTAATGGATTTCGGCAAGTTCAAGTACAGCGAAGCCAAGAAAAGACACGAGGCGAAACTCAAACAGAAACAGATTCAGGTCAAGGAAGTGAAGTTCCGACCCGGCACCGATGAAGGCGATTACAAGATCAAGCTGCGCAACCTGATCCGTTTCCTGGAGGAAGGCGACAAGACCAAGGTGACGTTGCGTTTTCGCGGCCGCGAAATGGCGCATCAGGAATTTGGCGTCAAACTGCTTGAGCGCGTTAAGGCAGACCTCGAGCCTTATGGCGCCGTCGAGCAGTTTCCAAAGATGGAGGGCCGGCAGATGGTTATGGTGCTGTCGCCCAGGAAGAAGTGATTGCGAAAGGGTAGTCAGTAACGGGTGTCCGGCTGGGATCGGCGAATGGGCGTTGTCAATAGCCGGTCAATATTCGAGAGTCATCGTTGTCAAACAAGTGATGTCCGGGTTCCAAAGCGCCGCCTGCGGCCACCCGGCGTCAGGCTAAATTATGAGGAATCGATTCATGCCCAAGATGAAGACCAAGAGCGGCGCAGCCAAGCGTTTCCGCGCGCGGGGTAACGGCCGCTTCAAACGCTCGCAGGCCAACCTGCGCCACATCCTTACCAAGAAGTCGACCACGCGCAAGCGCCATCTGCGCGGCACGACGGCCGTGTCGGGACCGGACCACGGGCATATCCGTGCCATGCTTCCGTACGCGTAAGGGGGAGCGCCATGCCAAGAGTCAAACGCGGAGTAACCGCGCACGCGCGGCACAAAAAAGTCCTCGCCAAAGCCAAGGGTTTCCGCGGCCGCCGCGGCAACGTTTACCGTATTGCCAAACAGGCGGTGATGCGGGCCGGGCAGTATGCCTACCGTGATCGCCGCCAGAAGAAGCGTGATTTCCGCGCGCTGTGGATCGTGCGGATCAATGCCGCGGCACGCGAATTCGGTCTGACCTACAGCACGCTGATCAACGGCCTGAAGAAAGCATCGGTCGAGGTCGACCGCAAGGTGCTCGCCGATATTGCAGTGTTCGATAAACAGGCTTTCGAAAAGATTGCGAGTCAGGCGAAAGCCAGCCTCGGTGCCTGATTCGGACAGACAGCGAAAAAGGAGGCCCTGAAGCCTCCTTTTTTTATTCACGGGACGGCAGTGACCCATGGACAGCCTGGAAAAGATCGTCGCCGATGCAAAATCCGCGTTCGAGCGGGCTGCCGATCTCGCACAACTTGAGCAGACGAAGGCACGCTTTCTCGGAAAGACCGGCGCGCTCACCGAAAAACTAAAAGGTCTTGGCAAGTTGCCTGCCGCCGAACGCCCGAGCGCCGGTGCGCTGATCAATCTGGCAAAAGAGAACGTTGAAGCGCTTCTTGTGGCGCGCCGCGAGGCCATCCAGGCGCGGTCGCTGGAAGCCCGCCTGGCGCAGGAGGCCCTCGATGTCAGCTTGCCGGGGCGAGGCCGCGGCCGCGGCGGCATTCATCCGGTCATCCGTACCTGGCAGCGCGTCGAAGGCATATTTCGCTCGACCGGATTCGATGTCGCCGACGGGCCGGAGGTTGAAACCGACTGGTATAACTTCACCGCGCTCAATCAGCCCGAGAACCATCCCGCCCGCTCGATGCATGACACCTTTTACGTCGAGGGGGGATTGCTGCTGCGTACCCATACCAGTCCGATCCAGGTGCGTTACGCACGCTCGCGCAAGCCGCCGATCAAGGCTATCGCGCCGGGGCGCACCTACCGCGTGGATTCCGATGCGACGCACTCGCCGATGTTTCACCAGGTGGAAGGTCTGTGGATCGACGAACACATCAGTTTTGCGGATTTGAAGGGCGTGTACACTGATTTCCTCCGCCGCTTCTTCGAGACCGACGACTTGCGGGTGCGCTTCCGCCCTTCATTTTTTCCTTTTACCGAACCCTCCGCCGAGATTGACATGGCGTTTCCGGGCGGGCCGCTCGAAGGCCGCTGGCTGGAAATTTCCGGAGCCGGGCAAGTGCATCCCAACGTCGTGCGCAACTTCGGCCTCGACCCGGAGCGCTACATCGGTTTCGCCTTCGGCAGCGGGCTCGAGCGACTGACGATGCTGCGCTATGGCATCAACGACCTGCGGCTATTCTTCGAAAACGATCTTCGCTTCCTCGAACAATTCAATTGAAAGGCCATGATTGATTTGCCTATCTCCTGCGGTGTACATCAGGAACGCCAGCAGGTCCATGTATGCGGAACAGAATGCGGAACAAGCTGAGTCCACCACGGTTGCTTTTCCATTTCGTGGATTTTTCTTGTAGTCCCTGGCGCTCCTCGCGCCTTGGCGGTTAATGGCAAAAAAATGCAGTTCTCGGAAAATTGGTTGCGCACGCTGGTCGATCCGCCTTTGACCACGGAGGCGCTCGCGCATCTGCTGACCATGTCCGGCCTGGAGGTGGAGAGCATCGTGAGCGTGGCGCCGCAGTTCAAAGGCGTGGTGGTGGGCCAGGTGCTCAGCGTCGAGAAACACCCGAATGCGGACAAGCTCACGGTGTGCAGTGTCGACGTCGGCAGCGGCGCGCCGCTCGCCATCGTCTGCGGCGCGCCCAACGTGTTCAGGGGGATGAAGGCGCCGTGCGCACTGGTCGGCGCCAGGCTGCCGGGTGAATCGGCGGACAAGCCGCTCGAAATCAAGGCCGCGACCATGCGTGGAGTGGAAAGTCGCGGCATGCTGTGTTCGGCTCGCGAGCTCGGACTGTCGGACGATCATAGTGGTCTGCTGGTGATTTCCGCGGATGCGGTGCCCGGAAACGACGTGCGCAAGGTGCTGGAGCTGGATGACAAGGTGCTGACGATCAAGCTCACGCCCAATCGCGCCGACTGCCTGTCGGTGCTTGGCGTCGCGCGCGAAGTGGCGGCGTTGACCGCCGCGCCGCTGAAACCTCCGGACACGCGTCCCGTACCCGCCAGGAGCAACGCCAGGTTTGCGGTGCGGATTTCGGATCCGAAGGGTTGCGGGCGCTTCACCGGGCGGGTGATCCGAAACGTCAACGCGAGGGCGCCCACACCGGAGTGGATGAAGCAGCGACTCGAACGCTCCGGGCAGCGTTCGATTTCAGCGCTGGTGGACGTTACCAATTACGTGATGATCGAACTCGGCCGGCCGGTGCACGTCTACGACCTTGAAAAGCTCAGCGGCGGCATAGATGTGCGCGTCGGTCGCAAGGGCGAGAAACTCAAACTGCTCAACGAGCAGGTCGTTGAGATCGACGAGAATGTGCTGGCGATCACCGATGCCAGCGGGCCGATCGGGCTCGCGGGCATCATGGGCGGTGACAGCACCAAGGCGGACCTGGATACCCGCAACGTCTTCCTCGAGGTCGCGTTCTTCTTTCCGGACGCGATCGCCGGACGCGCGCGGCGCTACAACTTCCTCAGTGACGCCTCTCACCGCTTTGAACGCGGCGTCGATTTCAACAACAACATCGACGGCATCGAGCGTGCCACCCGGCTGATCCTGGACATTTGTGGCGGAGAATCCGGGCCTGCGGACGATACCGTGGCGCAGTTGCCGCAGACCCGCCCGGTGCGCTTGCGGGTGGCGCGCGCACGCAAGGTCATCGGCGTGCCGGTTAGCGCGGAAGATATGGCCGACATCTTCAGCCGTCTGAACCTGACGTTGCGGCGCGAGGGCGCAGGCGCCGAGGAAGTCTTTGTGGTCACCCCGCCTTCTTACCGCTTCGACATAGAAATCGAGGAAGACCTGATCGAAGAAGTGGCACGGGTATATGGTTTCGAGCGCATTCCCGCGCAGCCCCCCGTTGCGTCGAGTACGATGTTGCCGCTTTCGGATCATCGGCGCTCGGTGCACGACCTGCGGCGCCAGATGGCGGCAGCCGAATACCAGGAAGTGGTCAACTACAGTTTCGTGGATGTCTCCTGGGAGGCGGATTTTGCCGGCAATGCCGATCCGATCCGCCTGCTCAACCCGATCGCCAGCCAGATGGTGGTCATGCGTTCCACATTGATCGGCGGGCTCGTTGCGAACGTTGTCTACAATCTGAATCGCAAAGTGGAGCGAGTGCGGGTGTTCGAGTTGGGGCGGGCGTTCCTGCGCGATCCTGCCGTCAGGGACGGCGAACTCGACGTCGCGGGGATCGGCCAACCGATGCGTGTGGCGGCGGCGGCGTATGGTCCTGTGGACGAGGAGCAGTGGGGCATTCCGGCGCGGGGCGTGGATTTTTTCGACGTAAAGAAAGACCTGGAGACGTTGATTTCTGCCAGGGGCGCGCGCTTCGAACCGCTTGTTCACCCCGCACTGCACCCCGGACGTGGGGCGCGGGTCATCCTGGATGACGTAGTCATAGGCTGGATCGGCGAATTGCACCCGAAATGGCAAAAGAAGTACGAGTTGCCTCAGCCGCTGGTTGCCTTCGAAGTCGACGCCGGACCGTTGCTGGCGCTGCCGCTGCCGCAATATCGGGAGGTTTCCAAGTTTCCCCCGGTGCGCCGCGACCTGGCGGTAACCGTGGACGAGGCCACCCCCGTGCAAGCCATTCTGGACGGGCTTTTGCGGGCGAAACCGGCAATCGTTCACCAGGTCCAGGTGTTCGATGTGTACCGTGGAAAGGGCATCCAAAACGGGAAAAAAGGTCTTGCTTTCCGTGTGTTATTGCAAGATACTCAAAAGACTCTGACGGATGTCGAGGTGGACGCCGCGATTGCGGGCCTGCGCAACGTCCTGGAGCAAGAATACGGTGCCAAGCTGAGACAATAAGGTGAAGTCATGACACTGACCAAAGCAGACCTCGCGGATCTGTTGTTCGAGAAAGTCGGCCTGAACAAGCGCGAAGCCAAAGACATGGTGGAGTCCTTCTTCGAGGAAGTGCGCATTGCGCTCGAGGCAGGGGAGGGCGTGAAGCTGTCCGGTTTCGGCAATTTCCAGCTGCGCGACAAGCCACAGCGGCCGGGCCGCAATCCCAAGACCGGCGAGGAAATTCCGATTACGGCGCGTCGGGTCGTGACCTTTCATGACAGCCAGAAACTGAAGGCGATGGTTGAAAAGAACTACGGTGGACAGCAGCAACCACAACAGCAGCAGTCCTAAGACTCCGCTGCCGCCGATCCCCGCAAAACGCTACTTCACTATTGGTGAGGTCAGCGAGTTATGCGGAGTCAAGCCGCACGTGCTGCGCTACTGGGAGCAGGAGTTCACCCAGCTAAAACCGGTGAAGCGGCGTGGCAACCGGCGCTATTATCAGCACCACGAAGTTCTGCTTATTCGGCGCATCCGCGAACTCCTGTACGAACAGGGATTCACCATCAGCGGTGCGCGGGCGCGGCTGGATGAGGCCGCAGTGCAACTCAAGTCGCCTGCTTCCAGATTCAATCCCGCGACTTTGCGCCGGGAAATCCAGAGTCTGCTCGACATCCTGCGCGCCTGATAGATGCCGCGCGCAGGGCCTCTGCTATAATCCGCTCTCGATTCGGGGCGTAGCGCAGCCTGGTAGCGTACCTGCATGGGGTGCAGGTGGTCGGAGGTTCAAATCCTCTCGCCCCGACCAAATTTTCGCAGTTCTTCTCTTCGATGCGTATTCTTCTGAGCAACGACGACGGGTACTTCGCACCCGGCCTCGCTGCGCTTGCCGAAGCGTTGTCAAAACTTGCCGATATCGGGGGGGTCGGCCCGTCGCGCTACCACAGCGGCGCCAGCAATTCGCTTACCCTTGATCGTCCGTTGCAGGTCCGGCGCTCGCACAACGGCTTTCACTACGTCAACGGCACGCCCACCGACTGCGTGCACCTCGCTGTGACCGGGATGCTGGACCGGCTTCCGGACATGGTGATTTCGGGAATCAATCACGGTGCCAACATGGGCGATGACACCATATACTCCGGGACTGTGGCGGCGGCGACCGAAGGATTTCTCCTGGGCATTCCTTCGATCGCGGTGTCGCTGGCGAGCAAGGCTGCGGGCAATTATCCGTCCGCGGCGCAGGCGGTGTGCAACATGGTGGAGCGGTTTCGTCGGCGGCCGATTGCATTTCCGCTGCTGCTCAACGTCAATGTGCCGGATGTGCCCGCCGATCAGTTGACGGGGTCGGCGGTGACCAGGCTGGGACGGCGGCACAAGTCCGAGCCGGTGATAAAGTCCACCAACCCGCGCGGAGAAGCGGTGTACTGGATCGGCGCGGCAGGCGACGCGGAGGATGCGGGCGAGGGCACGGATTTTTACGCGGTTGCGAAGCGGATGATTTCGGTGACGCCGCTGCAAATCGATTTGACGCAGTACGCCAGGCTGGAAAGCGTGCGCGACTGGCTAAAGGAACCGGCACTAATCTAATCCACTGGCACGACAGTCATTTCGACACGACATGAACAGCAGGCTCAGCGGCATCGGAATGACCTCCCAACGCACCCGCATGCGCATGGTGGAACGCCTGCGAGACCAGGGAGTAAAAGACGAAGTGGTGCTGGGCGCGATGGCAGATGTGCCGCGCCACATGTTCGTTGACGAGGCGCTGGCGAGCCGTGCCTACGACGACGTATCGCTGCCCATCGGCTTCGGCCAGACCATCTCCAATCCGTTCACCGTCGCGCGCATGGTCGAACTGGCGCGCGCCGGCCGCGCCCTTGGCAAAGTGCTCGAGATCGGCACCGGTTGCGGATACCAGGCTGCTGTACTATCGCGTGTGGCGCGCGAAGTCTACTCGATCGAACGCCTCGCCGGCCTGTTGTCCAAGGCGCGCGTGAGATTGCGCGAACTGGGAATCCGCAATGTCAAACTCAGGCATGGCGACGGCCGTCACGGACTGCAGGACGGCGGCCCATTCGACGCTATCGTGATGGCGGCGGCGGCCACCCACATACCCGAGGCGCTGGCGGCGCAATTGGTGGAAGGCGGGCACCTCGTACTGCCGTTGGGCACGCGCGAACAGCGCCTGGTGCTGGTCGAGCGTGACCACGATGGATTCAGCCAATCGGTGCTGGACGATGTTAATTTCGTTCCGCTGATTGCGGGGGTATCGACTTGAACAGCGCCTCGGGTTGCAAGGCAATTTCGTGGCCGCTCCTGCTCGCCGAGTTGATCGCAGTGCTCGGCGCGGGTTGCGCATCCACACCTACGGCCGCTCCGGTACTCGAGCGTTCACCGAATGCGTCCCGCCCCGCTCCGACCTCATCTCCGCCTACCACGCCCACTGCTGCCGCGCCTGTTACCAGCGCTCCGGCTGCCACGGCTCCGACTGCCACGGCTCCGGCTGTCGCAGCTTCGGCTGCCGCCGCATCCCAAGCCGAGGCACCCGCTCCGGCAGGTGCGCCCGCCGCACCAACGGTCAAGAAAGCCGAGACGCCGGTTCCCGCAAGCACGGATGAGCCGATCACCAAGCCTTACCGCGAAGGCGATTGGCGCCCGGAATTCCACGTCGTCAAGAAAGGCGACACGCTCTACAGCATCGCGCTGGATTACGGCCAGGATTACCGTGAACTCGCAGCCTGGAACAATCTCGAGGATGCGGCGTTGATTCGTCCGGAGCAACGCCTGCGGCTGTTCCCACCCGATAGCGTCGGCGAACTGGCGGCTCCGCAGGCCGTGCCGCTACCAGCGGAGATCCCGCCTGCGCCGGTCGTAGTACCGATCAAGGCCGAGCCGAAAGCGCGCAAGCTGCGTTACTCGGAACAGGCGCTGGCGCAGTTGAAAGCAGCAACGCCGAAGCCCGCAGCAGCCTCAGCGCCGACGACAGCGCCGTCTCCAACGCCTGCAGCAGTGGCTGCCGCCAAGCCGGCAGCGAAGGCACCGGCAAGTGCGGCGCCAAAAGACGGCGCAGGTGCAGACGCGAGATTGTTTTGGGAGTGGCCGACCGAGGGAAAACTGATTTACGGTTTCGGGGAAGGAACGAACCAGAAGGGCGTCGGGATAGAAGGCCGGTCCGGACAAGCCGTGCTCGCGAGTGCGCCCGGAAAAGTCGTCTACAGTGGCAGCGGTCTTCGCGGGTACGGCAAACTGATCATCATCAAGCATAATACTTCGTACTTGAGCGTTTACGCACACAACAGCCAGATCCTGGTGAAAGAAGGGCAATCGGTGGCCAAGGGCCAGAAGATCGCGGAAATGGTCAATTCGGACAGCGACCGGGTCGCCCTGCATTTCGAGATCCGCCGGCTCGGCAAACCGATCGATCCGCTGCAGTACCTGCCTGAGCGGATTTCATGAACGAAGAGAATTATGTTTCACAGGACGACGGCGTCGAGGAACTCGCGCCCGTCGAAGAGGCCGCCGTCAACGACTATTTCGGTACCGACATCCTCAGCGATGTCACCCAGCTCTATTTCAATGACATCGGGCATAACGCGCTGCTTACGATCGAAGAGGAGGTCCGCTACGCGCGCCTGGTCAAGCGGGGAGATTTCGGCTCACGCCAGAAGATGATCGAACACAATCTCAGGCTGGTCGTGAACATCGCCAAGCACTACACCAGCCGCGGGCTGCAGCTGCTTGACCTGATCGAGGAAGGCAACCTCGGCCTCATCCACGCGCTAGAGAAATTCGATCCCGAACGCGGCTTCCGTTTTTCCACCTATGCCACGTGGTGGATCCGTCAGAGCATCGAACGAGCCATCATGTACCAGTCGCGCACCATCCGGCTGCCTGTGCATGTGATCAAGGAACTGAATACGGTCCTGCGGGCAATGCGCCATTTAGAGACGCACTCGGAGTGCGACCCTGGCCCGGATGACGTTGCGCACCTCCTGGACCTGCGGGTCGAGGACGTGCGCCGCCTGCTGGCGCTCAACGAGCGCATGACCTCGCTTGATGCACCCCTGGAAATCGATCCCATGCTTTCAGTCGGTGAGTCGATCGCCGACGAAAACACCCCGCAGCCGGATAGCGGGCTGGAGAGCGCGGAAATCGAAACCTATGTGCGTGAGTGGCTGAATCAGCTGAACGAACGCCAGCGCAGTGTGATCGAGAGGCGCTACGGGCTCAACGGCTCGGAGATCCACACGCTCGAAAAGCTGGCGCAAAGCCTGAACCTGACCAGGGAAAGAGTGCGGCAGATCCAGATCGAGGCGCTCGCCTCGCTGCGCAAGATTTTGCAACGCAGCGGAATGTCCCGGGAAATCTTGCTCTAGCCTCGTCCGACAGGACTTTATCTCAGGCTGGTCACTGCCCGGCGGAATTGCTCGAGGACACGCGGATTCTTTTCGCCACCGTAACGCAGCGCCACGTACAGTGTAGCGATACGTTGAACCGTGTCTCTCAGGTGCGGAAACTGCAGCGACACCCTGGCCGCGAAGTCGCGCGGTCCTTCACTGGGCTTGCGCGGCGCACCGCGCCGGGCCATTGCCTGGCAGTACCTGGCGTAAGCGCGTTGCACTGGATCCATGCGCCGCGCAGTGAGCCGCACAAGCAGCAACGCCGCCAGCACCAGCAGGATGATGCCGCTGGTAGCAATTAGCGCGATAACCATGTTTTGCCAGGTCGCCTGGGCCAAACCCATCTGCGACAGGAAACGCACCTGCCTTTCGGGGTTGTAGCCCAGCACCCACTGGTTCCACGCGTTGGCGACGGCATCCCAGGCGAAGCGGGTCTGCCGCAGCCACTCGAGACGATTGCGCGCCCCCAGAATGGCCTGATCGGTTTCCGGCACCGCCGCAGCCAATCCGCTCTCGATGCGCAGTGGTGAAACCGCTGCGGTCGGGTCTACCCGCACCCACCCCTCGCCGGACAGCCAGACCTCGGTCCAGGCATGCGCCTCGGACTGGCGCACGATGAGGTAGCCGTCCACCGGATTCATCTCGCCGCCGAGGTAACCGGTTACAACACGCGCGGGAACGCCGGCGGCGCGCATCAAATAGGTGAATGCCGAAGCGTAATGCTCACAGAATCCGCTACGGGTTTCGAACAGGAACTGATCGACAGGATTGTCGCCGAGTTCCGGCGGCGCCAGCGTATAGGTGAAAGGCTGTTCCCGGAACATCGTCAGCGCCCGCCGCATGATGTCGCGATGCCCGGAAGTATCGGCGCGCCAGGAGGCGGCCAGCGCCTGCGCCCGTGGCGCCGCACCATCGGGAAGCCGCAGCGCACGACGCAACTGCATCCGTTGTTCGTTGACCCCCGCACGATAGGATGGTATCGAGCGCACGTCGTAGCGGATGCGCTCGCGCACCGGCCGCCGTGCCAACATTTGGTAATCCGAAGAAAAATAGCTGTTGGGCGCCGCGCGCGACGGCAGGTCTACGGCGAACATCCAGCGCTGGTCGTGAGGTTCCAGCGTTACCGTATAGATCAGCGGCGGACCCAAAGCCTCGTAATCGAACGAATCGACGGTGTAGATCTGACCGGCGCGCCAGGCACGGCCGTCAAAATCCCACAGCACCGGCCCGCGCCAGTAGAGTTGCGAGGGTTTTTGCGGTGGTGTCTCGAACAATACGCGGAAGGCGACATCGTCTGAAAGGCTGAGCGCGCTCACGTCGCCGGGAGACATGACGTTCGATAAGCCGGCCCTGGCGCCGTAGTTGACCTGCGGCAGCCCCCAGAGCGGGCCCTGCACCCGGGGAAAGAGCAGGAACAGCGCCAGCATGACGGGAATGCCTTGCGCGATCAGGCTCGCGGCATGGCGCAGCACCGCGGCCGGCGCGGGTGCGCCTGTCTGGCGCTGAAGGCTGATCATGGTTGCGGTGATGAGCCAGACGATGACCAGCATGTACAACGCGGTGGGAATCGACTGTGAGTAGAAAAAGTTGGTGATGACAATGAAATAGGCAAGCAGTACGACCGCCATGGTGTCGCGCGGCTTGGACATCTCCATCACTTTCAGCGCCGCCATCACGGTCAGCAGTGCGACGCCTACGTCACGGCCGTACAGCGTGCGATATGACAGCGCCACCCCGGCCACAGTGGCCAGCGCAACCGCAAGCAGCAGCCAGCGATTGGGCAAGGGCTTGCGCCGGTAGCCCAGATAAAGTCGCGCCAGCAGCACCGTGGCGCCGAAAGCGGGAATCCATAACGGCAGATGTTGCGTGTGCGGCGCCATAACCAGCGCCAGCGAAAAAATCAGCGCAGCAACGTTGCTTTGGGGCAGGCCGGCGGCGCTCGACATGTCATCCTCGCACCGGCTTGAACAACGCGATCGCCTGCAGGCAACGGTCGCGATGCGATGCGCCGAATTCCGGCTCGAACTCGATGCCGGGCAGCCGCAGCCCAAAGCGCTGATCCGCGATTTCCGCCTCGATCACCCAGCGGGTGAGCCGGGAGAGTCTGGCCTCCAGGCCCAGCGTTTCCGCAATGTCGGCAAGATCGAGCCACAATTCAGAGGCCGCGTTTCCGGAAAATTGCTTGGTTAGAAATATGTCACTGCGTGCGAACGCTTTCCAGGCGATACGGCGCGGAGAGTCACCGGGATGGTAATTGCGCAGACCGGCGAAATCCTCGTCGCCGGCTCCGCTGACTCCCCCTTGCCCGCTGGCAGCCTGAGCCGGCGGCAGTGGAACATGGCCGGGCTCGGGGCGCGCGTACACCAGGCAGTGCAATTCGAGTTCGACGTTGGCCCACGCATAGAACAGGCCGACCGGATAGGCGGTGAAAATGCGAAAACGCCCGGGCCGCAGCAGGCCGCGTCTCGGGGCGGGCATTCCCGCCTCCACGTCCTGCTCGCCGCGAGGCGCCACGTCGAAGAACACCGGGCTCTGGCCGGCCAGCTGGATCGCCAGGCTCAGCCGCCGATGTGCGCCCGGATTCTCGACCACGATGTGAAAGCGGGCGAAATCTCCGGCGAAAACCGGCCGCGTCTTGGCCGGGCGCAGCGCGACCCGCGCCAGGTTGCGCCAGGTGTGCAGTAGCGACACCACGCCGATGCCAGCGAGCAAAAAGGTGAGAATGTATCCGAGGCTCAGGTTGTAATTGATCGAGCCAATCAGCAACAGCAGCAGGGTGGCAGCGAACATGAGGCCGGCGCTGGTCGGCAGAATGTAGACGCGCCGCTGGCCGAGCACTACCGGCCCCGCTTCGGGACCCTTGGGCGGGAATATCCAGTCGCCGATCTTGTCGCGTATCGAAGGCCGTGAGACGTGGGGGGGGTGGCGGTATGCGAACGGCGATGCGACGCGCAACGCGGTTGCCACAGATTTTGTACGCCACACGCCGCAAGCCCCACCGAATATACCCCTCCGC
>JBQTIV010000069.1:0-17461 GCA_052387775.1 Betaproteobacteria bacterium
ATCAAGACCAATGTTGAGTTTTGAGTGTTGAATGTTGAGTGGTGACGCTTCGCGCCGTTTTCCGATTCACTATTCCCGATTAACGTTTTTCACTCATCACTCCTCACTCCGCACTCATCACTCATCACTCATCACTTCTTACACATCGCCGCCTCGGCTATCCACGCGCGCAGTTCTTCAGACAGAGAATCGGCGATCTCGGAGAACGCGGCCGCGCCGCCCGCTGCATCTGCAGTCGGGGTCGGGCGTTCCAGGCGGAACTCGCGGCTCATATTTCGACCCGCTGTTACATGCTCGGCCAGCGTAGCCTGGGAATGGAGCACGGCGCGGCTTGAAGCCTCCGATTCAAAAACCTGGCTGAACTCCGCCAGACTCAGCGCCAGCACGCACTTCACTTGCGGGTTTCGCGTCGCCGATCCATTGCCCACTGACTGCCTCAGCCGCACGGTGAGCAGGGCCGCCGGCGTGCCGGCCCAGCGGCTGCCGGCATAGGGCGTCAACGCACGCGGGTCACGGTACGCCAGTCGATAGAACATGTCGGTGGTGTCCAGCCAGTCTGCGGCCCGTACCTCGGCCACGAATACACTGTCGGCGGCCACGCCGGCTGGCGCTGCAGCGATCCCGAAGTCATAAATCTGCGATGCGGGTTCACGCCTGGAAGCGCAGCCCGTGGCGAGCAGCCCGGCAAGTACAAGAGCGATCAGCGTTTTCATTTCTGTCCGTCCTTGAAACCTGGTTCACCGGGGCCCCGCTGCAGTGGTGCGCGGCCGAACACGAGGCTTTGCGGCTCGCGTTCTACTTGCAGAATCAGTCGACGAAAATCCCTCGAATCCCGGGTGAGTTGCTCCACCAGGTCGTTGACCTTGGGCAGCGTGCTTTCGGTGATCTCGGTGGAAAGTACGGTGGAAATCCTGTCCAGCTTTTCGGAGAGCGAACGAATATTGGCAAGCACCTGCCGCGAGTCCTCCGCGACCGGCACGATCGCGCTGGTGGCCTCATCCAGATTGGTGAGCGAACGCCGCAACCGTTCCTGATTCTCGTTGCCAAGAAGTTCTTGGGCGCGCCGCGCGACTTCCGGAATCGCCCGTAACGCCGGTTCCAGCTGTGTGGAAGCCTGTTCAAAATTGGCGAGTGTGCGTTCCAGCCGGCCCTGGGTTTCCGTGCTGGCTATGTTGTTGAGCCTGTCGAGGAGTTCGCTGGCCTGTCTGAGCAGTACCTTGCTCGATTCCGCAAGGTCGTCGAAAACATTGCCGCGCACCGCGATTTGCGCAGGATCGTCCTTCGGGCTTACCAACGGCCGTGGATCGGAACCGTCGTCGTCGAGCAGTACATAGGCCAGCCCGGTCACGCCCTGGTAGCCGATCTGCGCGAAGGTGCCGTGGGTGATCGGCACCCTGCGCTCGACCGCCACCGAAATCAGGACGTTGCGAGGGTCCTTCTCGTCCAATGCGACTTTCTCGACCCTGCCCACTTCGACACCACGGTAGCGCACCATGGACTGCGGATACAGGCCGTTGACAGTGAACTTCGAAACCACCACATAGTCGTTGTACAACTGCGTATCGCCCCGGAACCATATGAATGCCACGGCAAGAGCGACCCCGAGCAGGATCGTGAACAGGCCGGACAGCAGGGCGTAGGCTCGGCTTTCCATGTCAGACGGAGTGTAGCAGCGGCTCGGACTTGCCGAAGAAACCGGCCACGAACGGATGGTTACTGATCTGCACTTCGGCCATCGGCCCGTCGGCGACGATCCGTCCTTCGGCGAGCGCTGCCACCCGGGTTGCCAGCGTGCTCAGCGTGTCGAGGTCGTGGGTGACCATGAATACGGTCAGGCCGTATTCATGCGACAGTGCCTTGATCAGCTTGACGAAGCCGCGCGAGCGATCCGGATCGAGCCCGGCGGTCGGTTCGTCGAGCACCAGGAGCTCGGGATCGAGCGCCATTGCGCGCGCCAGCGCGACCCGCTTGGCCATCCCTCCCGAGAGTTCGGCAGGCATCTTGGTGGCATGTTGCGGATCGATTTCCACCAGGTTCAGCTTGAGCATCACCAGGTCGCGGATGAAGGAATCGTCGAGGTACTTCAGCTCGCGCAGCGGCAAAGCCACGTTCTCGAAAACGTTCAACGCCGAGAACAATGCGCCGTTCTGGAACAGCGTGCCGAAGCGCCTCTGCGTGCGCAATCTTGCCGCGCGGCGCGCACGCAGCGGATCCACACCGAACAGTCGCACGCGCCCTTTTGCCGGTGCATCCAGACCGATGATCACGCGCAGCAGCATGGTCTTGCCGCTGCCGGAGCCGCCTACCATGCCGACGATCTCACCGCGCGCAACCTTCAGGTTCAGGTCGCGGTGGATCGCCACTCCGCCGCGGCGGGTCCACAGATGCTCGACTTCAATGATCGTATCCGGGTCGGTCACGGGAAGCCAATGCTTCTGAACAGGATCGCATAGACGGCGTCGAGCACGATCACCATGGTAATTGCCGCTACCACGGCGTTGGTTATCGAGCTGGAGACGCTTTCAGTGTTCGGCTTGGCGCGCAGGCCGTAATGACAGGCGATGAGGGCGATTACTGCGCCGAAGCTTACTGCCTTGACCGACGCAATCCAGATGTTCGCCGCCGGCACCGCCTTGGGCAGCGACTCGAAGAAGAAGAGATGGCTGATGCCCAGTTGTACGTTGGCCGCTGCCGCGCCTCCGGCGAGGGCCGCCGCGGTCGACCACATGGAAACCAGCGGCATCGCCAGCGCCAGCCCGATCACTTTAGGGAGCACCAGGCGCAGCGTGGGCGAAATGCCCAGGGTGGCAATGGCGTCGATTTCTTCGGTGACGCGCATAACGCCAATCTGCGCGGTCATCGCCGCCCCGGAACGGCCGGCGAGCAGAATCGCCACCAGCAGCGGCCCCAGTTCGCGGATGATCGACATGCCCAGAAGGTCGATGATGTACAGTTCGGCGCCGTAGGCCTTGAGGGTGTCGGCGGTGAGGTAGGACAGCACCACGCCGATCAGGAAACCGACCAGGGCGGTGACGGGCAGCGCCAGCGCCCCCGCTTTGTAAATGGTGGCAGATATCTCGCGCCAGGGGATGCGTTGCGGTCGCGTGAAAAGGTACAACACATCCAGCACCAGAAATCCGATCAGCGCGATGAAGGCGAGCAAGTGGTCGGCGAAACGGGCCTCTTTGCGCCCGAGAAAGACGATCGGGCCAAGCCAGTCCGGACGCCAGCGCGCCGTCTCGACCGGCGGAACAGCCGCCAGACTTCTCAGGATCTGCTCGTGCTCGGGCCTTATCAGTGCGCCCAGGCGCCGGCGACCGCCCCATGCGCGCCAGATCAGCAGCGCGCCGGTGCTGTCCAGTGCATCCACGTGGCGCAGATCCCATGTTAGATTCGGGTCCGCACCGACAGACTTCAGCGTTTTCCAAACCCTCGCGACGGAAGAGCGCAACGCGGCGAGCGTCCAATCACCGGCCAGCGTGATGACGCGTTCGCCGCTATCCTGGGTTTGCAACTTCACCGATGCCGGCGTCATTCGGAGTTATGCGGTCTGGGCAGGGAACGGGCGTTGCAGCGGATTGTAGCGGGTTCGGCCCTGCGCAGCGCACCCCCACAAGTTCGCTTTGCGGCTCATAACCGCGCGGTGCCATCAACGGCCCTTCGCATGGACCCTCAGCGACTGCGGCCGCGGCGTGACATCGATGGCTGGTGGCGGTGTGCCCGCCGTGCTTTAATGGCGGGCGGATTTCCGATCAACAAACCCGTCAGGAGACAAGTAAATGGCAGAACGCAAAGTCGCTGAGACCGGTGACGTCAAGGGCATGGAGGGCACCAAGATCAAATGGGACGACTCGAACATGAAGAGTTCCTATGCGAACGTCTGCAACGTGACCAGCACGCGCGAGGAAGTGGTCATGTTGTTCGGGATCAACCAGGCATGGAATCGCGGGCAGAAAGAAGTGACGATCCAGCTGACCGACCGGATCATCATCAGTCCCTACGCGGCCAAGCGCCTGGCGACACTGCTCGAAGGGGTGGTCAAGGAATACGAGAAGCGATTTGGTATCTTGAGTACCGAAGGTCCTGCCCAGTAGGAATTCGCCCGATCTCCTCACCCGGTTACCCCTGCCTGGTAGCGGGGTCCCATGGGGACGCAAACATGCGTTCGAATCGCCGCGCCCGCTGTCCCCGAGCGCCGATGAAGCCGATTCGGCGAAGATCCCGATCGCAAGGTCCATATCAAGGGTGCCAAGTGCTGATGAAAGTGATTGGACCTTGGTGCCAGAGTGGGAAATTCGTAAATAAATCAGATGCCCCACAGGGTCTATAATGAACCTGGTTGAATTGTTCTAGCGGCCCACGCCGGGCCATTGCAGGGTTTTGCTTGGCGGAAGCCAGATCACCCTTCGAGAATTCCCGGAGGCACCGAGCGGGGTGGGACTCAAGAAGTCCAAGCGCGAAGCTGAAAAGTCAGGCTAAAATGCGCTAAATCAATAACAACGCGTCAATAGTTCCAGTACTATACGAACAAGGCAATGCTGGACCCCGCCCTTGTAAGGCGGCCTTTTCTCTACGAAAGCACGATTGGATAAGACGAAACAAACAGGAACCCAATGCTGTCATGAGTGCGGCGGCACGCCGAGGGGCCTTGCCGGACCGCCTGACCGTCCCGATTTGGGCCGGGTGGCCTGCTTCGCGCTGCCATGTAACTGCCATTTCTGCGTTCCGACCCGGCCGGGGGCGCGGGGCTGACCCATGCGATCGGGTCCCTTCGAGCATTCCCCGCGCGACCGTCGCAAGTCCGACGTGCTGCAGGAGAGCGAAGCACGCTTCCGGGCGCTGGTCCAGAACTCCTTCGACATCATTACCATCCACGATGCGAACGGAGTGACCATCTATGAGTCACCCGCGGCATCGCGTCTGCTGGGTTACCCGCCCGGCACGCTGATCGGCAAGACCCCGTTTGAAACCCTGCATCCGAAGGACGTGCGCCGCGCACGCGCCGCGTTCGAAGCATTGGTGCGGGGCGAAGTGCCGTCCACGCCGCTGGTTCTGCGCTTCCGCCACGCCGACGGCTCCTGGATTCATCTCGAGGCACTCGGCAATAATCTGCTTGAGCATCCGGGCATCCGTGGAATCGTACTGACTTCCCGCGATATCACCGTACGCAAGCGTGCCGAAGAGCGGGCGCAATTCCTCGCCAACTACGACGTGCTGACCGGTCTGCCCAACCGCTTCCTGATGCAGGACCGGCTTACGCAAGCAGTGGCGCAGGCGCATCGAAACCGCCTGCGGGTCGCGGTCATGCACATCGATCTGGACCGATTCAAGGTGGTGAACGAGACGCTGGGACACTACGTCGGCGATGCGCTGCTCAAGCAGGCGGCCGAACGCATCCGCAAGTCCACGCGCGAGGGCGATACCGTGGCGCGGGTGGGCGGCGACGAGTTCACCATCGTATTCCCCAACGTCACCAGCCTCCAGGTGCTGTCCGCCAACGCCGAGAAGATTCTCCATGACCTCGCCAAGCCGTTTCCCGGCGACGGGCAGGAGTTGTTCGTTTCCGCGTCCATCGGCCTGAGCCTGTATCCGGACGATGCCGCCACCGTGGATGAGATCATCAAGCATGCCGACGCGGCGATGTACAGCGCCAAGCACCAGGGACGCAATAACTTCCAATTCTTTACCAGCGATCTGAACCGCGAAGTGCAGGAACGTATGCTGATCGAGGGTGGTTTGCGCACCGCCGTCCAGCGCGATGAACTCAGTCTGCTGTATCAACCGAAAATCGACCTTGCCACGCGCCACATCTACGGCGCCGAGGCGCTACTGCGCTGGGTTCATCCCAAACTGGGAAGAATCTCGCCGGCGCGCTTTGTGCCGGTGGCGGAGGAGGCGGGTTTGGTTGGCCAGATCGGTGAATGGGTGCTGCGCACCGCGTGCCGGCAGATCCGCGAGTGGCAGGACACGGGCTTCGCGCTGCAGGTGGCGGTCAACGTCTCGGCGGGCCAGTTTCAGCAGTACGATGTCGCCGAGCTGGTGATGGCGATCATGAAGGAGACCGGCGCGCTGCCCGAAAACCTCGAGCTCGAACTCACCGAGAGCGCGGTCATGAAAGACGCTGAGTCCTCGATCGTGACGCTCGAACGACTGGCCGCACTCGGGGCGCAGATCGCGATCGACGATTTCGGCACCGGCTACTCGAGCCTGTCGTACCTTAAGCGGCTGCCGCTCGATGTGCTCAAGATCGACCAGTCGTTCGTGCGCGATATTTCCTCGGACCCGAACGATGCGGCAATCGTGCGCGCGATCATCACGCTGGCGCGCAGCCTCGGCATCAAGGTGATCGCCGAAGGCGTCGAGAACGAGGCCCAGCTCGCCTTCCTGAATGCCTACGGTTGCCAGTACGCGCAGGGCTATTTGTTCGGCGAGCCGCTCACTACGGGGCAACTGGAACAGCTGATCACCGGGCAATTGCAGAAAAAAGCCGTCTGACGGAGCGCTCCGGCTACCGCCATCCTGTCGTAACTTTTCTCTACACCGCCTTTCCGTAAATTCGTTTTCTCTGCGCGATTCGTCGTTTCCGCAGGCGAAGACACTGCGCGGGCGGGCGTCCCGCAGACATTCGTCTGTTAGAATCGGCGACGGTTCCGCCGCGCTCCAAGAGGAGTCATGTCCAACGTCAGGATCGTCGCTTTCGCAGGAAGCCTGCGCAGCGGCTCCTTCAACAAGAAGCTGATCAGGATCGCCGCTGCCGGCGCGCGTGCCGCCGGCGGGGAGGTGACAGAGATCGATCTGCGCGATATTTCCATGCCGCTTTACGACGGCGACATCGAGCGCGAGCACGGATTGCCGCCGAATGCGAAGGTGTTCAAGCGTCTGCTGATCGAGCATCACGGATTCCTGATCAGTTCGCCCGAATACAACAGCGCTTTTTCCGGCGTATTGAAAAACGCCATCGACTGGGCCTCGCGTTTGGAGCGCAACGAGCCGGCTCTGGTGGCGTTCAAGGGCAAGGTTGCCGGTCTGGTGTCGGCCTCCCCCGGGCGTCTTGGAGGCATCCGCGGCTTGGCGGCGCTGCGCTCGGTTCTGTCCAACATCGGCGTCATCGTGATTCCCACCCAGATGGCGATCAGCCGCGCCAACGAGGCATTCGAGCTGGACGGCGAACTCAAGGACGAGCGCCAGCAGGCTGCGGTCGCATCCGTCGGTGCCGAGGTGGTCAGCATGGCCGCGAAGTTGATGGGAGTGATCGTTTGAGCGCGGAGCTCAGTTTCGATGGTGGCCACGCCGGCGTGCACAAGCGCGGCGTCAACGGCAGGGCCGGCTACGCATGAGGAGGAATTGGTCGGCAATCGTCTTGTGTCTGGCGGCCGGTGCAGTTTCGGCGGCGCATGTTGAGGTGTTCTCGCCGCAGGGCGAGGTCAAGGGCGTGCGCCAGGTGGCGGTGCGGTTCTCCGAACCTATGGTTGCCTTTGGCGATCCGCGCTTGCCGGAGCCTTTCGACATCGAATGCGCGGAGCCCGGCACCGCGCGTTGGGCCGACCAGAAGAACTGGGTGTACGACTTTGACCGCGATCTGCCTGCCGGAGTGCGCTGCGGTTTGCGTTTGAAGGCCGATTTCCTCTCGCTGGCCGGCGAGCGACTCGAAGGCGCTCAGGCCTTCGAGTTTTCCACCGGCGGACCGGGAATCGTGGAAACGCTGCCCTACGAAGGCGTGCCGGTGGACGAAGAACAGATCTTCATACTCGGCCTCGACGCGGCCGCCACCGATGAGTCCATCGCTGCCAACGCTTACTGTGACATCAAGGGCGTCACCGAACGTGTCGAGGTGCGGGTGCTCGCGGGCGAAGACCGCCATGTCGTGCTCGAAGCGCGAAAGGACTTCGTGCATCGATTTGCGAGCTCCCTCATTCGCGGCACGCGCATGGACAAGATGCTCAAGGGCGGCGAAGCGGGCGGCTTGCCCATCGCGGTGGTGCAATGCAGGCGGCGCCTGCCGAACAACGCCGAAGTCCGCCTGGTGTGGGGCAAGGGAATCGCCTCCTTGAGCGGCGTGGCCACCAGCCAGGACCAGGCCATCGCCTACCGGGTTCGCGAACCCTTCCAGGCGAAGTTCACTTGTGAGCGCGTGAACAAGGATGCGCAGTGCCTGCCGATCATGCCGATGCGCCTCGCTTTTACTGCGCCGATTGCGAGAACAACAGCCGAGAGGATCGCGCTCAAGACCCCGGCCGGCAGGACTTACCCGGCCGAGTTGCCGGACGCGCGTAACGGCGCCGGGTTTGTCGAGGAAGTGAGTTTCAGCGGACCGTTCCCCGAACGCGCGCAGTTCATGGTCGAGATTCCTGCGAACCTGATCGACGACGCCGGGCGCAGGCTCGCCAACGAGAGGCGCTTTCCGCTGCAGGTGCGTACCGACGAGCACCCGCCGCTGGCCAAGTTCCCGGCGCGCTTCGGCATCATCGAACTCAAGGGCGACGGCATGATGCCGGTGACGTTGCGCAACCTGGAAGCGCTGGTCGAGATGCGCATGATCAAGACCGGCAAGCAGGACGACCCTGCCGCGGAAGCCGCCGACCGTGCCGACCAGGCGATCAACTGGTTGAAGAAAAAACTCGACGAGTCCAAGCACGAAGAGCCCGATACCGTTCCCGGTAGTTATTCGCGCGTGGCCGACGGCGACGTGATGGCGATGCTCCACTGGATGAAGCGCCTGGCGCAGATGGAACACGATCGCTGGGGATACGACGAAAAGAAGCAGGAACAGGTGCTGGAATACCAGGTCGGGCAGTCGTCGATATTCACGGAGCGCGACCGCAACCGGCGCCTGCACGTACCCAAGCCGCAGGGTGCGCGCGCCTTTGA
This sequence comes from Betaproteobacteria bacterium, assembly GCA_052387775.1. Classification (GTDB taxonomy): domain Bacteria; phylum Pseudomonadota; class Gammaproteobacteria; order Burkholderiales; family JACQAP01; genus JACQAP01. The sequence goes on from JBQTIV010000069.1 coordinate 8,869, forward strand.
AGTGGTCGGCATACCGCTGAAGAAACCCGGCTTCTACGTGGTCGAACTGGCGAGCCCGCGTCTCGGCGAGGCCCTGCTGAAGGCGCGCAACAAGCCCTATTACGTTCAGTCCGCGGCGCTGGTGACCAACCTTGCGGTTCATTTCAAGTGGGGTCGCGAGATTTCGCTCGCCTGGGTGACCGCGCTCGATACCGGAATGCCGGTGCCGCGAGCGCAGGTGGCAATCCAGGATTGCAGCGGCAAGGTTTATTACCGCGGGCAGACCGATGCGCAGGGCCGTGCCCGCATCGCGGCGGCCTTGCCAGGGCGCGAAGGGCTGCCGGCCTGCCTGACCGGCTACGACAGGCAATTGGTGGCCTCCGTGCGAATGGGCGATGACCTGTCGTTCGTCATGTCGGAATGGAACGAAGGCATCTCGCGTTGGCGCTTCAACCTGCGCGGCGGAAGTTTCGCCGGCCCTTATATCGCGACTACGGTATTGGACCGCAGCTTGCTGCGCGGCGGCGAGACCGTCAGCATGAAGCACTTCTATCGCAGGCACGGCTCCAAGGGCTTCGCGTTTGTTCCGGTGGAAGGCCTGCCGAAGAAAGTCGTTATCCAGCACCGGGGCTCGAATGAGAAATACGAAATACCCGTGACCTGGGATGCGCGCAACACAGCCGAGACCATGTGGAAAATCCCCGAAGGCGCAAAAAAAGGCAGCTACGCGGTGCTGATGACCGACATGCTGGAGGCGAGGCCGGGTTCGCGTGGCAACACCCGCACAGCGGGCAGTTTCCGCGTCGAGGAATTCCGCGTGCCGCTGATGAAAGCCGAGATTTCCGGGCCGAAAGCGCCGCCGGTGAAAGCGCAAAGCGTGAATCTCGATCTGAGTCTGCGTTATCTCTCCGGCGGCGGCGCCGGCTACGCGGCGGTGAAAGTTCGTGGAGTCGTGCGTCCGAAAAGCGTGAGCTTTCGCGACTACGACGGCTTTACCTTCGCCAACGGCAAGGTGGTAGCGGGCATTGAGCAACAGGGGCGTTACCAGTCGTTTATCGATTAGTATGAACTCGAGGACGCCGACGCCGAAGCGCCCGAGGTACCTGGCAGCGGCGTGCGGCCGCTCGCCGTGGTTGCGCTCGAACTCGACGCCAGCGGTTCGGCGCGAGTGGCGCTGCCGGGGTTGCCCGCCTCCGACAGCCCGCAGGAGCTGAACGCCGAACTGGAATATTCGGACCCGAACGGCGAAGTGCTGACCACGTCAGCCAGAGTGCCACTCTGGCCGTCGAAAGTGATCCTCGGTATCAAACCGGATTCCTGGGCGCTGTCGCAGGAGCAACTCAAGTTCCAGGTGGTCGCGCTCGATCTCGGCGGCAAGCCGCTCAAGAACCAACAGGTAAAAGTGCAGCTTTATGTGCGCGACATGTTTACCCACAGAAAGCGCCTGGTGGGGGGATTCTATGGATACGAGAGTGGCGCCGAGGTGAAGCAGCTCGATGCTGCCTGCGCCGGCAAGACCGACGCACGCGGGCGACTGTTTTGCGCAGTGAAACCGCCGGTGTCCGGCAACATCCTGATGGCAGCGGAAGCGAAGGATCGCGATGGCAACCTCGCCTACGCCAAAGGCTCGGCCTGGGTTGCGGGCAAGGATGCGTGGTGGTTCGACCAGGGCAACGACGACCGCATCGACGTGATCCCGGAGCGCAAGCGCTACGAACCGGGCGAGACGGCTCAGTTGCAGGTGCGCATGCCATTCCAGCGGGCCAGCGCGCTGGTCACGATCGAACGCGAGGGCGTGGTCGAGTCGTTCGTGCAGCCGCTCTCGGGATCCGCGCCGGTGGTGAAGGTGCCGATCAAGGGCAATTACGCACCCAATGTCTTCGTGTCCGTGCTGGTGGTGCGCGGACGCATTGCGGAGCCGCAGCCCACCGCGCTGGTGGACCTCGGCAAGCCGGCATTCAAGATGGGCGTGGCGGAGATCAGCGTTGGCTGGCGGGCGCACGAACTGGGTGTAAACGTCAGCGCCGGGAAATCGGCGTACAAGGTACGAGAGAACGCGCGGGTCGCCGTGCAGGTGACGCAGCGTGCCGGCGGCAAGCCGGTGCCGGTAAAGTCCGGGGAAGTGGCGATAGCCGCGGTCGACGAAGGCCTGCTCGAGTTGCTGCCCAATGACTCGTGGAAACTGTTGGATGCGATGATGCGGCCGCGCGGCATCGAGGTGGATACCTCGACGGCATCCATGCAAGTAGTGGGCAAGCGTCATTACGGCCGCAAGGCGTTGCCGCAGGGCGGCGGCGGCGGGCGGCAGACCGCCAGGGAACTTTTCGACACGCTGCTGCTGTGGAATGCGCGTGTGCCACTGGACGCGACGGGCAGGGCGGTGGTCGACATTCCGCTCAAGGATTCGCTCACGTCATTTCGCATCATCGCGGTGGCGGAGTCCGGGACAGGATTGTTCGGCACGGGCGAGACGTCGATCCGCACCACGCAGGACCTGATGCTGCTTTCCGGCCTGCCACCACTGGTGCGCGAGGGCGACCGCTTCGATGCGCGCTTCACCGTTCGCAATGCCTCGGAGCGCGCGATGGACGTGGAAGTGAACGGCAGCGTGCAAGGCCAGGCGCTGCCAGCCGCGCGCGTCACGCTTGGCCCCGGCAAGGCGCACGACATCGGCTGGCAGACGACGGTCCCGGTGAATGCCAATGTCTTGCACTGGGAAGTCAGCGCAGCGGAACTGTCGGCATCGGGCAAGTTGGTCGCGGACCGGCTCAAGGTGTCGCAGAAAGTGATCGCCGCGATTCCGGTCCGCACTTTCCAGGCCACGCTCACTCAGCTCGAGCAGACGTTGGACCTTGCGCTGAGAATTCCGCAAGACGCGCTGCCCGAGCGCGGCGGCGTGAGCGTGGCGCTGGTGCCGAAGCTCGCCGGCCCGCTGCCGGGCGTGCGCGAATACATGGGATCCTATGGCTACACCTGCCTCGAACAGCGCATATCGCGCGCGGTCGCGCTGCGCGACCAGGCTCTGTGGCAGCGGACCATGGACGAGTTGCCTTCGTACCTCGATCGGGACGGATTCGCCAAATACTTCGCGCTGGAACGCTCGGGCAGTGACACGCTGAGCGCTTACATCCTGGCGATCGCGCACGAGTCCGGCTGGATGCTACCCGAGGGCGCGCGCGCCAGAATGCAGAACGCGCTGATTGCTTTTGTCACCGGCCGCGCCAGGCGCGATTCGCCGTTGCCGACTGCAGACCTGACAATGCGCAAGATTGCGGCGCTGGAGGCCTTATCACGTTACCAGGCGCTCGAGCCGAATTGGCTCGATTCGATTGCCGCGGAGCCGAACCTGTGGCCTACCTCGGCGGTGCTCGACTGGTACGCGATGATGAAACGCGGCGAGGCGCTGAAGGATCGCGACATGCGCCTTGCCGAGGCCGAGCAGATCGTGCGCTCGCGGCTGAATTTCCAAGGCACAGTCATGGGATTCTCCACCGAGCGCACGGACTACCTGTGGTGGCTGATGATTTCCGGCGATGTGAATGCCAACCGGGTGCTGCTTGCCTTCCTCGATGCCGACCAATGGCGCGAGGACATGCCGCGCCTCGTGCGCGGCGCGCTGGCGCGGCAGCATCGTGGCCGCTGGAACACTACGGTGGCCAATGCCTGGGGTGTGCTGGCGACGGAAAAATTCTCTTTAAAGTTCGAGTCGGAAGCGGTGACGGGACAGACCCAGGCGCGGCTCAACGAGCAGCAAAGTGCGTTCGACTGGGGCAAGCAGGCGCAAGGGGGTGTGCTGGAGTTCAAGTGGCCGTCGGCGCAGGCGCTGCTGTCGGTCACCCAGACCGGCACCGGCAAGCCGTGGGTCACCGTGCAGAGCCGCGCGGCAATCCCGGTGGAAGCGGCGTCGTCCAGCGGGTTCAATGTCGTGAAGACCGTCACGCCGGTGCAGACCAAGGTACCCGGAGAGCTGCGCCGTGCTGACGTGGTACGGGTGCGGCTGGAAATGGAAGCGCAGTCGGACATGGCCTGGGTGGTCGTGGATGACCCGGTGCCGGCCGGGTCGGCGATACTTGGCACTGGCTTGGCGAAGGACTCGCAAATCCTGTCCTCCGGTGAGCAGCACCGTGGCTTCGTCTTGCCGGCATTCGAGGAGCGGACTTTCGATGGCTTCCGCGCCTACTATCGCTTCGTCCCGAAGGGCTCCTGGGTGGTTGAATACACCCTGCGACTGAACCAGACCGGCCGCTTCGAATTGCCGCCAACGCGGGTTGAGGCGATGTATGCACCGGAGATGTTCGGCGAGTTGCCGAATGGTGCCGTCACGGTGAATCCGTGAAGGTCGTGAATATCGTAACCGCCGTAAATATCGTGAATGTCGTGAATGTCGCAAAACGGCGGGACAGGCAAATGCGGTGAAAATAATGGCTGGAGAAGCAGCTTTGCGTGATGGCAAACGAATGCGTGGACTCGTATCGATATTCACGACATTCACGATGTTCACGGTACTCACGATCGCGGCGACAAATGCATCAGCGCTTGGCCGCATTCCGTCCTTCGACGAGGTCCGCAACGGATTTCATTCCACCGAAGGCATGCTTCTCGACCGCCACGGCGTGCTACTCCACGAGCTGAGGGTGGTTGAGCGCGGGCGGCGCCTGGAGTGGACCGGCCTTTCGAACATTTCTCCCGCGGCGCTGGCCACCATCATCCGCGCCGAGGACAAGCGCTTCTACCGGCACAGCGGCGTGGACTGGCTGGCGCTGTCGGATGCCGCGCTCGATACACTGCTGTTCTCGCAGCCGCGCGGTGCCTCGACCATTTCCATGCAGGTCGCCGCGCACCTGGACGATGCGCTGCGCCCGACCGGGCAGAAGCGCACGATGTCGCAGAAGTGGGACCAGATCAACGCGGCCAGAGCCCTGGAAGCGGCCTGGAGCAAGCGGCAGATCCTCGAGGCTTACCTGAATCTCTCGACTTTCCGCGGTGAATTGCAGGGGATCGCGGCGGCGTCGCGGGGGCTGTTCGGCAAGAGCCCTGACGGGCTCGACGAGCGCGAATCGCTGCTGCTTGCGGTGCTGTTACGCGGCCCGAACAGCAAACCGAAAACGGCGGCGAAACGCGCCTGCGCTCTGGCCGGGAACATGAAGCTCGACCTTGGCTGTCCACAACTCGAGACCCTGGCCCAAGCAGCGTTGGCGGGAGCGCCGGACATCATTCCCCGCGCATTTCTGGCGCCTCACATCGCGCGCGAACTGCTTTCGGCGGAGCGTGCGCGGGTACAGACCACGCTGGATGCGCAGTTGCAGGCATTTGCGGTAGACATTTTGCAGCAGCAGCTCGCTGCTCTGGCCGAGCAGCACGTCGCCGACGGTGCGGTGCTGGTGGCGGACAACAGGACTGGAGAGGTTCTGGCCTACGTCGGCAACGCCGGCAACAGCGCGAGCGCGTTCTACGTGGATGGCGTGCGCGCGCCGCGGCAGGCAGGATCCACACTCAAGCCTTTTCTCTACCAGATGGCCGTCGAGGACAGGCTGATCACCAATGCATCCCTGATTGACGACTCGCCGGTAAACCTGATTACGCCGACCGGGTTGTATGTCCCGCAGAATTACGACCGCGACTTCAAGGGGCTCACCAGCGTGCGCACGGCGCTGGCGTCCTCGCTTAATGTGCCGGCGGTGCGAACGCTCATGCTGGTCGGCGCGGACGCATTCGCAGAGCGCCTGAGGATGCTCGGTTTCGACAACGTGACCGAGGACGGGGATTTCTATGGCTACTCGCTGGCGCTGGGCTCGGCGGAGGTCAGCCTGTGGCAGCTTGTCAATGCCTACCGGGTGCTCGCCAACGGCGGACGCTGGTCGCCGCTCAAGCTGCAGCGCTCGCCCCGGACCGGCGCGTCACCGCTGCTCGATCCCGCCGCTTCCTACCTCATCGCCGACGTACTTGCGGATCCGCTCGCACGCAGTGTCACGTTCGGCCTGGAAAATCCGCTGTCCTCGCGCCACTGGGCGGCGGTGAAGACCGGCACCAGCAAGGACATGCGCGACAACTGGTGCATCGGCTTCACCAATCGCTACACGATAGGCGCATGGGTGGGTAACTTCGACGGCAGCGCCATGCGTGACGTATCCGGCGTGACCGGCGCCGCGCCGGTTTGGCTGGAGATGGTGAACTACCTGCATCGGCGTGAGGCCTCGATCGCCCCGGGTGCGCCGGAGGGCGTGGTGCCGATGCCGATCCATTATGATCAGGACATCGAGCCGGCACGCACGGAGGCATTTGTGGCCGGCACCGAAACCGCGCGAATCGCCGCCAAAGCCGCTACCGCGACTCATGTCGGCATCGCTTATCCGGGCAACGGCACCATCATCGCTCTCGATCCGGACATTCCGGACGCGGTGCAGCGGGTGCGCTTGGTGATGTCGCCGCAAGCGACCGGTTACCGCTGGCGCCTGAATGACGAGGCGATTGGCGTGTCCGACGAACCGCTGTTCTGGGTTCCACTGCCCGGGAACCATGAACTGGCGCTGCTGGACCGCAACGGTACCGTGGTGGATCAGGTACGCTTTGAAGTGCGTGGGGACACGCGCCAGTCGCAGGCGCAGTAATCCAGGGAAGCTCACTGCACCTGAAAATATGCGCTCACCACGGAGGACACGGAGGAAAGCCAAAGACGAGGAAAATGATATACCAGTGAAAAACGGTATCGCTGTTGGTGACTTCCCGCTGCCAATTGTCGCTGCGACGAATCGTCACGCAACGAAAGCTTTTCACTCCAGTACTGCCTTTGCTCTTGCCTTTCCTCCGTGTCCTCCGCGTCCTCCGTGTCAAGTGTTTGTCTAGGGAAGGAAAGACAGCATGTGCGGCCGCTACGACCTGAACAGCCCGCCGATAAAACTCAAAACCCGTTTTCAGACAGATTTCGGCCGCATTGCGCAGGAGTTGAGCCCGCGCTACAACATCGCGCCGTCCCTGCGGGTGCCGGTGGTTCGCATCGAAGAGGGCGGGCGCCGCGCGGCGATGACGACCTGGGGCCTGGTGCCGCGCTGGGCCAAAGATCTATCCGGGATCAAGCCGATCAATGCGAGGGGCGAGTCGATTGTGGAGAAACCGATGTTCCGCGACGCCTTCAAGCGGCGGCGCTGCCTGATTCCGGCAGACGGTTTCTACGAGTGGAAGCGCAGCGCATCCGGCAAGCAGCCCTGGCGACTTACCATGGCGGACAAGGAACCGTTCGCGTTTGCCGGCATCTGGGAAGAATGGGGCAAGGAAGGGGAGAAGCTGGAAACCTGCGCCATTATCACCATAGGTGCCAACGAACTGATGGCGCCGATCCACGATCGAATGCCGGTGATCATTGCGCCGGAAACTTATGCGCAATGGCTCGACCCGGCAAACGAAACTCCCTTCGAACTGCTGGCCCCGTATCCCGCGCAGAATATGATCGCCTATCCGGTCAGCACCCGGGTCAACAGTCCGAAGAACGATGACCCTGCGCTTATCGAGCCCTTGCCACAAAAAAGCTGAAGGCAAGTCTTATTGCGACGTCCAAGGGGTGAAGCTAACTGCGGCCAACGTAGCGGTTCAACAAGCCGGGGCCGCTGCAGCTCAGGGATCAAGATGTCGAAAGCCGTACGCCAAAATCCGCTGGCGGGTCGGGACGGACCAGAGTCACCGGCACTGGCGAAAGGTGCAGCACCTTGTTGGATACGGAGCCGAGCAGCATTCCTGCCACGCGTCCATGTCCGTGGGTCCCCATCAGTATTCCATCTGCCCCCAGTTCTTTTGCCTTGGTGACGATGGTCTCGGCCACGGGGCCGACCGCGCGATGGGCGGTGAAGGCGATTTCGGCTTTCTTGAGGAGTTTTTCGGCAGCTGTCAGCGCCTTGGAGCCCTGGCTGTAATAAAAGCTGTCCATCTTGGCCGGATCGAGAAAAACCAGCGTTTCTTCGACGAAGATGCGCGGCTGTACATTCAGCAAGTGGATGTCCATGGGTCCGGACTTCTGAACCAACTTTACGACTTCCTCGATCGCCCGTTCCGAGCACGCGGACCCGTCTACGGGTAGTAGAACAGTTCTCACGGTTCTCTCCTTGTCATCGTTGGGATCGCCCACTTTGGATTGACCGCTCCTTTATAGACTAATCCGCGGCCGGGTCTGTTGACGCCGGTCAAAGCTGACTTATCGCGGTACATTCCGGATTGTGTCAGCCTTCAAGGCAGTCAATCGGGGTGAAGTCGGATCGAACAAGAAAGCCCGCCCTTGCGGGCTTTCCTGGAAGGAGTGTATGTTGGTTGACTTGGGTCAGGAAGAATTCGACCTGGTCAGGGTAAATTTTGCTGGACCGTCTTTTGACGGTCAGGGGACGAAAATATGAAAGTAAACGTGGGCAATACGGATCGCCTGATCCGCATCATCGCGGGTGTAGTGATTCTGAGCGGACTGTTCTGGCTGGAAGGCAACGCACGCTGGTTCGGCCTGATCGGCGTCGTTACGCTTGCCACGGGCTTCATCCGCTGGTGTCCTGCTTACAGTCTTCTGGGGATGAACACCTGCGGGAACGGAAGCAAGACGGCATAATCAGGCCGTCTCCGGGCGGGGCGCGGGGCGCCC
>JBQTIV010000070.1:0-4744 GCA_052387775.1 Betaproteobacteria bacterium
GACTCTGCGCAAGGCGCAGCGCGAAATCTTTACGGGTTTTTTACTTCCTTGGTGCGATCATTTACGGCGGCTTTACTCTTGCCGCGTTAATCTGCAGCGGTCAGAGCCGGAGAACAGATCAATGCGCACCGAAGGAAACAGCGGGCGGTCAACAGCTTCCGGATCATCCGTGAAGCCCTATGTGTTTGCCGTCGTGGCTTGCGGGCTGACGACGCTCGTGGCCACGCCGCTGCGCGAGCAGCTCGAGCTCGCCAATACAGTCATGCTGTTCCTCCTCACGGTCTCTCTAATTGCGGTGCGCCTCGGCAAGGGGCCGGCAATCCTGGGATCCTTCCTCAGCGTCGTCCTGTTCGACTTCTTCTTCGTTCCGCCGCGGCTTTCCTTTGCCGTGAGCGACGGCAAGTACCTGATCACCTTCGCGGTCATGCTGGCGGTCGCGCTGATCATCGGGCAACTGACCACCGGTCTGCGCCGGCAAGCGGAAGAAGCCACCCGCCGCGAGGAGCAAACTCGTGCGCTGTACGAGCTGGCCGTGGAACTGGCGGGCGCGCTTTCGCTCGAGCAGGTAGTGCAGGCGACACGGCACTTCTTCCGCAATCACCTCGGCACCGAGGCGGTGCTGTTGTTCCCCGACGGGGAAGGGACGCTGGTTGCGTGGCCGGCGGGTGTGGGGCAAACATTGATCGTCGAGCCCCATGTGGCGCGCACGGTGCACGACAGCGGCGAGCAGGCCGCTTTCGGCGGGCTCGGCAGCGGCAACGATCAGCCGTGGTACTTCCCGCTGCGCGGTTCGACTCGCAACCGCGGGGTGCTGGCGGTGGCGGCCGGGAACATGCGCGGCGCGCTCAGCAAGAAAAACCTTCCCCTGCTGGAGACCATATCTGCCCTCGTCGCCACCGCAGTCGAGCGTCTGCACTTCGTGGAAGTGGCGCATGTGAGCCAAATGCAGATCGTGTCAGAGCGTTTGCGCGGTTCGATCTTGTCGGCACTCGCACATGACATCCGCACCCCGCTTACGGCCCTGTACGGGACGGCGGATTCCCTGGCGCTCAGCCGACCGCCGCTGCCGGAACCGATACGCGAGACGGTTGAGGCGGTGCGCGACCAGGCGTTTCGCCTTTCCGGGCTGGTGAGCAATCTGCTGGACATGGCCCGATTGCAGGCGGGCAAGGTAACGTTGCGCAAGGAATGGCAGCCGCTGGAGGAAATTGTAGGTGCGAGCATCAAGCTGCTGGGCTCCGCGCTTGCCGATCATCCGGTAAAAGTATCTCTGCCCGCCGATCTGCCACTGTTGGAATTCGATGCGGTGCTGATGGAGCGCGTGTTATGCAATCTTCTCGAAAACGCGGCGAAGTACTCGCCGCCACGGTCCGCTATCGAGATCAGCGCCCGCAGCATCGGCGATCTGGTCGAAGTATCGGTTCTCGACGGCGGAAAGGGCTTCCCCGACGACAAGCTGGAACGCGTCTTCGAGCTATTCGAACGCGGCAACGCGGAATCGACGGTCCCCGGCGTCGGGCTCGGGCTTGCGATCTGCCGTGCGATCATCGACGCGCATGGCGGCCGCATCCACGCCGTCAACCAGCCGGGCGGCGGGGGCTGCGTCACGTTCTCGCTGGCACGCGGCAACCCGCCGAGCATTCCCGAGGAAGGATCGTCTGTGGAACCGGACCGGCTGTGAATTCAGCATCGCCCACGGTTCTCCTCGTCGAAGACGAAGCACAGATCCGGCGTTTCGTCCGAAGCGCGCTGGAAAGCGACGGCTGCCGCGTGGCCGAAGCCGAAACCATGCGGGAAGGACTCATTGAAGCCGGCACACGCAAACCCGACCTCGTCATCCTCGACCTCGGATTGCCGGACGGCGATGGTGTGCAGTTCGTAGAGGACCTGCGCGCGTGGTCGGCGATCCCGGTCATCATTCTGTCGGCGCGCTCCACCGAACACGACAAGATCGAAGTGCTCGACGCGGGCGCGGACGATTACCTCACCAAACCATTCTCGGTCGGGGAATTGCTGGCGCGGGTGCGCGCGCTGCTGCGCAGGCAGGCGAGAGCGGTCGAGGGCGAAAGTCCCGTATCGCATTTCGGCGCGGTCGAAGTCGACTTGTCAAGGCGGGTCGTGCTGCGTCAGGGCGCGCCGGTGCGCTTGACCCCGATCGAGTACCGACTTCTGACCGCGTTGCTCGCCAACGCCGGCAAGGTGATGACGCACCGCCATTTGCTGCGCGAGGTATGGGGGCCGGCCTTTGTCGAGAGCAACCACTATCTGCGAATCTACGTCAGCCGTCTGCGCCAGAAGCTGGAAGACGATCCGGCGCAGCCACACCACTTTCTGACGGAGACCGGTGTCGGCTACCGCTTCGTCGCTTGATTCAGCGACAAGACGATACCGTGAATTCAAACTTGAACAACAAGCACGGACGCCTCGGCGTGCTCGTTCTTGCCGCGCTGGGCGTGGTGTACGGGGATATCGGAACCAGTCCGTTATATGCGTTCAAGGAGGCGTTCACGGGGGCGCACGGTCTGGCGGCATCCGAAGCCAACGTGCTGGCCACGCTTTCGATACTGTTCTGGGCGCTGACGCTCATCATTTCGATAAAGTATGTCTGGTTCGTGCTCAAGTACGACAATGAAGGCGAGGGCGGTGTACTGGCGCTTACCGCGTTGGCGCATCGCCTGGCCGGCAAGACCACGCCGTGGTCGCGGGCGGTGATCGCCACTGGCGTTTTTGCCGCCGCCCTGTTTTACGGCGACGCCATCATCACGCCGGCGATCTCCGTCCTGTCGGCGATCGAGGGTTTAGGCGTTGCCGCGCCACGGCTGGAAAACATGGTGTTGCCGATTACAGCGGGAATCCTGGTGTTGCTTTTCGTGATCCAGAAGCACGGCACCGGTTTTGTCGGCCGTTTCTTCGGGCCGATCACCTGCATCTGGTTTTTCACCCTCGCCGTGCTCGGTGTAATCAGCATCGCCAAGACACCCTCGGTATTGCAGGCTTTGAACCCGGCTTACGCGCTGCAGTTTGCACTCGCGCATCCGTCGTGGGCCTTTTTGCTGTTGGGCGCTGTGTTTCTTGCGCTGACGGGGGGCGAAGCGCTGTATGCGGACATGGGACACTTCGGCGCGCGCCCGGTACGCGTTGCCTGGTATGGGCTTGTGTGCCCATCGCTGCTGATCAACTACTTCGGACAAGGTGCGCTGGTATTGCGCGCACCGGACGCGGTGCAGAATCCGTTTTACCTTTTGGCCCCGGAATGGTTCGTGTTTCCGCTGATCGGCCTGGCCACTGCCGCGACCGTCATCGCCTCGCAGGCGACCATTTCCGGCGCGTACTCGATCACGCTGCAGGCCTCCCGCCTTGGATACTTGCCGCGCATGCGGATCCTGCACACTTCGGACACCGAGCGCGGCCAGATTTACATCCCGGTCGTCAACTGGCTGATGCTGGTCGCGGTGATCGTGCTGGTGCTGGAGTTCGGCTCGTCGAGCGCGCTGGCCGGTGCCTACGGCATTGCGGTGTCGGGCACGATGATCGTCACCACGTTGTTGATGGCCTTCGTCACGCTGGTGCGGCCGGGCCGCTGGAAAGTGGCCATGGTGATTGCGCTGTCCTTGTTCGGGGCGCTTGAAATGTTGTTCTTCGCTTCAAACATGACCAAGTTCTTCAGCGGCGGCTGGATGCCCCTGCTGCTGGGCGCGGGAATTTTCGTCATGCTGATGACCTGGAAGGCGGGCAGCGAGCTGGTTGCCGAGCAGCGCAGGAAGATGGACATTCCAGTCGCGGATTTCCTGTCTGGTCCGCAGCCGGATGCGCCGCGCGTTTCCGGGACTGCGGTTTATCTCACTTCTGACCCGGCAACGGTGCCGAGCGCGCTGTTCCACAACCTCAAGCACTACAAGGTCATGCACGAGCGGACCGTGTTCCTGCACGTTGTGACCGAGGACGTACCGCGGGTCGATGCGCAGAACCGGACCGGTTTCAAGCACCTCGGGCCGAACATATTCTCGATCGCAGTTCACTACGGCTTCCGCGAAGAACCTGATCTGCCGGATGCGCTGCGAAGTGTGTCCGTTCCCGGGCTGGAGCTCGATCCGATGAGCACGACATATTTTGTAGCTCGCTCGACCATCGTCGATGGCCCGGGCACCCTGCCTGCGTGGCGCTGCGCGTTATTCGGCTGGATGACGCGGCAGGCGGAAGGTGCGGCAACCTACTTCAATCTTCCTCCGAACCGGGTGGTGGAGCTGGGGACGCAGGTGATGCTGTGAAGCAAGGATGAAGGCAGAAGGATGAAGGATGAAGGATGAAGGTGAAAAGCGAGAGCCAGCGCTGCGTTCCGCGTTCTGTATGCGGTGTGCTGCGAGACCCCATCAACCTCTCAAGTTGCCTTGGCGTACCTTTGCGGCCATGGCGGTGAACGCGTTTGATCCGGACTTTCTTTGCGTACCATTGCGTTCTTTGCGCCTTTGCGGTGAGATTTGGGCCTTCAAAGCCGTGACGGTCGTGACGGTCCTGACGATCGTGACGGCGTGTCGCTCAAGACAAGGGTAGCCCTGCCCGCCCACGATCAATGGGCCTTTTCCCAATTAGGACCGGAACCAAGATCTACGACAAGCGGCACATCGAGCTTCGCTACATTGCCCATCAGCTCCGGCAGTTCCTTTTTCACGGTATCGAGTTCGCCCTCCGGCACTTCGAGCACCAGTTCATCGTGTACCTGCATGATCAGGCGGCTCTTCAATTG
>JBQTIV010000071.1:0-53734 GCA_052387775.1 Betaproteobacteria bacterium
CGACGTCGAACAGCGTCACGTTGCCGGTGTTGGTGACCGTGTAGCTGTAGTTGATCTCGTCGCCCGCGTCCTCGCCGTTGGCGTCCTGGTCCTCGACCCCGTCGTTGGTCTTCACGACCGTGAGCTCAGGAGCGGCCCCGAAGTAGGAACTGTCGTCGCTGAATTGCGCTGTAACAAGGTTAAATGTGCCCTCGGCAGTGCCGGTGTTCTCGTAGAGGTCTACCTCCGCCGTGCCCGTGGCCGTGTAATACCAGGTCTCGCCAACCTCGAGCACGTTGTCGTCGTCGTCGCCCGTCAGGTATGTCGGCGTCACGCCGAACTGGTCGTCGGTCACTACGACATCGGAAAGGTCATATGTGCCCGGATTTGTGACCTGGTAGATCCAGGTCACTTCCTCGCCTACCAGGATGAAGGCACCGTCAGTGGCGTTGTTGGTGAAATCGCTCTCGACAGTGCCCGCCGTGGTAGTGCCGTCCAGCGTGCGCTTCTCGATGCCGATGATGACGTCCTGCGCATTGAACGTGAACTCGTCCTTAAACGTGAGCGTCCAGGCGTCGCCGTTCGTCAGGGTGATACTCACCTCATCGGCAACGGGGTCAATCTCCGTATCAGCCGTGTCTGGATCGTTGATAGGATCGACCTCCAAGAGGTCGACACTCGTCAAATCCCAGAAATCCGGAATGGGAGTTTCAACAATCGTGTACTCGCCGAATTCCGTAAAGCTAAACGTTTTCGAGGAAAACACTCCGTCCCCGTCATCACCATCGTCGTCGAGCTCGAACGCTTGAATGAAACCGTTCGGGCCGTAAATCTCAAATGCGAAGACCTGATCAGGATTTTCATTCTCATCGAAGGGGTCGAACGCGTCCTTCACGATCGTGATGGACATGGGCGTCCCCGTAAGCGCCCACTCTTCAAACCCGCCGCCCGCATTATAAGCGCCGCCCTCGTAGCCGAATGCCGAATAGAGGTAAACGTACGGCAGTTCAGCGTCTTGGAAGAGTTCGTCGGGTATCAAGACCCGGATATCGCTCTGGCCGCTGCCGTGGGAGAGGTCGGCGTTAAGTGCCAACGAGGTATTGCCATCGCCGTCCATGTCGTAGACGAGTAGCGAGTCGCCGCTGGTAAACGATCCGTCTTCGGGATTGTCCGCAGTGCCGCCGGTACCGTACGTGAAGCCATGGAGCGATCCGTTCTCGCCCAGATAGATCTGCAGCGCATCAAGCGAAACGAATCCTTCGTTTTTGCTGTTGGGTTCGTTGATATCGAGCAGAAACTCGCGGTATTCAACCTCACCGACCGTGACGATCGGCACGTTTGCCAAAAGTAGCGCCCGCGTAAACTGCGGGCTCGAGTTCTCGTCGAACTCAAGCGGCCGGTGATCGGTGTTGTAGCCCTGCTCGTTCGTGTCGTTTCCGGGGGACTGGACACGGACGAATGAATGGATGAACCCTGTTCCAGCCGGTTGTTGGTAGAACTGCTCGAAGACGGCGTCATTGATCGACTCCGGACCATCGTCAGCCTCGACCAGATTATGGTCCAGGGGATCGGGCAGCGCGTCGGTGAACGAGGTCGATGCGACCTGCCCGGTCGAGGTGTCATCCTTGGTTCCCGCTTTGCCATCTTTTCCCAAGTTGATGCCGCTCGCTGTCAGCAAGAATGTCGAGCCGAACGAATCGTCGGGGTTCACATACCAACTGGTGACGATGGTCCCGTTTGCGACACCGTCAAGATCGCCCCCGTCATCCGCAGTGCCTAGGAGGCCGTCGGCACCCGCGGTTCGCACCCCGTCGGTGACATACCACTTCTGGTGGCCCCCGCCCGTCGCGTTCGTCTGGGTATCGAGCTTGTCATCCAGGGTTCCGTACTTGCCGTCCTTGCCCGCATCCAGTACATGCGATACCTGGAAGGCGATGGTTGACCCAACCAGGAAGTTTTTCGCGGTGATGACCGCCGTGCTGCCCGGCAGGTAGTCGAGGAGGTCGGTCGTTACACTCGGGCTGGGTGTGGTTGCCATGGTTTTCCCCTAAATTCAGAAATTGTGATTGCCTGGTTTATCAATTAAGCATTTCCGGCGCACGACGGATATCGAAGTCCTGTGCGCGCCGCGTGAAATCTTGTGATTGCATCGTCAATCGCCACGTAATCGAACGAGACGATGTGGCTGTCGCCGGAGTAAAGGGAGTCAAACGGGCCGATGGGAACGAACGACCGGATCCCGTGCGCGGTAAAGGCGCACCCCATGGGCGCGTGGCCCATCAGGCTGGAGCAGAAATCGGTGGTGTTGTCGGCCGCCGTGCCGCTGAACGCCATGTCCTCATCGGACAAGGCGTTGACACTGGTGGAAAGAGACGGCTGGGCGCCGTCCAACGACCGTTCGTTGACGTGAAACACACTTCCTCCCTTGAACAACGGTGACGCCCGCTACTTGCACAACCTCATCGCCTACGGCCGCCTCAGTATCCTCTGACCCGGCCGCGTGTGCCCTTTGATAAAGATCAAGAGCACAACAATGAGCTCAAATATTTTTCTGACTTTTTTATTTTCTTGCGCGGAGCGCCGCGATGCACGCTTCCGCACAAATAAAAAAACCGGGTTGCCTTTAAGGCAACCCGGCCGTCTTTGCAGGAGACCCGTGGTTTTCCGACCCCGCATTTCTACGGGTGTGGCTTTGTCTTAAGTAGAACCGGATCGAGGCGCGCAACCCACTACTACAACTGGACCGCCCAACCCTTTTTTTGCCCTGGCTTCCAGCCGGATCGATGGATCAATCCCCGTTTCCACCGATGCGGCCGATCGAACCGATATGATCGTAACGCCGAAAAAGCTTAACCTATGCCAAGATAAAGTCAACAGTTGATGAATTTAGTAATGCACATTTCATATTGGCGTTGGGCGCGATCAGGGAGTCGGTCCCGCCATTGTGATATAGCCCGATGCCCTCAACCGATTCTGCAGATAACACATGAATTCAGCGCAGCAACTATATGTTTGAAAAAGGCTCAGACCTGCAAGGCAAGCAATTGGGCGATTCGGGGATTGAGCAATTGAGCGGCCTCCCCAGAAGGCGGGGAAGGGAAGCGAACGAGCGATTCGGCGATTAAGCGATTTAGAGCCCTCCCACCCTACCCTCCCCCGCAAGCGGGGATAGGGAGGCGGTTGAGCGATTCGGCGATTGAGCGATTGAGAGCCCTCCCCCGCTAGCACAACCGGTACGGGGCCTGGCTAACATTTACTTGAGCACATAATACTTCCACATATACACGTTGGAGGGAGCGGCATGGGCCAAATGACCATTTACCTGGATAGCGAAACGGAAGCGAAGGCACGGGCGGCGGCGCGCGCCGAGGGAATGCCGCTCAGCAAGTGGGTTGCCGGGCGCATACGACGGCGCGCGCGGCGAATGGCCCGACGCAGTCCGGGCGCTGGCGGGCGCATGGCCCGACCTGCCCTCGCCCGCGCGGATCCGCAAATCGAGGGCGAAGGACGTCGCACGAGGCCGCGTGTAGCGATGTACGCCTTGGACACCAATACGGTCCTTGACTACTTCAAGGGGAAAGGCGAGGTCGCGAAGAATTTGCTTGCGGTCCCACCGGGGGAAGTGGCGTTGCCCGCCATCGTTGCCTACGAAGTCTGGTTCGGTGTGCTGGGCTCGCAGAACGCCAAGCGCCGCCAGGCCTAGTACGAGCAGTTCCTCGCGACAGTCGAGGTCCTGCCGTTCGATTCCACCGTCGGCCGGCGGGCCGCAGAGCTCCGTTACGCCCTGGAGCGCCGCGGTGAAGGCATAGGCCCAATGGACACCTTGATCGCGGCTACGGCGCTCTCACGCAACGCAACCCTGGTGACGCGCAACCTGCGCGAATTCGGCAGGGTGCAGGGGTTGACTTCGTCGACTGGCACGGCTGAGAGAAAAGCGATAGGAAAATCAATCCGGCACCGATTTTGCCGCGCCGAGCCCGTGCGCCGGTCGAACATTGCGAATGAGCTCGCAGAGTGCGCATGACGGGTTTTATGTTCACGCTGCCCCCCACCCTAATCCTCCCCCGCAAGCGGAGATAGGGAGGCGATTGAGCGATTCGGCGATTAAGCGATTGAGAGCCCTCCCCCTGCGGCCCAGGGGGGCTTGTAATGTGGCCGGCAGACGCCCAGAATGTCCATGTTTTTTGCGGTACGGCAATAACTTAGCAGCGATATAACAACAAGCTGCCCGGTCAAAACGGGACCACGGGCACGGTAACGGCCTGGGGGAGGGCCACCACAGGTTTGGCAGTACCCATTGGGAGGTAACGCGCCAGTGCGCGAATTTTTTGTCCGGTTCCGGTCCTACTTCATCTACGCGGCCTTCTTCAGCCTGGCGATAAACCTGCTGATGCTGGTGCCTGCACTTTTCATGCTGCAGGTTTTCGACCGCGTGGTCAGCAGCCGCAGCCAGGAAACCCTGGTGATGCTCGCGGTACTGGCCGGCGGCGCGCTGCTTTTCATGGCCTATCTGGATGTGATCCGCTCGCGGCTGCTTTCCGGCGCGGGCGTGGCTCTGGAGAAACTGGTGGGTCCGCGCGTGCTCGTCGACATGGTTCGACGCGGCACCATGCCGAATAATCGCAATGCGATGCACGGGCTGCGCGATGTCGGTGCGATACGCGCCTTCCTGACCGGACCGGGGATCGTGGCGCTTTTCGATGCGCCCTGGGTACCGATCTTCGTATTGATCATCTGGCTTTTCCACCCGCTGCTCGGCGGCATTGCGCTGGCCGGTGCAGTGCTTCTTTTCGGCATCGCCTGGCTGAACGAAAGGCTCTCGCGCAAGCCGCTGGAGCAGATGCAACTCGAGTCGCGCAAGGCGGGCCGCTTCGCCGATCAGACCGTCAGCCATGCCGAAGTGGCCGGCGCGTTGGGCATGGTCGAGAATCTCGCCCGCGGCTGGCGCGGACTCAGCCATAACGTGCTCAACCATCAGTTGGACGCCAATCGCGCCTCATCACTGGCATCGAGCGCATCGCGCTTCACCCGCCAGTTCCTGCAGGTGGCGATGCTGGCGGCGGGCGCCTGGCTGGTCATCAATCAGTCGGCAACGATCGGCGTAATGATCGCCGCTACTATCCTGCTCGGCAGGGCGCTGGCGCCGGTGGAATCGGCGATCGCCGGGTGGAAGAGCCTCGTCGATGCGCGCAGCGCCTACGGGCGACTGGACAAGGATCTGAGCGCAGCAAAGGACGCCGAGCCGGTAACGAAACTGCCGGCGCCGGTTGGCGCCCTTAACGTGGAGCAGGTGGTGTTCGGGTTTGTCGGCCAGGACAAGCCGATCATCAAGCGGGTGTCATTCGATCTGCGGGCCGGTGAAGCGCTGGCAATCGTGGGGCCAAGCGCGGCAGGCAAGTCGACATTGACGAAACTGATCGTCGGCATCTGGCGCCCGCTGACGGGCGTGGTCCGGCTGGACGGCGCGGATATCAGCACGTGGCCGCGCGAGCGCCTCGGGCCATTCGTCGGCTACTTGCCGCAGAACGTCGAACTGTTTGCGGGCACGGTGAGCGAAAACATCGCGCGCCTTGGCGAAGTCAATTCCTCGGCGGTGATCGAAGCGGCCAAGCGAGCCAATGCGCATGAAATGATCCTGCGGCTGCCGAAGGGCTACGACACGCCGATCGGCGATGGCGGCGCATTTCTTTCCGCCGGGCAGCGCCAGCGCGTCGCACTGGCGCGGGCGCTGTATGGCACGCCACGGTTGGTCGTACTGGACGAGCCGAACTCCAACCTGGACAACGAAGGCGAGACCGCGCTGATCGAAGCGATGCGCAACCTCAAGCCTGCCGGCGTGACGGTGGTCGTGGTCACACACCGCACGCCGCTTCTCGCCGCCATGGACAAGGTGATCCTGCTGCGCGACGGCGTAGTCGAAAAGCAGGGAGCCGTTGCCGACGTTCTCGGTCCGGCGCGCCCGCGCCCGGCCGAGGCCGGTGCCCAGGCGGGCGCCGAGCAGGCCGTGATCAAGCGCGGTTAGGTTTATAGATACATGGCCAACTCTCTCCTCGATCTGGTACTGCCATCGCTTGACGTCGAGCAGGCCGACAATCCCCGCCGGCTAATCCACGCGGGGTTGGCCGCTATCGTGCTGTTGATTCTCAGCGTTTCGGCATGGGTCGCCCTGGCGCCGGTGAGCGGCGCCGCCATCGCGCCGGGCGTGGTGAAGGTGGACATGAACCGCAAGACGGTGCAACACCAGGAGGGCGGGCTCGTCAGCGAGATCCTGGTGCGCGATGGCGACAAGGTGAAAGCCGGGCAGACGCTGATCGTGCTGAGGGATATCCGCGTCGACGCCGGCAACGAGCTGGCAAAGACGCAGCTCGACGCCGATCTGGCGAAAGCAGCGCGCCTCGCCGCAGAACAGGCGTGGGCGCTGAAAATCAAATTTCCCGATGAACTGCTTGCCCGCAAAGACGATCCGCGGGTGGCGGAGCTGTTGCAACGCGAAAGCGAATTGTTCAAGGCGCGTCGCGATGCATACGGGAACCAGGTCGCGCTGATTCGCACGCAGATTCACGAGATCGAGGCCGAAATCGCCGGGCGCAAACAGCAGCTTCGTGCCGACAGCGACGCGATACGGCTGTTGCAGGAAGAGCTTACCGCCAACGAGTCGCTGGTCGGCGAGGGCTTCGTCTCCAAGGTCCGCATCCTGACCCTGCAACGCAACCGCGCCGAGCTTTTGTCGCGGCGCGGAGAAAATGAATCGGAACTTTCGCGCGCACGCCAGAAAGTTGCTGACCTGCAACTGCGCGCGGAAACGCTACGCAGCACTTTTATGCAGGAAGCCGCGGGAGAACTCAGCCAGACGACTGCGAAAATCTTCGACCTGCAGGAGCGCGTGCGCCCGGCGCAGGACGCGGAGGAACGCCAGCGCATCACCGCGCCGATCGCCGGCGAGGTGGTGGATCTGAAAATAACTTCGATCGGCGGCGTGATCGGTCCGCGCGAACCGATACTCGACATCGTGCCGGAAAACCCGGACCTGATCGTCGAGGCACGCGTGCGCCCGGAGGACATCAACTTTGTCCACGCGGGCGCCGAAGCCGATGTGCGGCTGACTTCGTTCCGCCGCCGGATCACCCCGACAGTCGCGGGCACGGTGGTCTACGTCTCCGCCGACCGGCTGGAGGACAGGGCCACCAACACCTTTTACTACACTGCGCGGGTGCGGGTGACGCCGCAGGTACTTAAGCAGGCCGGCAATCTCATGCTGCAGGCCGGCATGCCGGCCGAAGTCTTCGTCAAGACCGAAGCGCGCACGGCCTTCGAATACCTCCTCGATCCGATCTCCGGTTTCCTGCAGCGCTCGATGCGCGAGCATTAGGAAAGGACTGAGGACGACAGAACAGGATTGAGGATTGCGGATTGAGGATTGAGCAAGTGCAAGGACTCAGAACGACACAACAGGATTGAGGACGGAGTTAAGGCGAGTGCCCACTCGCTTGCAGCGCGTCAAGGCTAAACAGCCCGATCTTTCCCTTGAGCAGCGCGCCGAACCGCTGCTGCGCAATCTCGATCCTGCGCCGACTTATCTGATCCGTGAGGCCATGGGTTTCACTGAAAGCCGCAATCCGGCAGCGGCGAGCAATGCGGTCAAGCTGCGCAGCTCGGGGTTGCCCGATTCGGAAAGCATCCGGTAGGTCGCTTCGCGGCTGAGCTTCGACTTGCGAGCGACTTTGGAAACGCCGCCGACCGCCTGCGCGACGTGGCGCAGCGCGAGCATCAGCCCCGCCTGGTCGCCGTCCTCGATCGCCGCTTCGAGATACGCCGCCGCTTCTTCAGGGTCTTTCAGGCGTTCGATCAGCCATGGTTCATACGGGACGCTTGGGGGAGCGGCTTTTTTCGGCGCGGTCCTTGTAGTCCTGTAGGTACGCTTTCGCATGTTCGACATGAGCACTGTAACTTATAGATTACAGAGACTCAAGCGCGGCGCGGGTATTTGCCGAGGGGAGAGCTGCCGACCAGTAGGAAGCCTGCGGCGGTGAGGCGCCCGCGCGTTTCGGGAAGGCGGGTGATGCGCACCACCTCGGCGTCGAGCCTCGTGATGATCTGCGGCGGCGTCCCGGCGGTCACGAGGAACCCGGTTCACGAATCGAATCCACGTTTAAAGCTTGGGAAGCTTTCCTTCTACCATTGAACTACACCCGCGTGCTAGCATTGCATGTTCACGAAAATGGCTCGTATCTTGAAGTGATTGCACTCACCGTCAACGGCCAATCGCGGTCGTTCCCAGGCCCCTTGAACGCTACCCGCCTCATCGAAGAACTGGAACTCAAGGGCAAGCGTATCGCGCTGGAACGCAACGGCGAAATCGTCCCACGCAGCCAGTTCGACCAGGTGGCGCTTGCGGACGGCGACGCGCTCGAAATCGTCGTGGCGGTTGGAGGGGGATAAGAGCGGGGAATGGGTGATGAGTGATGTGAATGGTGAATCGTGAATCGGAAATCGTGGATGGGTGTTTAGTGATGAGTGATGAGTGATGAGTGATAGGCAACGACTGATGAACAATGAGCGATGGGTTAAACCCAATCCTCAATCCTCGATCCTCAATCACCATCACCCATCACTCATTGCTCATCACCGAATTTAAATGGATCAACTCGTAATAGCAGGAAAATCCTACTCGTCGCGGCTGCTGGTCGGCACCGGCAAGTATCAGGACTTCGCACAGACGCGCGCGGCGGTCGAGGCGAGCGGCGCGCAGATCGTCACCGTGGCGATCCGCCGCACCAACATCGGCCAGAACCCGAACGAACCGAATCTGCTCGATGCGCTGCCGCCGTCGCGCTACACCATCCTGCCGCACACCGCCGGTTGTTTCAGCGCGCAGGACGCGGTACGCACGCTGCGCCTGGCGCGCGAACTGCTCGATGGCCACGAGCTGGTGAAGCTCGAGGTGCTGGGCGACCCGCACACGCTGTATCCCAACATGGTCGAGACGCTGGCCGCCGCCGAAACACTGGTGAAGGAAGGCTTCAAGGTGATGGTGTACACCTCCGATGATCCGATCCTCGCCAAGCGGCTCGAGGAAATCGGCTGCGTCGCGGTGATGCCGCTCGCCTCGCTGATCGGTTCCGGAATGGGCATCCTCAACCCCTGGAATCTGCAGATCATCCTTGCCAATGCCAAGGTTCCGGTGCTGGTGGACGCCGGCGTAGGCACGGCCTCCGACGCCGCCATCGCCATGGAACTGGGTTGCGACGGCGTGTTGATGAACACGGCGATCGCCGCCGCAAAGGATCCCGTGATGATGGCCTCGGCGATGAAAAAAGCGGTCGAGGCCGGACGCGAGGCTTTCCTCGCCGGGCGCATGGCGAAGAAGCTCTACTCCGCGGCGCCCTCCTCTCCGACAAGCGGAGTCATAGGCGCCGCCTCAAAGAACAAGGCCGCCTGATACCTTGTCTCCGCCGTGGCGCGCCGTCACGGCCTCTCAATTGAACGATCCCCACATCCGGCGGCACATCCGCAGCTTCGTGCTGCGCCAGGGCCGCGTTTCCAATGCGCAGCGCCGCGCCGTGGCGACACTGCTGCCGAAGTTCGGCATCGCCTACGCTGCGGCGCCACTGGACCTGGATGCGGCGTTCGGCCGCACAGCGCCGAAGATTCTCGAGATCGGCTTCGGCATGGGTGAAACGACCGCACAGATCGCTCTGGCGCATCCGCAGAACGATTATCTCGGCATCGAAGTGCACACGCCCGGCGTCGGCAGCCTGCTGAGGCTGATCGAGGGTCATGGGCTCACCAACGTGCGCATCATTCAGCACGACGCGGTCGAAGTGCTGAACCACATGATCGCCCCCGGCAGCTTGAGCGCCATTCACGTTTTCTTTCCCGATCCCTGGCCGAAGAAGCGCCACCACAAACGCCGTCTGATCCAGCCGCCGTTGGCGCGCCTGTTGGCCGGCCGGCTACGGCCGGGCGGTTATCTGCACGTCGCGACCGACTGGGAGGATTACGCGCTGCAGATGCTCGAGGTGTTGTCCACCGAAACGATGCTCGAAAACACCGCAGAAGGCTTTGCGCCCCGCCCCGACTACCGCCCGCTCACCAAGTTCGAGACGCGCGGCTTGAAACTCGGCCTTCGGGTTTGGGACATCGTCTTTCGTCGCCGTGCCGGCGGTGAAGGGCAAGGAGGAAGGGCAAGGATGAAGGCGGAAGGATGAAGGATGAAGGAAACGAGCGGGCGGTTTGCAGCCAATGCCAACCGATAACTGCCACGCCGGATCCAGTCACTTAGTCACGTAGTTACGTAGTTACGTAGTCACGAAACCACTTGCCACTCAGGACAGCGAGGGAGTCCGGTAGATCGTCTTGCCCTTCACGCGGATTTCCGTGTCCACCAGAAAATTCCTTAGCCCGCCCGCATCGACCTCCATCCCCAGTCCCGGTGCGTCCGGTACGCGCACCCGCCCGCCTTCGTCGGGCAATAGATGCGCTCTGGTGATCGCCAGCGCCAAAGCTTTCGGCTCCGCCGGATATTCGCAGATCACGTGGTTCTCCAGCCCCGCGTACGGTTGCAGGGAAGCCGAGAGCGCGAGGTGCGAAGTAAATGTGTGGTTAACGTAGGTGACCCCCTTGGCATTTGCGTAATCCGCCACCTGCTTCGCCACGGAGATGCCGCCGATGCGCCCGGCGTCGATCTGCACGTACTTCAGCCCCGCGTGGTCGATCATGTGCTTTGCCATATGGAAATTATGCGAACCCTCGCCGCCGGCCATGCCGACCGCCCCGCTTTCCAGGGACAGGGTGCGGTACTCGTCAAGGGCCCCCGACACGAACGGTTCTTCCAGCCAGGTTGCGCGGGCCCGTTTCAGCGAGGCGAGCCGCTTGCGCGCCGCAGCGACATCGGTGTTCCAGACGGTGCCGGCATCCACCAGCAGGATGCCGTCCTCTCCGAGACCCTCGCGCGCTGCGGCGACCTGGTCCTCGTCTTCCTGCACCGTGCCGCGACCATAGCGCCCCCAACCGAACTTGGCGGCGCGAAAGCCCTTCGCGCGCGCGGCGCGCGCCTTTGCGCACGTCTCCTCCGGCGTGTTGCCGAACAACACCGAAAAGTAAGGCGTCTTGGCAAATACCCTGGGCCATCCCAACAGCTTCCAGGCCGGCTCGCCGAGCTTCTTGCCGAGCAGGTCCCACAGCGCCAAGTCGATACCGGAGAGTGTATGGTCGGCCTGAAGCAAATCCAGACTGTTGGCGCGCACCCGATCGCCGATCTTGCGAATATCATCGGGCGTGTCGCAAATGGCTCCGAGCACCGAGGCCTGTACCGGCTTGCAGGCGGAGTGTGACATCGGGCACACCAGGCTCGCGATGGACGGCAGTGGCGCCGCCTCGCATTCACCCCAGCCGATTTGATCACCCGCCACGACCCTGACCAGCAGGGCATCCTGGCTGCCGTCGCCAATGTCCAGCACCTCCGGCATGGACAGGTAGAAAAAGTCCACGGCTTCGATTCTCACGGTCCCCTCCGTTTGTTCTTTTCAGCCGGCGTCCAGAAAAATCTGCAGCAGGTCGTTAAGAAACCGCTGCCCCCGCAGAGTCGGCCGCACGCGCAGGTGATCGCGCTCGATCAAGCCCGATCGCTCCGCGGCGTCCAGCGGTTTGCGCAACGCATGGACGCGCACGCCGGTGCGTTCCGCGAACAGGCGCAGTTCGACGCCATCGATGAGCCGCAGCGCATTCATCATGAACTCGAACGGGAGCTCATCGGCCACAAGCCGCTGCTCCTGCAGGAGCGGCACCCCGGCGGCGATCTTTTCCAGGTAGTCGCGCGGATGCTTCGCTCGCGTCTGGCGCACGATGCGGTCGGCGAACGAGAGCTTGCTGTGCGCACCGGCGCCGATGCCGAGGTAGTCGCCGAAGGTCCAGTAGTTGAGGTTGTGACGCGCCTCGCGACCGGGCCGCGCGAACGCGGAAGTTTCGTAGTGCCGGTAGCCTGCGGAGGCCAGTCGCGCTTCGATTGCTTCCTGCATGTCGGCGGCCACGTCGTCGTCCGGGAGCTGCGGCGGATGGCGATAAAAAAAGGTATTCGGCTCGATGGTGAGGTGATACGCGGAGACATGCTCAGGCCCGAAGCTGATGGCCGTGTCGATGTCGGCAAGCGCCTGTTCCACGGTCTGGCCCGGCAGCGCGTACATCAGGTCCAGGTTGAAGTTGTCGAAACTTGCCTGTGCGATCCCGATCGCGGCGCGCGCCTGCGCGTCATCGTGAATACGTCCGAGCGCTTTTAGATGCACCGGATCGAAACTCTGGATGCCGATCGACAGCCGGTTCACTCCGGCGGCGCGGAAATCGGCGAATTTCTGCGCCTCGAAGGTCCCGGGGTTCGCCTCCAGAGTGATCTCGGCATCGGGTACGAGCGGGAGCCTTGCCCGGATCGCGGAGAGCAGTTCATCCAGCGCATGCGCGGACAGCAGCGAGGGCGTACCGCCGCCGAAGAAAACCGTGTGTACCGGCCGGCCCCACACCTGCGGCAGCGCCGATTCCAGATCGGCAATGAGGGCCGAGAGATATTGCCTCTCAAGCTCCGGTTCGATACCGACCATCTCCGTCCGCGCCGTCGGTAGAGCGGCGGGGTGAGGTGGTTTGAGCTCGTGGGAATTGAAGTCGCAATACGGGCACTTGCGCACGCACCACGGGATATGAACGTACAGCGACAGCGGCGGCAGCGCCGCCAGCGACACGGTCCCGGACGGGGTCGTCAACGGCTGGATCTGCACGCGGGCAACGTCTCGAGATGAGCGCTCGTTCTGCCTTCTCAGGGGGCGGCGCGCGACCGTTGCAGCAGATCGGCGAGCACCTTTGCCAGCGGCGCGACGACCGCGAACAACGACACAGCACGATAGCCCCAGCGCAGCGCACGGCGTGGCCCGGCCACTGCTACCAGACCCAGCACCAGCGCCGCTCGCAACGGCCGCGACTTGACCAGACGGTAAGCGCGCAGCGCCACGTTGGCGAACCACAGTGACGAACGCAGCGCGGACGCATCGGCGGAAAACCCGGTGCGTTGCGCCGCTGCGCGCTCAATCAATGCTTCGCGCCGGCTCACGATCTGGGCAATTCTCGAGGACATCATCGGGAATCGAGCTCTCTGCGATCCTTGGCGAGTTCGTCCAGGCTCGCCTTGAACAACCGCGGCCTGGCTTTCGCTTTTGCAACAAATACCAGCGCGGCAATCACCGCCAGCAGAACGAAGGCCGCTGCAAGTCCGGCAGCGGCCAGCACCCGGTTCGAATCCCAGAACAGGACGATGAAAGCGATCGCGGAGAGGATGACGCCGGTAAACGCGAAGAATAGCGCCACCAGCCCCCACGCCAGCAGCGACACCAGTCGCGCGAACTGCTCCTCGAGTTCGGTGCTTACCAACTCGACACGGGTCTGCGCGATGCCAAGCAGGGTCGCCAGCATTGCCTTGAGCGAGTCGAACAGGCCGAGGTGCGGACTTTCTTCCGGCGTCTGCGCCGGGTTGTGTTCATCCATGCGCGCGCGTCACTTGCGGTTAATGAGAACGCCGATCACGATTCCCACGACTGCGGCGATGCCCACCGCAGACCACGGATTCTCGCGCAGGTATTCGTCCGCGGCCTGTGCGGCTTCGCGGGTCTGCTGCACGGCCGCTTGCCCGGCTTCGGTGATACGGACCCTGGCCGCGCGGACGGAATCCTCTGCACGCGCCCTCGCGCTGTTGACGTTTTCTCCCGCCAGACCGGCAGTCGCCTTGAGCAGTTCTTCAGCGTCGGATACCACCAGCCGGAGGTCTTCCATGAGCTTGTCAGTCGTAATTTCCTTTTTCATCGTGGACTCCATGAACTTTTTCACAAACTAGCGTGACACACAATGTATGCGCCTGTCAGGCAGCGCTGCGAAAATATGGTTCCGCCATGCCGTGCCGGAAAGCGGCGAGAGCCATTACGCGCCCCGCTTCAGCACGTCCACCAGCGCGGCAAGCGCCTTGCCGCGATGGCTGACGCGGTTTTTTTCCTGCGGCGACAGTTCTGCGCCGGTTTTGCCCAGCAGCGGATCGAAAAACAACGGATCGTAGCCGAAACCACCGCCGCCGCGAGGCTGCCGCAGGATTTCGCCCCGCCATTCGCCTTCGGCGAGCAGCGGTTGCGGGTCGTCGCCGTGGCGCATCAGCAGCATCACGCAGTAGTAATGCGCGCGGCGAATGTCCTCGGCTTCCAGCATTTCGAGCAGTTTGCTGTTATTGCGCGCATCCGATCTTGGCTCGCCGGCATAATGCGCCGAAATCACGCCCGGCGCACCCCCGAGCGCGTCAACGCAGATGCCGGAATCGTCCGCCAGTGCCGGCAATCCGCTCAGGCGCGCCGCATGGCGTGCCTTGGCAAGCGCGTTCTCGATGAAACTGGGGTGCGGCTCTTCGGCCTCCGGGATCCGGAACGCCGACTGCGGGATGACCTCCATGCCGAGCGGCGCGAGGATCTGGCCGATTTCTCGCAACTTGCCCGGGTTGTTGCTTGCTATGACGAGCTTCTTGAACATCAAACAATCTCACCGCAATGACGCAAAGAACGCAAAGGAAACCGAAGCGAGATATTTCGTTGAGTTGGAGACTTTCGCAGGCAACGTTCTGGGCAATGTGGATACATCGCACTCAATCCCGTCGCAATTCTTTGCGTGTTTTTCTTCGCGCCCTTTGCGTCTTTGCGGTTAATCGTTCTTCGCGAGCGCGGAGTGCTGCGCGGCAATGAGCTGGCGGATGCCTGTTTCTGCCAGAGCCAGCATGGCGTCCATTTCCTTGCGCGAAAACGGCGCGCCTTCTGCGGTGCCCTGCACCTCGACCAGTCCGCCGGCGCCGGTCATCACCACATTCATGTCGGTATCGCTGGCCGAATCTTCAGGGTAATCGAGGTCCAGCACCGGCACACCCTGAACCATCCCGACCGACACTGCTGCGACGTGGTCCAGGATCGGCGATTCTGCGATCATCCGCCTTGCTTTGAGGTAGCTCGCCGCATCAAAGAGCGCGACGAACGCACCGGTTATGCTCGCCGTGCGCGTGCCGCCGTCGGCCTGGATCACGTCGCAGTCGATCTGGATGGTGCGCTCGCCGAGCAAATCGAGCCTGGTCACCGCGCGCAGGCTGCGCCCGATCAGGCGCTGGATTTCCTGGGTGCGTCCCGACTGCTTGCCGCGCGCCGCCTCGCGCTCGGTCCGTGTGTTGGTCGAGCGCGGCAGCATGCCGTACTCGGCGGTCAGCCAACCCTGACCCTTGCCCTTCAGGAACGACGGCACTTTGTCGTCGATACTTGCGGTGCAAATCACCCTGGTGTCACCGCACTCTATCAACACCGAACCTTCGGCGTGGCGGGTATAGCCGCGGGTGATGCTGAGCTTTCTCAATTCGACGGGGGAGCGTCCGCTGGGGCGCATGGCGGCTCTTTCCTGGTATGGGGATACGGGAGCCCGCGAGCGCCTGCGGCGCGCACGCTGCGGGATCGGCCTGTGAGCAATTTGCCGTTGATTTGTGTGCTATCTTTTCGGCTCGCCAATTCTGGTCAAGTCCGTTCACCTTGTAAAGCGCCAGGACCGCCATGATCTACAGCATGACCGGTTATGCCGTCGCTGCGGCCGATTTGCCTTTCGGCGCGCTCAACCTGGAACTACGCTCGGTCAATCACCGCCATCTCGACGTGCTGTTCCGCGTCCCCGACGATCTGCGCACCCTTGAAGCGGCACTGCGCGAAAAAATCGGCGGGCGCATCACGCGCGGAAAAGTGGAAGTGCGCATCACCGTCAACAAGACGCCGGCGTCGCAGTCGGGCCTGCAGATCGACGAGAAGCTGCTTGCCCAACTCGAGAAACTCAATGACGACGTGCTGGCGGTAATGCCGGACAGCGCGCCACTGTCGGTCAACGACGTGCTGCGCTGGCCCGGAATGCTGGGAAACGACAGCTTGCAACCGGAGGAGCTGCAGGAAGCCTGCGGGCGGCTGCTGGAGCGGGCACTGGACGACCTCACCGCGACCCGCGGGCGCGAAGGCGAAAAAATGAAGAATGTCCTGCTCGAGCGCATCGGCGCGATGGAAACGCTGGTGACGAACATCGAGCCGCGCATGCCGCAGTTGATCGCCGGCTACAAGGACAAGCTCACCGCGCGCTTCAGGGAGGCGATGGTGAACATGGACGACGACCGGCTCAAGCAGGAGCTGGTGCTGTTTGCCTCCAAGATCGACGTCGACGAGGAACTGTCGAGGCTCAGCACCCACTTCGGCGAGATCCGCCGCATCCTCGATAAAGGCGGTGCGGCCGGAAAGCGATTGGATTTCCTGATGCAGGAACTGAACCGCGAAGCCAACACGCTGGGTTCCAAATCGGTGGACCTCGAAGTCACGCAGACCTCCATGGAGCTCAAGGTGCTGATCGAGCAGATGCGGGAACAGATTCAGAATATTGAGTGAGGCGGGAGCGTTAGGCGTGACGCGTAAGGAGTCAGGAGTGAGGAAAGCTCAGCGCTCATTCGTCTCAACGCGCGTCCCGGGCTGCGCTTGTGCGATCTCGCTATTGGCGACGCAGCTTCCCGCAGGCCCCCCTCACGCCTCACGCCTCACGCCTCGCGCCTCACCCACATGACTGGAAACATTTTCATCGTCTGCGCTCCTTCGGGGGCAGGGAAGACTTCCCTGGTCGGCGAATTGCTCGCCCGCAACCCAAACCTGCGCCTGTCGGTGTCCTATACGACTCGGGCGCCACGGCCCGGCGAACAGGACGGGCACGACTATCACTTCGTAACCAAGCCGGCATTTCAGGCAATGCTCGAGCGCGCCGAGTTCCTGGAAAGCGCCGAGGTACACGGCAATCTGTACGGCACTTCGCAGGCCTCGATCGAAGCGCAGCGCGGCCAGGGCCATGACATCGTGCTGGAGATCGACTGGCAGGGTGCGCAACAGGTGCGCAAATCGATTCCCGATGCGATCGGCATATTCATCCTGCCGCCTTCGCTGGACGATCTGAGGCAGCGCATGATGGATCGCCGTCAGGACAGCGACGCCGTCATCAAGCGCCGCCTCAAGGCAGCGCGCGGCGAGATCGCCCATTTGGCGGAATTCGACTATGTTATTATCAACAACGACTTCGATGACGCTGTGGAAGATCTGGCAAGCATCGTGCGATCGACGCGGTTGCGACTGCCCTTGCAAGCCGCGCGTCACAGCGAATTGATCAACAGTTTGAAGTGAAGGTGTTATGGCGCGTATTACCGTAGAGGACTGTCTGAAGCACATTCCCAATCGCTTCGAGCTCACGCTTGCGGCGACCTATCGCGCGCGCCAGCTCGCCACAGGCGCCTCCCCGATGGTGTACACCAACAAGGACAAACCCACCGTCACCGCGTTGCGCGAGATCGCGGCCCAGAAAGTCGGGGTCGAGAGTCTCAAGTCCAAAGGCTGACGGCACTGCCGTCCCCCACGATCGCAGGAGGATCAGCCAGGCACACCTCCACCGGTGAGCGCCTGCGGCCCACCGGTTCCCGGCTGACTCCCCCAGCGCTGACCATGTCCGAGGCCGAGCTTCTCTTCAAGGATGCAGCCGGCTATCTCAAGCCGGAGGATATCGCTCAGCTTCAAAGCGCGCACCAGTTCAGCAAGTCCGCGCACGAAGGCCAGTTTCGCAAGTCCGGCGATCCGTTTATTTCCCATCCGATTGCCGTTGCCCACATCCTGGCGCAGTGGCATCTCGACGGCCAGGCCCTCACCGCGGCGCTGCTTCACGACTTGATGGAGGACACCGCCGTCACCAAGACCGAAATCAGCGACAAATTTGGAAAGCACGTCGCTGAGCTGGTGGACGGCGTCTCCAAGCTCGACCGCATCGAGTTCCAGACCCAGGAAGAGGCGCAAGCAGAGAACTTCCGCAAGATGCTGCTCGCCATGGCGCGCGACGTGCGCGTCATCCTGATCAAGCTGGCCGACCGCCTGCACAACATGCGCACGCTGCAGGTGATGCAGCCGAAAAAACGCGCGCGCATCGCCCGCGAAACGCTGGAGATTTACGCGCCGATCGCCAACCGCCTCGGACTTAACCAGCTCTACCAGGAGTTGCAGGAGCTGGCGTTCCGCCACCTCTTCCCGAACCGCTTCAGCGTTTTGTCCAAGGCGCTGCTGCGCGCGCGGGGAAATCGCCGCGAGGTGGTGGACAAGATTCTAAACGCGATCAAGCAGAAGCTCGCCGACAGCCACATCGAGGCCACTGTCAGCGGACGCGAGAAGAATCTCTACAGCATCTACAAGAAGATGCTGGAGAAAAACCTGTCGTTTGCGGAAGTGTTCGACATCTACGGGTTCCGCGTCATCGTCAAGGACGCGGCCGCCTGCTATCTCACGCTGGGCGCGCTGCACCAGCTTTACAAGCCAATTCCAGGAAAGTTCAAGGACTACATCGCCATCGCCAAGGGCAATGGTTACCAGTCGCTGCACACAACGCTGCTTGGCCCTTTCGGCACGCCGATCGAGGTGCAGATCCGCACGCTGGAAATGCACAAGATCGCCGAGGCGGGCGTGGCATCCCACTGGTTGTACAAGGACGACGCGCAGATCAACGAACTGCACATGAAGACCCACCAGTGGCTGCAGAGCCTGCTGGAAATGCAGTCGGAAAGCGGAGACTCGATCGAGTTTCTCGAGCATCTCAAAGTGGACCTGTTCCCGGACGCGGTCTACGTGTTTACCCCCAAGGGCAAGATCATGGCGCTGCCGCACGGCGCCACCTGCGTGGATTTTGCCTACGTGGTGCACACCGACATCGGCAACCGCTGTGTGGCCGCCAAGATCAACCACGAACTCGTGCCGCTGCGCTCGGAACTGAAAAGCGGCGATCGCGTGGAGATCATCACGGCTGCGCACGCCAACCCGAACCCGGCCTGGCTCAATTACGTGGTGACCGGCAAGGCGCGCTCGCACATCCGCCACTTCCTCAAGACCATGCAGTACGAGGAGTCCGCGCAGCTCGGCGAGCGCCTGCTCAACCAGGCGCTGGCAGCGCTCAAATCCAGCCCGGACCAGATCAGCGACGACCAGTGGGAGAGGCTGCTCAAGGAAAACACCGCCAAGACCCGGCAGGAGGTCCTGGCAGACATCGGGCTTGGCAAGCAACTGGCGATCGTCATCGCACGCCAGCTGCTGTCGATCGCAGAACCCAAGGGCGGCAAGACAGTGAAGCTGCCGGGCAGCCTGGTCATTCGCGGCTCGGAGGGCATGGCGCTACAGTTTGCCAAGTGCTGCCACCCGATACCCGGTGATCCGATCATCGGTTTCCTGCGCAAGGGCTACGGCCTGGTGATCCATACCCACGACTGCCCGGTGGCGCGCAAGACCCGCAACGATCCGGAAAAGTGGTTGGACGTGGAGTGGGCACCGGACACCAGGAAACTCTTCACGGTGAATATCAAGATGGTGGCTACCAACGAACGCGGCGTGTTGGCCAAGATCGCCGCGGCGATCGCCGAGACCGGCTCGAATATCGATAACGTCAGCATCGAGCCGGGCGACTCCAGCGCGTACTCCACCATCCACTTCACCTTGCAGGTGTCCAACCGGCAGCACCTGGCGCAGATCATGCGCGGCCTGCGGCGCGTTACCGAGGTCATCCGCATCTCGCGGCTATAGGGCCGAGCGCGGAATGGCAGCCCGGGTGCGCGCGGGACTATAATTAAGGCAAACATGTTCGGCTCGTGGAGGTTGCCAATGATGCGTTCAGGTGTCGCGGTATTTTTTGCGCTCGCCGCGCTGGCCTCGGCTGTGGCTGCCGCGGGTGAAAGGACCACGCCGCAGTTCTCGCGTTTCGACGGTCTGGAACTGCCCGGACTCACCGCCGGATGTCACATCTGCGAATGGCGGCCCAAACTCAACCAGAAGCCGGCGGCCGAACAATGTGGCACCGACGAAGCCGGCGTGGCCAAGGTAGGCCTGTTCGAATGCGGCTACGCGGAGGATTGCGAACGGCTGTGCAACTTCATTCGCTGCGGAACGACGAATTGACCCGCGTGCTCCTGCAATTCGGCCGACGCGCGCATTGACGCGCTGCAGCTGCGCGGGCGGCGCGTAGGCGCGGCGCTCGGACGCAAACGCCATCGCCAGTCGCCTGCCGGCGACGGTTTGACCCCGAAAATCCCCGGTTTTCCCCTATAAGAGCCACTGCGGCCAGCCAACGTCTTGATTGGCCGCAGCAAATAATCAGTGGCACGGGCATTGCGATACCTTGCCCGGAAGAATTCCAATCACGAGGTGCAGCATGTTGCTCGATCCCTTATCCGATTTGACGTCACGCCCGCTCCGCAGCGTCGTGCAGTTGCTGCAGGAAGGCGTGCAAACCCTGTTTCATTTGCTGTTATTTTCGCTGCTGGTGCTCGGCTTCGGCGGTCTGCTGTACACGGCGGTGCGCTCCGGAGGCTGGCTTGAAAGCGTGCTGGGGAGCATCTGGGACCAGCACCCCACCGTGGCGATCGTGACCCTGCTGGCAGTGCTTGCGGGTTCAATCTGGGGTACGCGCCTGTTCGATCGTCTGCCGCTGTTTGGAAGGCGCGGCGACATGCTGGTTTACTGCTGCCTGGCTTTGGGCGTGTTCTTCGCGTTCAAGCTGGTGGTGACGGGTTCCCTGTAAGGCCTCCCTTGCCGCCGCCCACAGATCCACCCCTGTGTTCGGGTTTGGCAAGGGAGTACTCCCGCCAGTGTCGTTCACCGACAACATCGATCTTCCAGCGGCCTCAGGTAGTTAGTCAGACACTGCCGAAGCTTGTCGCCCGCGGGCGACTTTGCCGGTCCGGCAGACCCCCTAATCGACTGTTTTTCCTCCGCTCTCGCAGATGGCATGCGAGTTGCGGCAGTCCTGTTCGAGTTCATTCGCAACGAGCAATGCGTGATTACTGGCCACGCCCGGCTTCGCCACCCGGGACGTGTCCGCGGCGGTTCAGGGCAGCATCAGCGCCGCCGCAAGCGAGTTTTCAAGGGGGGGCGCCAATGCGTATGCGAACGTTGTTGTTGCTGACCGGCATCGCCGTCGTCGCTGCTGCACCCGGATTCGCCAAGGATGCACAGACACCTGCCGGCAACTCCACTACTGCACAGCCTGGTTCCGGAGTGCAGCAAATCACCGCTCCTGCCGTCCCCGGCGCTGCCAAGGCCAAAGAGGAAGTCGCTGGCCAGCCCGCCGAGACGAAGAAGCAAAGAATCCGTTACACGTTTCCTCCCGCAGCGGCGAAGCGCATGTAAGCGCGCCCGCTGCAACTGAAAAGGCCGCAGAATATCGCGGCCTTCTTTTTTTCCTGCTACCGAGCAACCCGGAACAGCAGTTCCCCGAAAAATGTGGCGGCGCCCGCCTCACTCAGGCCTGCGCCTGACAGGGTTGAAGAGCGTTCCCAGCCCATCGATGCGGCACTCCGCCACGTCGCCGTCCCCGATCACCACCGCCCCCGGCGTGCCGGTGCTGATGATGTCGCCGGGGTACAGGGTGGCGACATGCGAATGGAAAGACACCAGGTAAAACGGCGGGAACGCCATGTTGGCCACCACGTTTTCGCGATGAAGCCTGCCGTTGTTGTACGTTCCGACCTTCACCTTCAGCACATCCGCCACTTCGTCGGCGGTGATCAACTCGGGGCCGAAAGAAAAGAAGGTGTCGAAATTCTTCGAGCGGGTGAGGAAGCGCGGGTTCTTCTGCAGGATATCTTCGGCGGTCATGTCGAGGATCAGGCAATAGCCGGCGATGTATTCCGGCGCCTGTGTCTCGGACACCATGCGGCATTGCCTGCCGATGATCACCCCGATCTCGGCTTCCGCTGTGACCCGCTCCGACTGCGGCGGCAGTTCGATCGTGTCCCCGGGTCCAATGATGGTGTTGTCGCACTTCATGAACGATGCCGGCTCGGTCGGGAAGGGAGCATTCAGATCGGCAGCATGATCGCGGTAATTCAAACCAATGCCGAGGATCTTGCGCGGGTGCCGGTACAGCGGCCCGTATCGCACCGACCCGGGATCGAGTTTCAGCGGCGTGCGCTCCGCGTCGGCGAGCAGGTTCGCGCTGATACCGTGGACAATCAAGCCGTACAGTTCCGCCGGCCAGGCTTTTCCCAGGTGGGCGTTGATTGCCGCAACGGGAACGATGCCGGCGCGCGTCACCACCGCGGCTTCCTCGCATCCGTCTTTCTTTATGGTGCACAGGCGCATGCTGCTGTCCCCCGAACCAGGGATCCGATCCAGTTCCGCGACGCGTGTTGCGCCAGGTGCGGATGAGTGCCAGGGGACGCTGTGCAGAGTGGCGCATGCGCCTGTCTTGCAGAGCGTCCCCT
This sequence comes from Betaproteobacteria bacterium, assembly GCA_052387775.1. Taxonomy (GTDB): domain Bacteria; phylum Pseudomonadota; class Gammaproteobacteria; order Burkholderiales; family JACQAP01; genus JACQAP01. The sequence continues at coordinate 22,325 of JBQTIV010000071.1, forward strand.
GGAGTGTGCTGGTGGGCCGTGAAGGATTCGAACCTTCGACCGTTGGATTAAGAGTCCACTGCTCTACCAGCTGAGCTAACAGCCCTTTTTGAAGGGGCGAATTCTAACAAGAATCCGGGTAACAAGTCGCGGGATCACGGTTTTCGCCGGATGGAGCGAGGCAGATCAGGACGGGCCATGTCAGTCGCGCGTACGCTCGCCGCAAAAAAAGGTGCGCGACGCGACAGGCGCGCAGGCGCGAGCGCGTCGTGGATCAGGACGTGAGTATCAAGAACGACCACTCTCGGCGCGCCAGCGCTCGCCGGTGGGCGCGATCACATCGCCCACGCGGGCCGTCTTGCGCAGCGCTTTGAGGCGGTCGCGCGCGACTTCCCCAGCGCTTTCGGCCGGCAGCAGACGTGCCACCGGCTTGCCGCGCGACGTAATGCGCAGTTCGCGCCCCTTCTCCACCTGCTTGAGGTAAGACGGGAGATTCTGGCGCAGCTTGGTCAGTTTGACGTCATCCATTGAATCCTTAGATTGCAGTCGCTGTTGAAACGCGCACTTGTAGCGCTTGCCCATTACCTTACCAACGTCACACGCGGCACAACGACTTACGTTGACGCCTGAAGGCGCACTCTCGACAATAAGTGCGTTGTACGCTGGCTCCGCGCGCATCCGGGCGCTTCGCTGCGCGCAAAACCCTCAGCTAACAAGTTCCAGATACTCACCCGGCTTCAATGACGCAAGCGCGGCAACAATGCTCTGAATCTGGCCGCGAAGCTTAGGCCAGCTCGTGGTCGGTAAAACCAGCACCGACAACTTGCGGTACCAACAAGGATTGTTGGTACTGAAGGTTCCGGCCGGTTGTTACAAGAATGTCGAATCGACCTTCAGCGGCAGCCAAGAGCTCGCCGTTGGTCAGGCGAGACCAACCAAGCTCGTACGCAGTTTCAATCTGATGTCCGGAGAGGTGCTGCCTCAGGGGGACCGGCGTACCCTGATCAAACAGGATTCGCATCCCGATCGGACATCAGGCGGTCTGAACGCTGCGCGCCGCGTGCTCGAGGACGGCGTCGATCTGCTCACGGGTGACGCCAGGAAACCACTGCACGAACTGGTCCACGGTGGCGCCTCCTTCGATATTCTCGAACAGGGCGCTCACCGGTACCCGGGTTCCGCGAAAGACCCACGCCCCGCTGACTTTCTGCGGGTCGCGCTCGACAGCCCGGCAGCTTGTCCAATCCAGCATTGAGGTACTCTACGGTGAATGCAGTCAGCGGGAAAATGACAAAAGAGCTGCCGCCCGTTGAGCCGCGCTTTGCGTCCGCCTCCAAGGGACGACCCTATTCCGGCGCAGCACCTCCGGAATACGGGTTGGTAGGCGGTGCGAGATTCGAACTCGCGACCAACGGATTAAAAGTCCGCTGCTCTACCGACTGAGCTAACCGCCCAAAAAAAGAGCGCGCATTGTACCGGCAGCGCTGTTGGTGCGTCAAACAGGAATGTCCGGAAAACCGCGTGGATTCTTGATCTGCGCATGATCATGTTTCCCGGAGCAGGCGCCAATACTGAACCTTCATGGTCGCGGCTGCGCCGGCGACGATCGCGAAGAACGCGAGAAAAGAGCCGACTGCGAGAGTGGAAAGCCCGGTCAGGCCCTGACCTATGGTGCAGCCCATGGCGGTGACGCCGCCGAAGCCCATCAGCACACCGCCGATGATGTGATTGCGGGTATCGGCTGCGGAGGCGAAACTCTCCCAACGAAAGTTCCCGGTGAGGATTGCGTAGCCAAACGAACCCAGCAGCGTGCCGGCGACGACGGCGACGCCGAAGCTCAGTTTCGAGGATTTGTCGGACCAGAACTGCAGCCACTCGAGCGCGTGGGCAAGCGGACCGACGTAGGTCAGCGACTCCGGGCGGGCGGTCCTCGAGCCGAGGTAGGCCTCCTGCAGCGTATCCGGATCTTCGGCGATGAAACCGATGTGCCCGGTGACGTACCACCCAGCGACAACAACCAGCCCGAGCACCAAGCCGCCGACAACCTGTTCGCGGGTGGCGCGAAACGTCCGATCCTTGAACACGAAGAAAAGCAGCGGCATCACAATCACTGCGGTTATCCATAACTGCAAACCGTGCCGGCCCACGCCGAGCTGGGTGGCGATGACCCAGGGCAGATCCTGGCCCTGATCGAACTGCACGGCTGCTGCACTCAACACCTCCACGCGTGCCGGCGCGAACAGGCCGCGTATGGTCATGTCTGCAGAAATAGCGAGGAACACCAGAACCACCAGCGACTTGAGGTTGCCTCCTCCAACCCGCACCAGGCTGCGGCTCCCGCAGCCGGAAGCCAGCGTCATGCCGATCCCGAACACCAGCCCGCCGACGATGTAGGCGATCCACGGGCAGCGCGGTGCCGGATAGGCGGAGCGCGACAGATCCACCTGCCCCGCCCAGTCGAGCGCGTTGGCCCCGACAATCGCAACTGCAATGGCCAGCAGCCACATGCGCATGCGGCCCCAGTCGCCAACGTTGACCACGTCGGCCACCGCGCCCATGGTGCAGAAATTGGCTTTGTGGGCCATCGCACCGAAGGCCAATCCGAGGACAAATCCCGACGCGACGACCAGACTTGCAAGGTGAGCGAAGTTTTCCATCGGCAAAACGAGCGCATCCAGGTGCCGGGAAAAATTCCCGCAGACGCCTATTTGATCCTGGCGAGCCGCCCCCTGGCTTTTTCCGCGGACTCGGAATTCGGATACCTGGCGATCAGTTCTTCGAAGGTTTTCCGGGCGGCGCCATTATCGCCGAGGCTGGTTTCGGCGGTGCCAATGATCAGCAACGCGTCCGGTGCCTTGGGGCTCTCGGAGTAGGTGCCGAGAAGCCGGCGCTGTGCTTCGATCGCGGCCCGGTATTCATGCAGTTGAAAGTAGGATTCGCCGATCCAGTACTGCGCGTTGGCGGCCAATGGGTGCTTCGGGTAAGTCTTCAGAAACCCCTCAAAGCCGCGGATCGCACCTTGATAGTCGGTGCTGCGATAGTTGCTGTAGGCATTGTCATAGGCGCGCTGGATTGTGGCCTGATCGGAAAGGCTGGCCGGCGGCGGCGAGGGTTGCGCCGCGGCCACGTTGGTGGCCACCGGTGCAGGCGCCGTGGTCGCCCCGCCGGGCGGCGCCGCGGCAGCCGCAGCGGTTGCGGACGCAACCGGAGTCGGAATCGCGGTCAGTCCGGCTGCGGCCTGTTCGAGTTTGCGGATGCGCTCCTCGAGAGCGGGCAGCGCCTCCTGCTCCTTCCTGGCGGCCGCGCTTTGACTCTCCATGCGGCGCAGCCGCGTGTCGAGATCAACGTACATGTCGCGCTGGCGCTTCTGCGCGTTGTTGATGTCGTTGGTCAGCACTTCGATCTGCCCGCGCAAGCGGTTCAGATCGGTATTGAGCCCTTCCACCCTGTTGAGCAGTTGCACGACGCCGCGATTGGCGCCTTCGGGCTCAGCCTGGGCGAGCTTCTCCCCGGCGATTTTCTGTTCGTCGCCGAGAGATTGCACCTGTGCCAGGATCGACGAAAGACGATCCTCCAGCGCCCGATGGGTTTCGTGAACCTCCTGATACTCGCTGCTGAGCCTGGCGTGTTCTTCGCGCAAAGACACAAAAAGCGTGTTGAGATCTTTCTGCACGTCGTACAGGCCGTCATAGCGGATCTGCAGTTGGTCGCTTTGGGCCTGCATCTCGGCGCGCCAGGTATCGAGCGAACGCACCTGGTTCTGCAACTGCGCAAGCTGCGTCTGCTGGCGCGATATCTGCACTCGCGCTTCGCCATCAACAGCAGCGTTGCACTCAAAAGACAGCAGCACCAACACAACAAGGGGCAGCCAATGCTGCCCCGGGCTGGCCAGCGTTGATCGAGAAGATCCGATTATTGAAAAGTGTCTTGTCATTGCCGGCCCTCCCAGGACATCAGCCGAGGTATGGGAAGCGCGCCGGGGATCCCGCGCGCCCGTGGATTGCCCCCGGCGCTGGGTACTTCGGTTCCTTCGGGTAAACGATGTCGCTGCGGCGGTTCTTCGCCCAACTTTCCTCGTCCTGACCGAAGGCGACCGGCTTCTCCGCGCCGAAACTCACGGTTTCGATCTGCTTCTCCCTGACGCCGAGAAGCACCATAGCCCGCTTGACGCTGTCGGCGCGACGCTGGCCGAGCGCGAGGTTGTACTCGCGGCTGCCGCGATCGTCGCAGTTGCCCTGCACGGCGATCTTCATGTCGGCATTCGACTTGATCAACTTGGCGTGCGCCTCGATAACCGGCACATATTCATCCTGGATGTCGTAGCGGTCATAGTCGTAGTAAATGCTGCGCTTCAAAAGCAGGCTGCCGGGTTCCTTGAGCTGTGCCCACGGATCGGCCTTGAGCTGGGATTCACCTACCGTGCCCTCGGAGAGCGGCCGTACGACCGGCGACTCCTGCTGCTGCGCCTGGGCTTGCTGGCGACGTTGCTGATCCTCGAGCTGGCGCTTGAGCTCTTCCTGCTCCCGCATGACCTGCGCCTGCTTTGCGGCCTCCTGCTGGCGTGCGGCCTCCTGCTGGCGTGCGGCCTCCTGCTGCTGATCGAACAGGTCGCGCTGTTCGATATCGGCGCTTTTACCGCCCTGGCTCGCGCAGCCGGCGACGAAGAAAACCAGGAACGCGACAAACAGAACATTTCTCATATCCAACTCACTCCTTTCGGCGAATGTTCAGAAGCGGTCCCCACGCAGGCTCGCGGATGTCGCCAGTCTGCGCGGTAAATCTCTGCTTGATCCGCCCATCGCTCGACACGGCGGCTAATATACCACGCCCCTTCACCACTGACGCGTAGAGGATCATCTTGCCGTTCGGTGCGAATGTGGGCGATTGATCGAGGCCTCCGGCCGTCAGGATCTGCATCTGGCGCGTAGCAATATCCACGCTCGCGACGTTGTAGCGGCCCTCGTTGCGATGGATGAAGATGAACGACTTGCCATCCGGACTGTGGCGCGGCGTAACGTTGTAACCTCCTTCGAAAGTCAGGCGCTCGGCCTCGCCCTCGCCGTCGGCACGCATGCGGTAGATCTGCGGACTTCCGGAGCGGTCGGAGGTGAACAGGATGTGCCTGCCGTCGCGCGAGAAATTCGGCTCGGGATCGATGGACTGCGTGTTGGTAAGCCGCTCGAGACCCGAACCGTCGGCCTTGATCGAGTAGATATTCGAGCTGCCGTCCTTGGTCAGCACCAGCGCCAGCTTGCTGCCGTCGGGCGTCCATGCAGGGGCGGAGTTCGAGCCTTCGAAATTCGCCAGAACCATGCGCGTTCCGTCGAGCAGGTTGTGCACGAACACTATCGGCTTCTTGCGCTCGAAGGAAACGTAGGCTATGCGGGTGCCGTCGGTCGACCACTGCGGCGAGATGATCGGTTCCTTGTGCGCCAGTATGAATTCCGGGTTGTAGCCGTCGGCATCCGCCACCTGCAGTTCGAATCGATCTGCGTTCTTGGTCACGAAGCAGATCTTGGTAGCGAATACGCCGATGTCGCCGGTCAGCTTCTCGTAAATCAGGTCGGCGATCTTGTGGGCGGTGACACGCATCTGCGACACCGTCACCATGTAGGAAAAACCGAGGATCTGCGACTGCTTGGCGACATCCATCATGCGAAATCGCACTTCCACGTGCCCGTCGGCTTTCTCGATGACGCTGCCGATGACCAGCATTTCGGCGCCCTCGTTCTTCCAGTAGCGGTAGTTGATTTCGGAAGGTTCCGCCGGCAACGGCCGCACGCTGCCCGCCGAACCCAGTCTGAACATGCCGCTGCGGTGCAAATCGGCGGAGGCGATCTGGCTGATGCGCTGGGCGAAGCGCTCTTCCCCGGCAAAAGGCAGGATGGTGACAGGAATCTGATTGGCGCCACCACCGATGATTTCGATGGTCAGTTGCGCGAAGGCCGCAGGCGCCAAGGCGAGACAGATCAGCAGACCCGTCAGAACGAGAAGACCACGCAATCGTCTGTCCAGCCTAACGTTGGTCAGGTTCATGGATGAAAAGTAAATCAAGGCACATTGATCAATCCTTCGGTCGGAACTTCAGGAGCAACTCGCGAAAGTTCTCCTGAAATAGGTCAGGCTCGGGGGGCACCGGCAAAGGCTGCGCCGCCAGGATGGCACGCTCCACCGCGGCGTCGTAAGCCGGGACGCCGCTGGATTTTCTGAGCGTTGCACTTAGCACTTCGCCTCCCGGCAACAAAACCACTTCGAATCGCGCTTCCGGGTTGCCCTGCATATTGGTAGGCACCACCACCCTGCCCCTGATCGCCGCCTGAATTTTTGCGGTCCAGTCATCGATCAGCTTCTGCTGCGCGGCGCGCACGGCGGCCTCGGCGCGGCGTTTGGCCTCATCGGCTTCCCGCTGCTTGCGCTGCGCTTCCTGTTGCTGGCGCTCCTCCTCGCGGCGCAGATCCTCCGCGCGGCGCTGCTCTTCCAGCTTTTTCTTCTCCTCCAGCTGGCGCGCTTCTTCCTCGCGCTTGAGTTTCTCCTGCTCCAGGCGTTTGGTTTCTTCCTCGGCCCGGCGCTCTTCTTCCAGGCGGCGCTTCTCCGCCTCGAGCGCTTTTTTCTCCTCCAGGAGTTTGGCTTCCTCCTCTTCCTTCTGTTTGCGCAGCTTTTCCCGCAGCTCGATCTCGGCGGGTGTGGGCTTGGGCGGCGCCTCCACTTTCGGCGGCGGAGGCGGCGGAGGTTCTTTCTTGACCTCGGGAGCCGGCCTGGGCGGGGGCTCCACGATCTTCGGCGGCGGCGGGCTCACTTTTGCCACCGGTTCAGGCAACTCTTCCCACAGGTCCACCATCACCGGTCCGACGATTTTTTTCTGCCAACTGATGCCGAACATCAGCATGCCGAAGAACAGCAGATGCACCAGCAGCGCGAAGATGCCGGAGGCGACGCGGCCAGGTTCGTCAACCGTGTGCATTGTCAGCCCGACCGGGGCTTGGCCAGAAGTCCGAGCCTCTTGACCCGGTTCTGCTGCAGCAGGTCCATCACCTCGATCACTGCCTCGTACTTGACGTCTTTGTCTGCAGAAATGACGACCGGCTGGTTAGGCTTCTTGGCCTGCTTGCTCTTGATCACTTTCACCAGCTCGTCGCGGTCCCGCAACGGCCTTTCGGCGTTGGACTGGTCACGGTCGATATAGGACAGCGCCCCGCCGGCACGGATCGAGATTTCTATCGGCTGCGCCGGCGGCGCCGAAGCCTTGCCGATGGTCGGCAGATTGATGACGCCTGGATTCATCAACGGCGCGGTGACCATGAAGATCACCAGCAGCACCAGCATCACGTCGATATAGGGCACGACGTTGATCTGGTTCATCAGGCGCGGGTGGCGGCGCATGCGCGGTCAGGTTCCGGTCGCCGCAACCGGCGCCTGCGCCACCGGAGGCTGCACCAAGGCGTTGGATTGCCGCTGCAGGATGTTGGAGAACTCTTCCATGAAACTCTCGAAGCGGGTCGAGAGCCGCTCGATGTGGCGTACGAAGTGGTTGAAGGCGATGACCGCCGGAATCGCGGCAAACAGACCCATCGCGGTTGCCACCAGCGCTTCGGCGATACCCGGCGCCACGTGCGCCAGCGTCGCCTGGCCGACGTTGGCCAGTCCGCGGAACGCGTTCATGATCCCCCACACCGTGCCGAACAGGCCGACATAGGGGCTGACCGATCCCACCGTCGCGAGAAAGGACAGGTGCGCCTCGAGATGGTCCATTTCGCGCTGGTAGGTGGCGCGCATGGCGCGGCGGGTGCCGTCCATGAGCACCGCCAGGTTGGTCCCGGTCTGCTTGCGCAGTTTCACGAATTCGCGGAATCCGGCCTCGAAAATTCGCTCCATGCTGCCGGCGTTCTGGCGGGTGCCCGCGGCCTGCTGGTACAGCGCGCCCAGATCGGCGCCGCTCCAGAAGTTGCGCTCAAACACGTCGGTGCGGCGAACGGCGTCGTGAACCACGTACATCTTGCGGAAGATGAACCACCAGGAAATCAGCGACACCAGCAGCAACAGCGCCATCACCAGTTGCACCAGCACGCTGGCATTGGTGAGCAGGCTCATCAGGGATAGATCTTGGGTAACGTTCATGTCTGTTTGTCTAGCGAGTTAAACGCGACTGCGGCGCCCGCGGGGTTGCCGGCGTCAAGCGGTCGCCTCCACCGGTAGCAGCACCTCATCAGCAAACGATTCCCGCACTTCGTCCGGGAACGGCATCGGCTTCAGGTTCCCGGTCGCCACACAGGCCAGGTTCACGCAGGCGCGCACCAATGCTTCCTTGCCACGCAAAATTTCCTGCACCAGGGTCACCTGCGCGCGACCCATCCTTTGCACTGCCGCTGTCACGGTCAGCGAGTCGTCCAGAACTGCCGGCTTCATATAGGCGATTTCGAGCTGCCGGACGATGAATACGAGCCCGAAGCGGCGCGCAAGTTCCCGCGGCTCGAATCCCTGGTCGCGCAGCCACTCGACCCGCGCGCGCTCCATGAAATCCAGATACGTGGCGTGGAACACCACGCCGGCCGCATCGGTGTCCTGGTAGTAAACCCGCACCGGAATGGCAAAGGCCAATCAGCCCTCCTGCCACAAATCGCCGCTTGCCCTGCCGGCAGGCGGTGCAGCACCGAAATGCCGATAGGTCAGCACGGTGGCCATGCGCCCGCGCGGCGTACGCTGCAGATAGCCCTGCTGGATGAGGAACGGCTCCAGCACATCCTCGATGGTGTCGCGTTCCTCGCCGATCGCCGCCGCCAGGTTTTCTATGCCGACCGGTCCGCCGCCGAACTTTTCCAGCACCGCGAGCAGCAGCTTTCGGTCCATCACATCCAGACCGATCTGGTCGACATCGAGCATCTTGAGCGCGGCGTCGGCCACCTCCTTGGTCACGCTGCCCTGCGCCTTCACTTCCGCGAAGTCGCGCACCCGGCGCAGCAACCGGTTGGCAATGCGAGGCGTGCCGCGCGAGCGGGAAGCGATCTCCGTTGCCCCGCCGGCCGCGATGTCCACGTTGAGCAGGCGCGCCGAACGCTCGACGATCTGCGTCAACTCCGCGATTGAGTAAAACTCCAGCCGCGAGACAATGCCGAAGCGGTCGCGCAGCGGATTGGTGAGCATGCCGGCGCGGGTGGTGGCGCCGATCAGCGTGAACGGCGGCAACTCGAGCTTTACCGAGCGCGCCGCCGGCCCCTCGCCGATCATGATGTCGAGCTGAAAGTCCTCGAGCGCAGGGTAGAGGATTTCCTCGACCACCGCAGAGAGGCGGTGAATCTCGTCGATGAACAGGACGTCGTTGGGCTCCAGGTTGGTGAGCAGCGCCGCCAGATCGCCGGGTCGTTCCAGCACCGGGCCGGAAGTGTGGCGCAGGTTCACGCCCATTTCCCTGGCAATGATGTGCGCCAACGTGGTCTTGCCGAGCCCCGGCGGACCAAACAGCAACACGTGGTCCAGTGCTTCGGTTCGATTCCTCGCGGCCTGGATGAAAATCTGCAACTGGCCGCGGATCTTCTCCTGGCCAATGTATTCGTCAAGCTGCTTCGGACGCAAGGCACGCTCGAGCGCTTCCTCCTGCGTCGAGATCGGGGCGGGCTGAGTCAGACGGTCGGTTTCGATCATCCGTTGGTGCCGCGGCACGGACGCTTTTTACGCATCAGGCGCGTTCACTCATGAATTCTTCCAGCAACGGCTGGATCTCGCCGGCGCAGGCATCCACCTGTTCTGGCAGCGTGCCGGCCACTTCGTCGATACGCCGGTTGACGATGCCGGTCAGTTTCAGGATGGCGGTCACGAAATACTTCTTGCCGAGCGGCGACAGGGCAAAGCGCTGGCCCTCGACGTTGGCGGCATCCTCGATGGAAAAACGCATCTCCGCATCTTCCGCGTTCCAGAGGTACTGCATTCGGCTGCGATCGGCCTCGGCGCCAGCGACGTCTTTCAGTTTGCCTGAAAACGACAGGGTCATCATCACGTGGGTCGACACCGTATGATCCATGATCTTGACCTGCTTGCGGCCGACATCGGAGCGCAAGTGCGTCAGCAGCAAATCGAGCTCCTCCGAAGTAAACTCGCGATCGTCGAGGTCGTGCCACTGCGGCCACAACCAATCGAGGCTCGCGAACTCCTCGGTGATTCTCGCCGTCAATGGTCCGAGCAGTTGGGCCTCGGCACGCCGCCAGTGTGGATTGTCGGGCTTCCACTCCGGACCGAGGTTGCGTTCCCCGCCCAAACGGGCCAGCAGCGCGCGGATTGCCAGCAGGCTTTCCTGCTTGAGGTAGTAGTTGCCGATTGAAACCGAAGTGGAGAGATCGTGCAGATCGATGAGTTCAGCGATCCGGTCACTCTTGTCGCGCGCGCTTTCGGGATTCGCCGCAACGGGCAGCGCGATCGCCAGGGCCAGCAAAGCCGCAGCGATCTGTCGTATACCCACAATCATGAACAACCTGCTCCTGGCCGAGTGCGGCGCTCCATGCCGGCGCCGCGAATTGAGCCGGATTATATCCCAGCGTCCCCGCAAGTCACCGCCCTGTTGTGCTGTCACATTGTCGTTGCAGGGCGACATTGCGGCGGTCGATCGCGTCGAGGTTTTCATTTGAGCCCGGTGCCCCCGCCGTCTTGCCCTCGACTCGAATCGCCTCCGTAGCGCGTGCGGGACTCATGCGGAGTTTGCCTAAGTTTTCGAGAGCAGCTTCAACGCCTGCCGGATCGCCTCCGGAACCGTGGCTTCAGGAGAGATCCTGGCGAGTGCCGCGTTGGCTTCCTTGTCGTTGTATCCAAGCGCACTCAGCGCGTTGAGCACGTCACCGCTAATCGACGCGGCACTGCCCGACGCCGACGGCGCGACGCCTGCAGCCAGCTTATCGCGAAGCTCGAGCAGTAATCGCTCCGCGGTTTTTTTGCCGATGCCGGGGATCTTGGTCAGGCGCATACCATCCTGCGTGGACACGGCCCGATACAACTCCGAGACCGACAGGCCGGACAGCACCGCCAGCGCCGTGCGTGCACCGACGCCGCTGATCTTGAGCAACTGCCGAAATACCCTGCGTTCCTCCTCAGTGTGGAATCCGAACAGCAGGTGCGCATCTTCCCGCACCACCAGGTGGGTGTGCAGCGTCACGGTGGAGCCGGTCGCCGGCAGGACAAAGAAGGTGCTCATCGGCACATCCACTTCGTAGGCCACGCCGTGCACGTCGACCACCACCGTGGGCGGACGTTTTTCGATCAGCTGCCCGGTGATGCGGCCGATCACACCAACCTCCCGCGTTTCATGCGGTAGCCGCGCGTCGCGAGTTGCCCCAGTCCCATGCCTCCATGGGCGTGGCAGATGGCACAGGCCAGCGCATCGGCAGCGTCGGCGCTGGGATCGCCCGGCAGCTTGAGCAGCCGGCGCACCATCTCCTGCACCTGTTCCTTGCGCGCATGGCCATTGCCGACCACGGCTTGCTTGACCTGCAACGCGGTGTACTCCGCTACCGGCAGGCTGCTGATGACCGCGGCGCAGATTGCGGCGCCGCGCGCCTGGCCGAGCAGCAGGGTGGATTGCGGATTCACGTTGACGAATACCTTTTCCACAGCAACCTGCTGCGGCTTGATCTCGCCGATCAACTGGCACAGCCCCTCGAGGATGGCCTTGATGCGCTCCGGCAGTTCGCCATCCTGCCGGGTGCGGATTCGGCCGCTGGTGACGTAAGTTATTTTCTGGCCAACTTTATCCAGAACTCCAAACCCGGTGACCCGCAATCCCGGATCGATTCCCAGGATTCTCACGCCTCTCGCCTCACGTATCACGCTTCCATCACCGCGGTCGTATGAATCTCCTGCAGATCGTCGATCGCCTCCAGGGCATCGAGGAGCCTGTGCATTTTCGCGGCGTCGTCTCCCACCAGCACATTCTCCACCGTCGGCTTCATGGTCACTTCCGCGACTTCCGCCTTGAGCCCGCGCTTGTCCAGCTGCTCCTTCACCGCCAGGAAATCATTGGGCGCGGTGATGACCTCGATGCTGCCGTCGTCGTTGGCAATCACGTCTTCAGCGCCGGCATCCAGCGCGGCATCCATGACTTTTTCTTCACTGGTGCCGGGAGGGAACAGCAACTGCCCGCAATGCTTGAACAGGAAGGCGACCGAACCTTCGCTGCCGAGATTGCCACCATGCTTGGCGAACGCATGGCGCACATCGGCGACCGTGCGGATGCGGTTATCGGTCATGCAGTCCACCATGACCGCGGCGCCGCCGATTCCGTAACCCTCGTAACGCACTTCCTCGTAACTCACGCCCTCGAGTGCGCCGCTGCCGCGCTTGATCGCGCGCTCCACGTTGTCTTTGGGCATGTTGTTAGCGTAGGCCTTGTCCATCGCCAGGCGCAGCCGCGGATTGGTGCCCGGGTCGGGGCCGCCCAGACGGGCGGCGACGGTAATTTCCTTGATAAGGCGGGTGAAAATCTTGCCGCGTTTGGCATCTGCCGCGGCCTTCTTGTGCTTGATGTTCGCCCACTTGCTGTGGCCTGACATGACTACCTCTGCGAAGACGCTGCACTGACGCCGAATGCGAACCGCTGCATCAACCCGATGAGGCACCGTATACGGCTGATATAATAAAAATCTTATCACACCACTCATTTATCTCCGGTCGCCGAAAAACGCTTGCGATAACCTCTGCCGATCGCCAAATCTTTGCACGAGATTCCACTTCTGGCCGGATTTGCCAACCGCCATGAACTGATCACCGACGGCAGCTGGCGCTAATCGCGGCCGCCGATGCCACAAGACCACGGCCGGCCTTCTGTCGCCGGCACGATTTGCATCCTGCTTGCGGCGATAGCCTTCTCCGCGAAAGCGGTCATCGTCAAGCTCGCTTACGCCTTTGCAGTCGATGCCGCCACGCTGCTGGCGCTGCGCATGCTCTTCTCGGCGCCTTTCTTCGTGCTCATGGCGCTGTGGTCGGGCCGCGGCGCGGCCGCGGAGTCGCTGACCCGCAAGGATTGGCTTGCAGTCGCACTGCTCGGATTCATCGGTTACTACCTCGCCAGCTATCTCGATTTCCTCGGGCTGCAGTACATTACCGCCGGCCTCGAGCGGCTGATCCTGTTCCTCTATCCGACGATAGTGGTGCTGCTGTCAGCGTGGTTGCTGAAGAAGCCCATTCGCCGCCACCACTTTGCCGCACTGGCGCTGTCCTATGGCGGTATCGCACTGGTGTTCACAGAAAACCTGCAATTTGGCGCTCACTCTATCGAAATCGCGCTCGGCGGTGCGCTGGTGTTTGCCAGCGGCGTGGTGTACTCGTTCTACTTGATTGGCGCGGGGGAAGTGATCGGCAAACTCGGCGCCGCGCGCTTCACCTCCTACGCGATGCTGGTGGCCTGCGCGGTGGCCATGCTGCAATTCCTCGCCGCCCACGACCTCACCAAGCTGGCGCTGCCGCGCCAGGTCTACTGGCTGGCGCTGTTGATGGCGGTCGTCTCCACCGTGATTCCGGCGTGGCTGATGTCGGAGGGCATCCGCCGCACCGGCGCCAGCCATGCGGCCATGGTCGGCTCGATCGGGCCGGTGGCCACGATCTTCCTCGGTTACCGGGTGCTCAATGAGCCGATCAGCGCGATCCAACTGATCGGCGCGGCACTCGTGCTGGCCGGGGTGATGCTCGTAAGCGTAAGGAGAATTCCCTAGACGTTGAAGCGGTAGTGCATGACGTCGCCGTCCTTGACGACGTACTCCTTTCCCTCCAGGCGCATCTTTCCGGCCTCCTTGGCGCCTTGTTCGCCCTTGCAGGCGACGTAGTCGGCGAAGGCGATGACCTCCGCGCGGATGAAGCCTTTCTCGAAGTCGGTGTGAATCACTCCGGCAGCCTGCGGCGCAGTATCGCCTTTGTGGATGGTCCATGCCCGCACTTCTTTTTCCCCGGCAGTGAAGAAAGTCTGCAGTCCCAGCAGGTCATAGCCGGCGCGGATCAAGCGGTTCAATCCCGGCTCCTTCAAACCCATGTCGGCGAGGAACACCTGCTTGTCTTCGTCGGACAGATCCGCGATTTCGGCTTCCATGCGTGCACAGAACGCCACCACCGGCGCGCCTTCCCTGGCAGCGCTCTGCTTGACCAGTTGCAGCATCGCGTTGTCGTCACCGAAACCGTGCTCCGCGACGTTGGCGGCATACAGCACGGGCTTGGCGGTAATGAGACAGAGCGGCTTTATGTTCGCCAATTCCTCTTTCGAAAGATCGAGCGCGCGCACCGGTCTGGCCTGGTTCAGTTGCGCTTGCGCCTTCTCCAGCACGGCAACCAGCAGCTTCGCCAATTTGTCGCCGGACTGCGCCGGCTTGCGATAACGGGCGAGCGCCTTGTCCACCGTGGCCAGATCCGCGAGCGCCAGTTCGGTCTGGATGGTTTCGATGTCGGAAAGCGGATCAATCTTTCCGCTGACGTGCACTACGTTGTCATCCGTGAAGCAGCGCACCACATGCACCACCGCATCGGTTTCACGGATGTTGGCGAGAAACTGGTTGCCCAGACCTTCACCCTTGGAGGCGCCCGCCACCAGGCCGGCGATGTCCACGAACTCCACAATCGCAGGAACCACTTTCTGCGGCCTGGCGATGGCGGCGAGCTGCGCCAGCCGGGGATCCGGTACCTCGACGATGCCGACGTTCGGCTCGATGGTGCAGAACGGGTAGTTCTCCGCCGCGATCCCCGCCTTGGTGAGCGCGTTGAACAGCGTGGACTTGCCGACGTTAGGCAGTCCGACGATTCCGCATTTCAATGACATGGCAATGGGTGAGGGGTGAGGGGTGAGGGCTGAGGCGAGAGGGCAAGAATCGGAGATTAAGTGATTCAGTGATTGGGTGATTGAAACCAGTCACTCGATCGCTTAATCACTCAATCACTCAATCACTTAATCACTTAATCACTCATTCACTCATTCACCCCTCACGCCCCTCGCCTACCCCTTCGTGTGCAGTTTCAGCATCGCCGCTTCGGTCTTGCCTTCCAGCAGCAGCGGCCAGAGTTCCAGGCTGCGCTCGATCGCCTTCTCAATTAGCGGCAGCTCTTCCTTGCGCGGCGCGTTCAATACGTAGTTCGACACCTGTCCGCGATCGCCGGGATGGCCAATGCCGATGCGCAGCCGCCAGAAATCCACGCCCAGACGGGCGGCGATATCCTTCAAACCGTTGTGACCGGCCACGCCGCCACCCTTCTTGAGCTTGACTTCGCCCGGCGGCAGGTCAAGTTCGTCGTGCACCACCAGCACATCCGCGGGCGCGATCTTGTAGAACTGGGTGAGCGCCTGCACTGCGCGGCCGCTCAGGTTCATGAAGGTGTCGGGTTTGAGCAGCCAGCATTCGCGGCCTGCCCCGACCAGCTTGGCGGCGTGGCCGTGAAAACGCGCTTGGCTCCGAAGCGGAGCGTGGCCGCGCGCGGCCAGACGGTCGACCCACCAGAAACCGGCGTTATGGCGGGTACCGTCATGTTCGCGTCCCGGATTTCCCAGTCCTACGACGAGCTTCTTGTTGTTTGTCGGCGATCCCCAAAAATGAAACGGCCCGCCGGACGCACAGACGGGCGGGCCGTACAGCCAGGAAGAAGAAAATTACTTCTTGGCGCCCTTGTCGCCCTCCTTCTTTTCGGGCTCCTTTTTGGCTCCCGCAGCCGCCGGAGCAGCACCCGGGACCGCGGCGGCGGCCTCGGTGGCGGCAGGTGCGCCTTCCACTGCGGCAGCTTCGACAGCAGGAGCGACTTCGGGCTCCGGCTCGACCAGCGCACGCGGTATCTGCACGGTTGCCACCACGGCATTGTCGCCGCGCGCCAGTTGCGTCGACTCCAGCCCCTTGGGCAGCTTCACATCAGCCAGGTGCACCGAGTGGCCGAGTTCGAGATGCTGCAAATCGACTTCGACGAATTCGGGCAGATCGTCCGGCAGGCAGGTCACGTCAATTTCGTTCATCACGTGACTGACGATACCACCCCCGGTCTTCACACCTGGAGCGATGTCGGCGTTAATGAAGTGCAACGGCACTTCCATGTGGATTTTCTTGTTGGCCGAAACCCGCTGAAAGTCGACATGCAACACCTGTTGCTTCCACGGATGCATCTGCACGTCGCGCAGCAGCACGCGGTCACTCTTGCCGCCGAGGTTCATGTTCAGAATCGAGGCGTGGAAGGCCTCCTGCTTGAGCTGGTGGAACAGCGAATTGTGATCCAGCTCGATGTTCTGCGCCGGCTCTTCGCCGCCATAGACGATTCCCGGCACCTTGCCCGTTCTGCGCAGACGGCGGCTCGCACCCGTTCCCTGCAGCGAGCGGGACATCGCATTGACTTCGATCTTTGCCATGTTGCTCTCCTAAAGTTGACGCCATCCGCGACCAGATGGCGCCAGGGTTAAAAAAAGCAGTGTCAAATGTTGAATGCAAGGCCGCAATTCGCTCTTCAATTCAAAACTCAACACTCGTCACTCGTCACGCAGCTAACTACTCCATGAATAACGAGCTGACAGAGTCCTCGTTGCTGATTCGCAGCATCGTCTCGGCCAGCAGCGCCGCGATGCTCAACTGGCGGATGCGCTTGCAGCGCTTCGCCTCCTCGCGCAACGGGATGGTATCGGTCACCACCACCTCGTCCAGAACCGAATTCTCGATACGCTCGATCGCCTTGCCCGACAGTACCGGGTGGGTACAGTAAGCCAGCACTTTCAGCGCGCCCGCCTCTTTCAGCGCCGAGGCGGCTTCACACAATGTATTCGCCGTGTCCACCATGTCGTCCATGATGACGCAGGTGCGATCCGCCACGTCGCCGATGATATTCATCACCGTGGACACGTTGGGACGCGGACGACGCTTATCGATGATGGCAAGGTCCGATTCCAGCCGCTTCGCCAGCGCACGGGCGCGCACCACGCCGCCAACGTCGGGCGACACCACCACCAGATCCTTATGGCCGAGTTTCCAGATGTCGCCCAGCAGAATCGGCCCCGAGTAGACGTTGTCCACCGGGATGTCGAAAAACCCCTGGATCTGGTCCGCGTGAAGATCCATCGTCAGCAGCCGGTCCACACCGGCCACCACCAGCATGTTGGCCACCACCTTGGCGCTGATCGCCACACGCGCCGAGAGCGGTCGCCGGTCCTGCCGCGAGTAGCCCAGGTAGGGAATTGCCGCGGTGATCCGTCCGGCCGAGGAACGCTTCAGCGCATCCGCCATCAGCAGGATTTCCATCAGACTGTCGTTGGTGGGCGCGCTGGTCGACTGCAGCACGAATACGTCCTTGCCTCGCACGTTTTCCAGCAGCTCCACCATGACCTCGCCATCGCTGAAGCGGCCTACGGTGGCACGCCCGAGCGGGATGTTGAGGTGTTTGACGACGTCCTCGGCAAGCTTGCGATTCGCGTTGCCGGTAAACACCATCAAGCTGTCGTAGGCCATTCTAGAGACTGGAAACTGGATACTGAAAACTGGAAAAAAAACCCTCACGGCGGTAAAGCAACTTGCCCCGCAAATACTCCGGCGGGCGGCGCCTTCTGGTCTCTAGTCTCAAGCCGCTAGTCTCTAGCATGGCTGGGGAGGTAGGGATCGAACCTACGAATGCCGGAATCAAAATCCGGTGCCTTACCACTTGGCGACTCCCCAATATTCCTAATTGCCCTCCGACCACAGAGGGTGCCGGTCCAGTCCGCGCGCCACGAATCCCCGCATGTCCGCCGGAAGCTCCGACAGGACCCGCTGAGCCTGCGCCTCGGTATCGAACCCGCAGAATACGCAGGCTCCGGATCCGGTCATGCGGGCGTCGCCGTATTGGCGCAACCACTCGAGATGTCGGGCCACTTGCGGATAGCGCCGGCACACCACCGGCTCGAGATCATTGCGACCCTGGCCGACCGAAAAGGCGGCTATTGTGATTGCATTCGAATTACGTGTCAATTCAGGCGCGGAGAAGATTTCCGCAGTGGAAACAGCCGTTTCCGGTACCAGAACGAGGTACCACGAAGGCGGCAGCGGGAGCGCTGCAAGGCGCTCGCCGACGCCTTCGGCAAAGGCGCTGCGCCCGAACACGAACACCGGAACGTCCGCGCCCAGTTGCAGCGCCAGCTCCTGAAGTTGCGCGCGCGAGAGCCCCGTTTGCCACAAGCGGTTCAACACGATGAGCGTGGTCGCGGCATCGGAACTGCCGCCACCCAGGCCGCCGCCCACGGGCAGCCTCTTGACCAGCTCGATATCCACGCCGAGGCGGGACCTGGTGCGGTCCTTGAGCAGCCGTGCCGCACGCACACACAGGTCGGCCTCGGCGGGTACGCCGGCAAGCTCGGTGACTCTGCGCACCTCGCCGTCGTCCCGCACCGAGAAGCCCAGTTCGTCGCCGTAGTCGATCAGGCGAAACGCGGTCTGAAGCCAGTGATAGCCGTCTGCGCGCCGGCCGAGGACGTGCAGGAACAAATTGAGCTTGGCAGGCGCAGCAAACCGCGCCGCGGCGTTAGCCGCCGTAGCAGATTTTTCGGCGGGATTCACTCGATCAGGTCCCAGCGGTCGATGATCAGCCGCAGGCTGAGACGGTTGTATGCGAGCGCCATGCGCGCCGGCAGCGCGCTGTCTCCGGCGTAGGCAAGAAAGCTGATGCGCCAATCGTTCTGCGTCAGCGTGGTCAAGCGGCCGCGCGCGTCGCGCTGCTCGGACTGCACCGGAAGCACCGGCTCGACACGTCCGACCACCCAGTACTGCAGCCCTTCGAGCGGCAGGTCCCAGCCCAAGACCTCGCGGGTCAGCGCCTGCACGTCGCCGGAGCGATAAACCTGATTGTCCCCGGTCGTCAGCATCGCCCCGGACGCATCGGCCTCGATTTCGGCAATTACCGAGCCGACCGGGGACAGCAGGCGCAGCCGATCTCCGGCAGCCGCATGCCGCCAGCTCAACTTGGCCGAGTAGCCGCGTTGTTCCATTTTGACCGCGACGCGGCCGGTGAGGGAGAACGCGTCGATCCCGGCATTGGAGGCCGGTAGCGTCTGCGGCGCGCGCGGGGCCGCGCAGCCGGCCGCCACGGCGAGGACAACAGCGCTCGCGAAAAGACGAATGGGAAGAGGCACCGATGCGCCTCAGGGCAGGACTTTCTTGATGACCTTCTGCAGCTCTTCGCTGCCGGGGTTGTCGCGCAGCGAGTCGCGCCAGAGTTTTTCGGCCCCGCCCTTATTGCCTTTTACCCACATTACTTCGCCCAGGTGCGCGGCGATCTCGGGGTCGGGACGTTGATCGAACGCGCGCTGCAGGTATCGCAGTCCTTCGGCATTATTGCCGAGGCGGTACTCAACCCAGCCCATGCTGTCGAGAATGAACGGGTCCTCGGGCGAAAGTTTAAGCGCTTTTTCGATGTAGTCGCGCGCCTCGGCGAGCCGATCGGTGCGGTCCGCCAGGGTATAGCCGAGCGCGTTGTAGGCCTGCGCATGGTCCGGCTTGAGCGCAATGAGACGCCGCAGGCTGGTCTCCACCACGTCGAGGCGGTCAAGCTTCTCCGCCGCCAGGGCGATGTCGTAGAGCAGGTCCGGATTGTCCACATGGGCGTCGAGCGCGGCCTTGAGGATGTCGTAGGACTCCTCGTAGGCTTTCGCTTCGCGCATCAGTTGCGCCTCGGCCTGCAGTATCTGCACGCGCTGTGCTTCGTTCTGCAGTTGCAGGCCCTGCAGATGGGTGCGTGCTTCGGCCAGGCGGTTCTGTCGCGCGAGCATGAACGCGTAGCGCGCGTGCGCCATCACGAATTGCTCACCACCTTCGACCGCGAGGTACCATTGGGCGGCCTCGTCGAAGCGCTTGCGCTCCTCGCTGACCTGGCCGAGATGAAAACGCACGCTGTCGGGGTCCTTGTAATTCAATTCCAGCACCCGCTTCAACTGCATTTCCGCCGTGTCCAGATCGTTGATCTGCACCGACAGTAGCGCCACCGTCACCGCGACGTCGGGATTCTGCGGATTGTCGTCGAGCAGCCGCTGGAACTGGGCGCGCGCCTCAGCGTATTTCTTTTCCCCGATCAGCTGGCGGGCGTAATTCAGGCGCACTTCCTGCGCATTCGGATTGGCGGCCAGAAAATCCTTCATGTAGTCGAGCGACTTGGCGCGCGACTCGCTGGTCAGTGCCTGGGCCTGGAACAGCGCAGCCGCCTCCCAACCCGGCCGCATTCGCAACGCTTCGCGGATTTCCGCCAGCGCTGCGTCATATTTATTGGCCGCCAGCGCCGCCTGCGCCACCGCGAAGTGGGCTTCCGGGAGCTGCGGATAGGGTTTCACCAAATCCTTTACCAACGCCAGAACGGCATTCTCGTCGGCGTGCTTGGCGAGCAGCGTGTGCAACTGCATCATCGATGCGCCGACATTGGCGCCGTCCGCGGCAAGCATCTCCTGTAGCAGCGGCCTGGCCGCCTGCAGGTTATCGGTGGTGACGAACAACGCCACCAGCGTATTGCGTGCCGCGCTCGACCCTTTCTCCGTGGCCAGCCAGATCTGGGCAGCTTCCAGCGCCATCCCGGTCTGCCGTGCATACAGAGCCAACTCGGTGGCGCGCCGGGCGATCCGCGGGTCGCGCGTGGACCGGGCCATGTCGAGATAGGCTTGCGCCGCAATCTGGTAGCTGCCGCGCTGACCGGCAATCTCGCCCAGCAAAAACTTGTAGAGCAGATCCGAATCCAAATCGCGACCGGGGAGATCTGCCGCAGACAGCGATTGCGTGCCGAAGACGCGCTGGGCACGCTCTTCGAAGCTCTCCTCCGCATCTGCGGCCTGCGCCGACCACTCCATGTCGGCCCCGGAAGTCATCACGCGGTCCGCGGCCAGCACAGGTGCGCCGGCGCGCGCTCCCGGCTGGGCACAGGCGCCCAGCGTCAGACAGGACGCGGTCAACAACGGCAGGAGCCAGGATAACAATGACGGCATGGAGCGGTTGGGGCGGTGAGATGGAATAAATGCGCGCAACTGAACGTTAGAGGGGATGGCCGCGCGCGAAGTTCTTCAACCCGGTACACAGTTTAGGTATATTTGGCGGCCATCACAAGTAACCCCGACCCGTCCGCCGACAGCCGTTGCGGCGCGATAGCCCGCATTCACAAGGGGCTGAAGACGAACGGGGTTGCGACAGCACAAATTTCCGCAATTTCGAGATGAGGCGAGGGCATGACCACCACGGTGAGCTCTGAATTGACCGTTTCCGCGCAGGCACTGACGCGCACCTACGGCGCCCTTCGCGCGGTGCGCGAGGTTTCGCTGGAACTCAGGCGCGGCGAAGTACTGGGACTGCTCGGGCCCAACGGCGCCGGCAAGACCACCACCATGCAGATGCTCACCGGCAATCTGGCGCCGACCAGCGGCGAAGTGCTCATCTGCGGCATCGACCTGATCGATATGCCCACCCGGGCGAAATCGCGCATCGGCTATCTACCGGAAGTGCCGCCGTTGTATCGTGAACTCAAGGTCGACGAGTACCTGCGCCTGGCTGGGCGCCTGCACAAACTCAGGAAAAGCGCGCTGAAGCCGGCGGTGGAGCGCGCCAAGAATCGCTGCGGGCTGGCGGACATGGGAAAGCGGCTGATTGGCTCGCTGTCGAAAGGCTACCAACAGCGCGTCGGCATCGCCCAGGCGATCATCCACGAACCCGATGTGATCATTCTCGACGAGCCCACCATCGGTCTGGACCCGAACCAGATTCGTGAGATGCGCGCGCTCGTACGCGACCTCGGGCGCGATCACAGTGTCATCCTCTCCACCCACATCCTGCCCGAAGTCGAAGCGGTGTGCGACCGGGTGCAGATTCTGCACCGCGGTGAAGTGGTGTTCTACGACAGCATCGCCGGGCTCAAGCAGTTCCGCGGCGGTCATGCTTTGCAGATTGGCCTGCACAATCCGCCGCCGCTTGCCGAGCTTGCCGTCGCGGCCGCCGATGCAGAAGTCGACGCCATCAATGCCAACCTGTTCCGGGTGCGCCCGCGCAGCGGCATCGATCCCACTGACGCCCTGGTGCGGGCCGCGGTCGCGCGCAACTGGGGCCTGTATCTTCTGCAACCGGCGCTGGCGAGCCTGGAAGAGGTGTTCGTCCAATTGACCCGGGACGAAGAAGATCAAAGTGAAAGGGCGTCCGCATGATCTGGACCATTGTGACCAAGGAATTGAGATCGCTGTTCGCCTCGCCGCTGGCGTGGGTGGTGCTGGCGTTCCTGCAGATCATCCTGGCGTGGATCTTTCTCACCCGGGTGGACTACTTCCTGAGCATTCAGGCGCAACTCGTACGCGTGCCCAATGCACCGGGACTCACTGAAATCGTGGTGGTGCCGATGTTCGGCATCGCCTCGATCGTGCTGCTGATGTCGGTGCCGCTGCTGACCATGCGGCTGGTGGCTGAAGAGCGCCGCAACCAGACCATGGCCATGCTCATGTCGGCGCCGGTATCGATGACGCAAATCGTGCTTGGCAAGTTCCTCGCCACACTCGCCTTCCTCGCCATCGTCGCGGGCCTGATTGCACTGATGGGACTGTCGCTGCTGCTGGGCGGCAAACTGGACCTTGGACTCATCGCCACCAATATGCTCGGCTTGCTGCTGCTGACCGGAAGCTTCGCCGCGATAGGCCTTTTCATATCCTGCCTGACCAACCACCCGGTGGTGGCGGCCGTCGGCACGCTGGCGGCGTTTCTGCTGCTATGGCTGGCTAACATCTCGGCCTCCGACGCGGACAGCCCGCTGCACCTGCTGTCGCTGCTGAAACATTTCGAGACGTTCACCAACGGTTCGATTGCGCTCACGGACCTCATCTACTTCGCGCTGCTGACCGCCACCTTTCTCATCTTTTCGATCCGGCGTCTCGATGCCGATCGCCTGCGCGCATGAAACCGAATCGCAAACTCAGACTGCAACTGCTGCTCCAGAACGGCCTGTTCGTGGTGCTGTTGGTCGGGCTGGCAGCCGCCATCACCTGGGTTACCCGGGACATAAAGATCCAGTGGGATCTGACGCATAGCCAACGCAATACCCTGTCGCAGGCTTCCGCTGAGGTGCTCAAGCAGATGGCCGGACCGATTGACGTTACCGCCTACGCCACCGCCCAGGATGCCGAGGGCGACATCCGCAGGTCCGTGCAGACCTTTCTCGCCCCTTATCAGCGCGCCAAGAACGACTTCATGCTGGATTTCGTCGATCCGCGCGAGCAGCCGCAGAAAGCGCAGGCAGCGGGGGTACGCATCAACGGCGAACTGGTGATCGCATACAAGGGCAGAAACGAACATCTCACCAACCTCACCGAGCAGGAACTCACCAATCTGTTGGTGAGGCTGGCACGCTCTACGGAGCGCCAGGTGATGTCGCTTGACGGGCATGGCGAACGCAAGCTCGACGGCCGCGGCAATCACGATCTGGGCGAGTTCGGCAATCAGCTTGTCGCCAAGGGTTTCAAGACCGCGGCGTTGAACCTGGCGCAGGCGCAGGATGTCCCGGAAAACATCAGTGTGCTAATCATCGCCGGACCGCGCCTTGACCTGCTGCCCGGCGAAGCGGGCAAGATCAGGCGCTGGGTCGAGACGGGCGGCAATCTGTTGTGGCTGATCGACAACGATTCGCTGCGCGGACTGCAGGCGCTCGCCGACGTGCTGGGCCTGGACCTGATTTCGGGCACTGTGGTCGACCCGCGTGCCAGCGGCCTGAACCTGCCGCCGACTTTCGCGCTGGCCTCGGGCTACCGCCCGCATCGCATCACCGAGAACTTCGCGATGACCAGCGTGTTTCCTTACGCGCGCCGCATCGCCGCCAACGAGGCAACAAAGTGGCAATTCCAGCCGCTGGTGGAAGCGGCGCAGAGCGGCTGGTTGGAGACCGGCGCCATCGATGACAATGTCGCGTTCGAGCGCAATCGTGATATACGTGGCCCGATCGTCGTCGCCGCCGCGCTGGAGCGCGACCTCGGCAGCCGCAAGCAGCACGTCGTGGTTGCCGGTACCGGCGAATTCCTGTCGAACCAGTATGTCGGCTTGCTCGGCAACCTCGACCTGGGCGTGAACATGGTCAACTGGCTGGCGGGGGACGAGGCGCTGATCACGGTTCAGCCGCGCACGCGTTCGGATCTTTCGCTGGAATTGTCGCGCGTCGGCCTGGCGCTGATCGGCATCGGTTTCCTGGTCATCGCGCCGCTTGCCTTCCTGGCCGCCGGCGGCGTGATCTGGTGGCGCCGCCGCAAGGCATGAAATCCAAAGTCCTCGTGAACCTGGTGCTGACCCTGTTGCTGACGGGTGTGGTGCTGTTCGCCTTCTTCCGCCCCAAGGAACAATCCGCTGCGGAAATAAGACTCACACAGCTGAAGCGCGAGGACATCGACCGCATCACCGTGGAACGCCGCGGCAGCCCGACCATCCAGCTGCGAAAACGCGACGGCGCCTGGCGCATCAGCGCGCCGCTGCATGCCCGCGCCGACCCAATCCAGGTGGATCGCCTGACCGACATTGCCGCGGCCGTGGCCAAGCACAAATTGCCGCTCGGCGAACCCGGCCGCTATCAGCTCGATCCGCCGCAAATGAAGCTCACCCTCAACGACGAGGCCTTCGCCTTCGGGCGCGTCAATGACATCACCTACGAACAGTATGTCGCGACCGGGGGAGCGGTCTATCTGGTGGCGCCTTTTTACGGCTACGGCATACCCACCGAGGTCGCCAAGCTGGTGAGCCGCAAACTGCTCGACGACGCTGAATTGCCGGTCGCCTTCGACTTCCGACGCTACCGCATCAACCGGGATGACCGAGGCACCTGGAGCATCACGGGTGCTTACCCGGGTCAACAGGGCAAACCACTGACACAGGACGATTTCAATCGCTGGGCCGACGAGTGGCGTTTTACCTCCAGTCTTGGCGCCGAGCCGAGCCGCCGCGTGCGCGGCGAGGACCGCCTGGTCGTGCAGTTCAAGGACGGCAGGAAGGTCACCATGGAAATCGTGCAGAAACATCCGGAGTTCGTGCTGGTGCGCGGTGACGAAAACATGCGGTACCGCTTCGGCGCCGAAGTCGGCAGACGACTGCTCGACCCCCAAGTGGTGGCCGCGAAGTAAACGCGCCGCATGCCCGAACTTCCCGAGGTAGAGATCACCCGCCGGGGACTCGCCCCCCACCTGATCGGCAGGCGTGTGAAGGCCGTGGCGGTGCGCAACCGTAATCTGCGCTGGCCAATTGCGCGAAACCTCGGCGCCCGCATCAGCGGTTGTACCGTGCTCACGGTAGAGCGCCGCGCCAAATATCTGCTGATCGGCTGTGGCAGCGGTTGGCTGATCGTGCACCTTGGAATGTCGGGTAGCCTGCGGGTGCTGCAGTGCGCAACCCCCGCCGGGAAACACGATCACTTCGACCTGGTGCTCGACTCCGGGATGATCGTGCGGCTCACGGACCCGCGCCGGTTCGGCGCCGTGTTATGGACGACGCGGGATCCCAATTCCCACCCTTTGCTGGCCGATCTCGCGCCGGAACCGCTCGACGCCGGGTTCGATGCCGGCTGGCTGCACGCCAGCATCCGTAGCCGCAGTGCAGCAATCAAGACGGTACTGCTGGATAGCCATGCCGTGGCAGGCGTCGGCAACATATACGCCAGCGAGTCGCTGTTTCGTGCCGGCATCCACCCGTTGACCGCGGCGGGAAGAGTCTCTCTGCTGCGTTGCGAGCGGCTGGTGAGCGCCATCCGGGAAACGCTGACTGCGGCGATCGAGGCCGGAGGCAGCACATTGCGCAACTTCGTCGGCGCCGAGGGCGACCCCGGACACTTTCAGCGAGCTTATTTTGTGTACGGCCGCCACGGCGAACCCTGCCGATGCTGCGGCGCGGCCATCCGGGTGCTGCGGCAGGCGCAGCGGGCGACGTTTTACTGTCCCCATTGCCAGCGCTGAACCCGATGAGCACCGGAGCCAGTCCCGACGAGCCCCGATTTCCAGCTTTCCCCTTGACTAGTCCGGAAACACCCCCGAGAATCGCCTTACCGAAGTGCGACGCTTGGCTTGCTGACACTCCCATGCATGCGAGCCCCTGCCCCGCACATGAGGCAAAAAGGTAGTGACCGGTTCGCCCCATCGCCCCGCGACTGGTCCTGTTAATAACGATCCCGAGGCGAACTGCAGTTCCGGGGGGAAAGCAACATTCTCTTGGAGAGGAAAATCACTATGAACAGCAACGCGTCTCGCTTTGCGCGCGCAGCGCTGGCGACGGTATTTTCGGCTGGGTTGCTTGCCGGAAGTGCCTTCGCCGCGGATGTCGACCACAGGCGGCTTCTCAACGCAGACAAGGAACCGGGCAACTGGATGACCCATCACGGCTCCTTCAAGTCCTGGCATTACAGTGGCCTCGAACAAATCAACACCGGAAACGTCGGCAAGCTGCAGGAAGCGTGGTCGCATGTAGCTTCGCGCGCCAACCGCGGCCTGCAAGGTCATGCGCTGGCGATCGACGGTATGTTGTATTACACCAGCCCGTACAACCAGGTTTATGCGCTGGACGGCGCCACCGGTCAGATGATCTGGACTTACAAGCACAAGCTGAATGAGGATCTGGTCGCACGGCAAACACACTCGCCGTACAACCGCGGTCTCGCAGCCGGCTATGGCAATTTGTATATGGGCACGCTCGACGGCAAACTCGCCGCAATCGACATGAGGACCGGCAAGCTGAACTGGGAAACCAAACTTGTCGATTCGGAAAAGTTGACTGTGGGCTTCACCGGCGCACCGCTGGTGGTCAAGGATAAGGTGATCATCGGCGCCCAAGGCGGTGAGTGGCCTGATCGCGGCCCGATCTTCGGCGTCAACGCCAAGACCGGTCAGCAAGTGTGGCGGTTCTTCACCGTAGCCGGCAACGAGGGCACCTCGAGCGACCGCCGCGATACCTGGGGCGGCGATTCCTGGAAGACGGGCGGCGGCGGCGGCTGGATGGCCGGCAGCTACGATCCGGAGAACGACACGGTATGGTGGGGCACTGGTAACCCGGCGCCGTTGTATGACTGGGCTGGCGACAAGTTCATGACCGACGGTCCGCGTCCGGGCATCAACCTGTACACCTCCTCGGTGCTGCAACTGAACCCGGATACCGGCGAGCTGAAGAGCTATCACCAAGTCCTGCCACACGATGCTTGGGACTACGACCCGGCGCAGGGCGAGTTGATGATGATCGAGCGCGACGGCAAGAAATACGTCGTGCATCCGACCAAGGCTGGTTTTGTGTTCGTGTTCGACCGCAAGAGCGGCAAGCCCGTCAACGTCTACAAGGGCGTGGATGCGATCAACTTCGTCAAGGATATCAAGCCCAATGGCGAATTGGTCGGTCGCTGGGATCCGCCGGAAGGCAAGCACACCAACCTGTGCCCGGCCATTGCGGGCGGCTACAGCTGGAACGCGGGTTCGTACAGCCCGAAGACCGGCCTGCTGTACAAAGTGGGCTTCGAGTGGTGTATAGATCTCGAAATCAAGAGGACCGAACCGATCACTGAGCCTGTGGTACAGCTCAACATCGGCGCCGACTTCACGTTCCGCGGACCGGGCTCGGATCCAATGTCCGGCCATATCCGTGCGCGTGATCCGATCACCGGCAAGGTCAAGTACGAGATCAAATACCCCGGCGCCTCACCTCACGGCGGCCTGCTGACGACAGCCGGCAATCTGCTGTTCGTACCGGAAGCCGAAGGCACGCTCGTCGCGTACAACGCGGCGGACGGCAAGAAACTGTGGAGCCACAACCTCGGCCAGGGCAGCAACGGCGGCACCATCACCTATATGGCCAGGGGCAAGCAGTATGTGGCGGTCATGACCGGCTGGGGTAGCCTGGTCGGCGACGGCTACGGCGAATGGTTTGGTGAACCCTGGAAGAGCATGCCCAAGGACTCTGGCGTGCTGAAGGTGTTTGCACTGCCTTAAGCTGGGGCCGTAACAGTTATACTGGCCACCATCGCAAGAAGGGTGGGGATTCGTCCCCGCCCTTTTTTCTTGTAAGCGAAATTACTGTCGCAAGCGTTTACTAGTTGTTGAGTGTGCAGACAGCACGGCGGACGAGGGTCGATGCACTGCCCGAAGGAAAATTGCAATTGAAAAAATTGAACACCAGTACGAGTCTGCGAAACCTGTTGGCCAGCCTGTTCGCGGCCTGTGTCATCGCCGGACCGGCGTTGGCGGGTGACGCCCCCAAAAAGGACTTTGACGTAAAGTCGGCCTTCCGCAACATCTGCGGCTTCTGCCACTCGGATTACGGGCGCCACGCCAGCAAGGGGCCGCAATTGATGAATTCCGAACGCACCGACCAGTACCTGTTCGATCGGATCAAGAACGGACTGCCGGGTCGCATGGCCGCCTTTGGGAGCATCTACACCGACGAGCAGATCTGGACGATCGTAAAATTCATTCGCAGTCTCAAACCCGGCGTCGAGCCGAAGAATCCATGAACCCATTTATGAATATGTTCCGCATACGTATCGGGCTTGTAGTGGTGTGCGCGTGTACCGCGTTGTGGCTATCCGCCGTGCAAAACGCCGACGCCCGCACGCTTGCCGAAGTGAAATCGCTCGGCGCCATATCCATGTGCGCCAATCGCGACGCGCTCCCCTATGCCAGCAATAATCCGGAAACGCCGGGATTCCAGATCGAAATCGGACGCGCTATTGCCGAAGGCCTGGGCGTGCCGCTGAATGTTGAGTGGATCCTGCCGCGACGGCGCGCCAATGTCGTCAATTGCGACATGTTGCTCGATAGCATCAATGACCCGGCTATCCAGGAAAACCGGCTGCGCCTGTCGCGTCCTTACCAGAAATCGGGGATCGCGCTCGGTCTTGGACGGGATGCCGAGCCTATCAGCGACTTCAAGGAACTGAAAAAGGACCAGAAAATCGGCGCTATGGTCAGTTCCGTTGCCAAGATGGTGCTCATCAAGGCCGGCAAGGCGACCTCGCCCTATGCTTTCCAGACCGATTTGGTGGAGGATCTGGCGAAGGGCGAGCTGTACGGGGCCGCGGTATCGATGGCAACCATGAGCTACTACATTTACCAGCACCCGGATTCCGGGCTGCGGCTGGTGAATGCCTTCGACAGCGAGCCCGAGCTGACCTGGGAAGTTTCCGTGGGTCTGCGCAAGTCGGACCAGGCACTTACGGATGCCGTAAACGAGGTGCTCGAAAAAATGCTGGCCGACGGCAGCATTACCCGCATCTACGCCAAGTACGGCGTCGAACATCGCCGTCCGCACTAGGGAAGCTCTGATCAGAGCTTCCCCAAGCCGCCCGCTTCGCCGCGGTCAGGCCGAAGTCACGGCCTTCTGCTCCGTCAGGCGCAAATATCTGTCGTAGAGCTGCTCCCTGGTTTCCGGCAATGCCGGGTTCAGCGGGATGCAGTCCACCGGGCAGACTTCCTGGCATTGCGGCCGGTCGTAGTGGCCCACACACTCGGTGCACTTGTCGGGATCGATCTGGTAGATTTCTTCGCCCTGAAAAATGGCGTTGTTCGGGCACTCCGGCTCGCACACGTCGCAGTTGATGCATTCGTCGGTAATCATCAGGGCCATGGGGAACTCAACTGCGCGCTTTCGCCTTCAACCGCGGAATCACCATCGGGTTGACGAACGGGGAAACGTCGCCGCCAAGGCTGGCGATCTCGCGCACCATGGTTGCGGAGATGAACATGTATTGCTCGGCCGGCGTCAGGAACAGGGTTTCGACATCCGGAAACAGGTTGCGGTTCATTCCGGCCATCTGAAACTCGTACTCGAAATCCGATACCGCGCGCAGCCCCCGCAGGATGATCTTGGCGTCGTGCTTGTGCAGGAAATCCATCAGCAGGCCTGAAAAGCCTTCCACCCTCACGTTCTTGAAAGGCGCCAGCGTTTCTCTGGCCATCGCCACGCGCTCTTCGACGGTGAAGAACGGGCTTTTCCCCCGGCTGTCGGCCACCGCGACGATCATTTCGTCGAACAAATTCGAGGCGCGGCGCACCAGGTCCTCGTGGCCGCGCGTGATCGGGTCGAAGGTGCCGGGATAGACTGCCCTGTTGATCCGCGTCTTCATGATTGAACCCATTTTATCAGGAGACCGTGCACCCGCCCGGCGCGCGATTGGCGCAACACCTCGAAGCCTTCGGGCAGCTCCGGTAGCCGGTCGGATTCCAGGTAAACGCGCGAGCGGCCCTCCAGGCGCCCGGGCAACAACGGTAACAGACGCGGCAGCAGATTCAGATCGTAGGGTGGATCAAGAAATATCACGCCGTAGCGGCGCTCATCGGATCGCAGAAACGCCAGCGCATCGGCGTGCACCAATTCGACCTGCACGGCGCCAAGCATTGCCTGCGTCGCCTGCAGCGCGCGGAAAATCTGTGCGTCGCGTTCCACCATCACCACTTTCGTGGCGCCGCGCGAGGCGGCTTCAAACCCGAGCGCGCCGCTGCCCGCGAACAGATCCAGACAGCTCTCCCCGGTGAGGTCCTGTCCCAGCCAGTTGAACAGCGTCTCGCGCAGCCGATCCGGAGTAGGTCGCAGGTCCGCCTTGCCGGGAAAGCGGATGAGACGACGGCGCCACTCGCCGCCGATGATGCGAACGCTGTTGCGACGCGCCGGCATCGGGCCTGTATGGGTCAGGGGCCTGCCGAGGCAGCGACCACCACGGTAACCATGCGTGCAGGGTCGATACGCCGGCGCCAGGCGTCTTTCACCTCGGCCAGCGTCACCGCGTCGATCCTCGCCGGAAAATCTTCCAGATAACTTGGCGGCAGGCGGTAGAAGCCGATCAGCGACAAGTACTCGAGGATTTTCCGGTTGCTGTCGATGCGCAAAGGGAAGCCGCCGACGATGTTGCGTTTCGCGGCTTCCAATTCCTGCTGCGTCGGACCGTCTGCGAAAAATTTCGCCAGCGTGTCGCGCGCCACTTTGAGGGTTTCCCCGGCCTGATCTTTCCTGGTCTGCAGGCCGACCTGGAACGGTCCCTGCTGTGCAAGCGGGCTGAAGTAACTGTATGCACTGTAGGCAAGACCGCGTTTCTGGCGGATTTCTTCGTTGAGGCGGGAGGAGAATCCGCCGCCACCGAGCACGTAATTGCCCACCCACAGCGGAAAGTAATCGGGATCGAGGTGTCTGATCCCCGGCTGGCCGATGAGGATATGCGCCTGCGTGGCTTGGTGCGCAATCGAGCTCGTCTGTTCCCTGGCTAGGCGCGCCACCGGCGGCAGAGGCGGCAGCGGCGCCGCCGCGTTCAACCCCGAAGTCAACTGCTCGGCGATGGCGCGCGCCTGATCGTGGTTGAGGTCGCCGATGATGGAAACCACCGCATTTCTGGCGGAAAAATGGCGGAGGTAGAAACCCACCATATCGTCGCGGGTGAGCCCTGCGACCGTGTCGATTTCTCCCGGACCGCGCAACGAATAGGGATGGCCCGCAAAAAGCAGCCGCTTGAACTCGCGGTCGGCAATCGTCTCGGGTTTGG
>JBQTIV010000072.1:0-5015 GCA_052387775.1 Betaproteobacteria bacterium
TGCCGCGATGGGCGAAACGGCAAATCATGTTCTATCTGGGCGAGGCGGGTCAAGGAGAGCAAGGATGAAGGCGGAAGGATGAAGGCGGAAGGATGAAGGCGGAAGGATGAAGAGCAAGGATGAAGGCGGAAGGATGAAGGCGGAAGGATGAAGGCGGAAGGATGAAGAGCAAGGATGAAGGCGGAAGGATGAAGGATGAAGAACGGCAAGTACTCCGTTCACGAGCTTCCGGTGGCGCTTGCCGCTCTATTGAATGAGGAGCGTGGCTTGAAGACCAGACAAGCGAGGGCATTAATGATGAACCAGAGGTTTCGGCGCGCGATTTTGCTCGTCGGGGGAATCGTTTTCCTGTTCGCCGTCAACGGCATGACGGCATGGCCTGCCACGGCGGCACAGGCTGCGAGGAACGCCTCCGCCATTTTTGCCGGCGGCTGCTTCTGGTGCGTTGAGGCGGACTTCGACAAACTTCCGGGCGTGGTGCAAACCGAGTCCGGCTATACCGGCGGCCAGGTCGGCAACCCGACCTACGAGCAGGTCAGCCACGGCGGCACCGGTCACGCCGAGGCGGTGCGCATTACCTATGATCCGATGAAGGTCACTTACGAACAGTTATTGGATTATTTCTGGCGTCACATCGATCCGACCGTGAAGGATAGGCAGTTCTGCGATAGCGGCGACCAGTACCGCTCGGCTATTTTCTATCAAGGCGATGCGCAAAGGCTCGCGGCCGAAGCCAGCAGGAAGCGCCTGGAGGAGAGCGGCCGTTTTCCAAGCATCTACACCGAGGTCGTGCCGGCTGGCGTCTTTTACCCTGCCGAGGAATACCATCAGGATTACTACAAGAAAAATCCGATTCGCTACAAGTACTATCGGACGGGCTGTCGCCGCGATAAGCGCGTCAACGAGGTCTGGGGGGAAAAACATTGAACCAGGGCAGGGCCGATATGCATGGATGGGAGAAAACCGCTTTGGCGGTAAAGTAAGGCGATGGCGAGCCCGCTAGTCGACGTATCCTGGGATCAATGCCTGCTCGAGCCGGCGCCCGACCGCAAGGCCGAGGCAGCGGTGCGCCGCGATGCCGGGGCCGCGCCGGGCTGGATACGCTATTTCCTGGGCTGCCCCTGGCTCCCCAAGGCTGCAGTTCGCCTGGGCATCGACAACAAGATGCTGGTGCACCTCGAGTTCCCGACCGCGGACCTGATTGCGCTGGTGGTGAGCCAGGAGCACTCCTGCCGCTACTGCTACGCGATTACGCGCATGCAGTTGCGCATCCTGGGCATGAGCGAGGAGCGCATGCAACAGCTTGAACAGCGCCTTGCGAGCGGCGAGCTTGAGCCGAGAGCGGCCGCCGCCGTGCGCTTTGCGCGCCGCATGTCGCGCTCTGCCCCGCTGGCGACGCCGCAGGACCTCGAGCCGCTGCGCGAGGCTGGATACAGCGACGCGGAGATACGCGAGATCGCGTACGTTGTCGCCTCCAACGCATTCCTCAATCGCGTCGTCACCATTCCGGCGCTGCCACCGCAGACCTGGGAGCAACTCGCCGACCGATGGTTCATGCGTCTGTTCCGCCCTCTGGTCGCGCTCAGGGTACGCGGCTTGCGCAAACGCGGGCAGCCGGCTTTGTTCGCGCGTCCGCCGGAAGGACCGTTCGCCGGGCTGCTGCTGCAGTTTGAGGGCTCGCCCATCGGCCCGGCACTCGCCTCCGCGCTTGACGACCTATGGGCCTCTCCCATCCTGAGCCGTCATTGCAAGGCGCTCATGTTCGCGGTCATCGGCCACGGTCTCGGCAGCCAGAGCTCGCGTGACGAGATAGCCCGCGTCCTTGAGGCGGAAGGCCTGCCGCCGGCAGAAGCGGAGAAGATCCTCGCGCACCTCGGTGGTCCGGGCGTGGACGACGGCGAGAGTGCGCTGCTGGCGTTTGCACGCGACACCATCTGGTACGAGCCGATCAAGATCCAGCGTCGTGCACGCGAACTGCGTGAGCGGCTGTCGGTGGCGCAGTTCGTCGAGGCGCTTGGTGTCGCGGCGCTGGCGAATTCCCTGTGCCGGCTGTGCGCAGTGCTCCCACGCCGGCCGTGAACTACGCCTATGCACTCGTTCTGATCGCGGTGGCGGCTGCGGCCGGGTTTTTCTTCTGGCAGCAGCAGCGCATGCGCGCGCTGCGCGCGCGCGTAGAGACGTCCGCCGTCGAACTGCAGCGCCTGCAACAATCCTGCGCGCTGTTAGCGCCTGCCGGTGTGGTCGAACGCCTCTTTTCCGACGGGCCGGAAAGTATCGCCGAGCACAAGGTGTTCACCGCTATGTTCACCGACCTGGTGGGCTATACGGCGCTCGCCCAGCGGCTCGATCCGAAAACGCTGGCGGGCGTGCTGAACGGCTACTTCCAGCTTGTCAGCGACAGCGTCACCGAGCACCGCGGGCGCGTTGGCACCTTCCTCGGCGACGGCATTCTCATCTTCTTCGGCGCGCTGGAGCCGAACCCCTGGCAGTGCAACGACGCGATACAGGCGGCGCTCGCCATCCGTGCTGCGCTCGATCGCTACAACGTCGAACTCGAGGCCGCGGGGCTGCCGCGTATCGCCATCGGTGTCGGCATCCACCGCGGGCCGGGGCTCGCCGGCCTCATCGGCAGCCGTGACCGGCGCGAGTACACGGTGGTCGGCCCCACGCTGAACCTCGCCGCGCGGGTGCAGGGGCTCACGCGCGAGCACGGATGCGACATCCTGCTCACCGAATCGGTTCGCGAAAAGCTCGATCCGCGCTTCAAACTGATGCCCATGCCCGCCGTGGCGGTCAAAGGCATCAGCGAGCCGGTCGTGACCTACGCGGTGGTTGGGAAGGGCAAGGATGATGGAACAAGGATGAAGGATGAAGGATGAAGGATGAAGGAGATTCAGAGGCCTTTGAACTTACTTCATCCTTCCGCCTTCATCCTTCATCCTTGTTCCATCATCCTTCCGCCTTCATCCTTGCTTTCCCTCGGCCCTCGCACCTCGATCCTTGTTCCTCGAATCCGCAGCTACGCGGGTGACGCGTGACATATTCCGGTGGCGGTGCGATCATGAATCGTGACAATCCGTCTCGCCTTGCTGGTCATTGCCGACATCGGGGGCTATACAGCCTTCATGAAGGCCCACAAGACAAGCCTTGCGCATGCGCAGGACATCGTGGCGCGGCTGCTGGAGGCGGTGATCGACGCGGCGCCGAATCTGACGCTGCTCGAGGTAGAAGGAGATGCGGCGTTTTTCTACGCGTGGCCGTCGAACGGTCAGGATGGCGCGTCCGCGCAAATGGCAGCCGACCAGATCGTCGCCATGCATCGAGCCTTCCATACAGTGCGGCAAAATGTCACGACCCTTAATACCTGTCCGTGCGAGGCATGCACAGGGGCGGTCAATCTCAAGGTCAAATTCGTGGCGCACCTCGGCGAAGTCGCCATCCAGCGAGTCAAGCACGTCAGTAAACTAGCCGGACTGAATGTGATCCTGGTGCATCGCATGCTCAAGAATACCGTGCCGCTGCCGGAATACATGCTGCTGTCGGAGCCGCTTTTCCGCTTGAGCGATGAAAAAATTCGCACGCATACCCAGTCATTGCCACAGGAGTTCGAAGGGCTCGGTTCGGTGCAGACCTATTTCGTCGATATCCGGGACGTCGCGGCCGAACTTCCACCCAAGCCCGAGGTCACTCGGCTAGCGCAAATTCGCGAGACCTTGGGTGTCATACTCCGCAGCCTTCCCTACCGGATCGGCTTCAAGAAACCCCGCTTTGCCATTTGATTTGCCGAGCCCGACGGCGGCGCATGTCGTCGTCTCGCCCGATGCCCACGCCTCGCCGCTCATGCCAGTGCGGTGGTCTCCGGCTACAATCGCCAAATGATTGGAAAAGCGTTCCGGCGGATCAGTTCGCGCGATCTGTGGATAGCAGTTACCCCCGCGGTGGTCGCCGCGATCCTGGCTCTTGCCTTTGCATTGCGCTTCGTCGAACCAGCGCCGCCGGACAGGGTGGTGATGACGACCGGTTCGGTGGACGGCGGCTATGATATGTTCGCCCGGCGCTACAAGGAGATCCTGGCGCGCGATGGGGTCACGGTGGAAATGCGCGTTTCGGCCGGCTCCCAGGAAAACGTCAGTCGCCTGGTGGACGAAAAATCCGACGTGGAGGTGGGCTTCTTCCAGGGCGGTTCCGCCTTTGCCGCCAATGCACCGAATCTGCGCTCGTTGGGCAGCATCTATTACGAACCGCTTTGGGTGTTCTACCGCGGCGCGGAGATTCGCGATTTCGGTGGCCTCAAAGGCAAGCGGCTGGCGATCGGTCCCGAAGAAAGCGGCACGCGCTCGCTCGCACTGCAACTGCTGGCGGTCAACGCCACCGTTATGCCCCCGACCGTGCTGCTGACGGAGAGCGGCCTGAAGGCAAACGAGATGTTGCTGCAAGGCAAGCTCGATGCGGTGTTCCTCGTGGGGCCGCCCGAGTCGCCGCTGGTTGAGCAACTGGTCACTGCCCAGGGGGTCCGATTGCTCAGTCTGGAGCGCGCGGACGCCTACACGCGCCGCTTTCCCTACCTGACCAGGCTGACTTTGCCCCGAGGCGTGTTCGATTTCGTCGGCAACAGACCCGCGCAGGACGTGGCGCTGGTGTCACCGACCGCCAACCTGCTCGCTCGTGATACCTTGCATCCGGCGCTGGCCTACCTGCTGATGCGTGCGGCAAGGGAAATCCACGGCATCCCGGGGTTGCTCAACAACATCGGCGAATTTCCGGCGCCGCTGAACTCCGAGTTCCCGCTGAGCAGCGAGGCAGAGCGTTACTACAAGACCGGGCCGCCATTCCTGCAGCGCTACCTGCCCTACTGGGTTGCGGTGATGGTGGACCGGCTGTGGTTCATCCTGCTGCCGGCGCTGGCGCTGCTGGTGCCAATCACCAAGATCATTCCGCCGGTGTACCGCTGGCGGGTGCGCTCGCGAATTTATCGCTGGTACGCAAGGCTCAAGGAAGTCGAACTCGAACTCGAA
>JBQTIV010000073.1:0-14611 GCA_052387775.1 Betaproteobacteria bacterium
ATTACAAAGTCCCGAAAGCGGTCCACTTCGTCGACGACCTGCCGCGCAATGCGATGGGCAAGGTGCAGAAGGCGCTGCTGCGGGAGAGATTTCGCTAGTTCTCGTGTCGATGGCTGCTCGGAACGGCGCCCTCACTGAAGCCATTGCTGCCGAGGGCTGGACGGTCGTTCCGGGTTTCATCGAATCCGAACTGATCTCGGAGTTGCGCGCCGAATGCTGCGGGTTGTTTGCGCAAGGTGCGCTGCGTGCGGCAGCCGTCGGCAGCGGTGCCGGCCGGCAGACCCGTAGCGACATTCGAACCGACGAAATCCGCTGGCTGGAGGAAGCAGACGCGAGCCCGGCGCAGCGCCGCTTTCTCGGGCGCTTCGAGTCTCTGCGACTGGAGCTCAACCGCGAGTTACAGCTCGGACTATTTGAATTTGAATGCCACTTCTCTCGCTACGCACCTGGAGCCTTCTACCGTAAACACCTCGACCAGTTCCGTGGCGACCGCCGCCGCCGTGTCTCCTGCGTGCTTTACCTGAACGAGAACTGGGCGCGCGAGGATGGCGGGGAATTGCGGCTGCATCTCGACGCCGGGGACACGGGACAAGTCGCGGACGTGTTACCGGTCGGCGGCACGCTGGTACTGTTTCTGAGCAAACACATCGCCCACGAAGTACTTCCCGGGAGGCGTGAACGTCTCAGCATCGCCGGTTGGTTCAAGACCAGAGGATAAGCATCAGAACAGCGTCCACAACATCCTGGTCGCCAACAGGAACAGGATCACGGCGAATATTCTTCGCAGTCGCCGCACCGGCATGGCGTGCGCCGCCTTTACGCCGGCGGGTACGGTGAGAAAAGTGCCGATTACGATTCCAGCGAGTGCTGGAGCGTAAATGTAACCGAGCGTCAGCGGCGGCAGATTATCCTGGCCAAGCCCGTTATACGCATACCCCGCCGCGCCGGCGATCGCGATCGGCAGCCCCAGTGCAGCCGAGGTGCCGACCGCGTTGCGCATGGGCACGCTGCACATCGTCATCAGCGGAATCGACAGCAGACCGCCGCCGGCGCCCACCAGACTCGAGACGATCCCGGTGATGATTGCCACCACCGACATTCCTGCCCACCCCGGCAGGGTGCGCGTCGGCTTGCGCTTCATGTCCACGAACATCCGTACTGCGGCGTAGTAGACGAAGGCAACGAAGAAGACCGTCAAGTACTTCGATGCCATGCGGTCGGCAGCGAAGCTGCCGAGCAGCGTGCCCGCGACCAACCCGGGCGCGGCCGCTTTCACGATGTCCCAGCGCACCGCCCCGTGGCGGTGATGCCCGCGCAGACTGCTAATCGAAGTAAAGACGATGCTCGTGAGCGATGTGCCGAGCGCGAGATGCACGATGCGCTCGGCGGGAAACCCCTGCAGGCTGAACAGGAACACCATCATCGTGACGAGAATCAATCCGCCGCCGATGCCTAACATGCCGGCGAAGAAACCGACGAACAAGCCCATCAGCAGATAAGCGATCCACCATTCCATTGCCGCCGCCGTGATCCTAGAGGATGCCGAGGATGAAATCCCACTCGCGCGGCCGGACCGGGGTGATCGAAAGGCGGTTGCCACGCTGCAGTACCCGCATCGAGGCGAGCTCCGAATGGGAACGCAGTTCCCCGATGCCGACCAGCCGCGTCCTTTTCACCAGGGTGACACTGACGTTGAACCAGCGTGGAGCGTCGCGCGTGGCCTTAGGGTCGAAATACGCGCTCTTGCGGTCGAACTGGGTCAGGTCCGGATGCGCGGATCGGGATACGCGCACGATGCCGGCGATGCCGGGCTCTGCGCAACTGGAGTGGTAAAAGAATGCGCGGTCGCCGACTTTCATCCGCTCGCGCATGAAATTGCGCGCCTGGTAATTGCGCACGCCCCACCACGCGGCGGTCCGCTCCGGGGCGGCCGCAAGGTGGTCGACACCGAAGACGTCCGGCTCGGATTTCATCAGCCAGTAATTCATCATCCTGACGGACAAGAAATAGTGTTCCGTTTCGGTGGAACTCTAACTGTAACTGGCTGTGGCACGCGCGCAAAAAAAAAGCGGCATCGCCGCTCGTTTCCAATAGTTGCCGCTGATCCGCAAGAAGGGTGCCCCCCGCGATTGCCGTCAGGCTGACATCTTGAACCTAGGGTTCAAGGTGGTCGCTTTCCGAGCACATCAGGCGCTTCCCGCTGGGACGCGCACAACAGTGCTGCTGTGGGCCGCAACCAAGGCAAGTAGCATTGGTTCAAAGAATGTAGAGCCCAACAACACCGCAGGGGACATTGATCGCTGCAAAACCCTCAGAACAACTCGTCCTGGCCGTTCATTGCCTGGTCGATCGTTGCCTGCATGCTTAACATTCTACGCTTGAACTCCCCGACGTCAAAGCCGCCATCCATGCGGGTGGAGAGATACTCATGGGTGATGTTCAGCGCCGCCATGATGGCGATGCGCTCCACGCCGATGACTTTTCCGGTGTCGCGAATCTCGCGCATCTTGACGTTGAGATAATCGACCGCCTTGAGCAGGTCGCGCCGTTCTTCCTCCGTGCATGAGACGCGAAATTCGCGTCCCATGACGTTCACTTCGAGCCCCCTGGCTTCCTTGCTCATTCGGCCCCATCGGGAATCTGGTTGAGCAAACCTTCGAGTCGGGTCGTAGCGGTGTTTACCTTCTCCGCTAACTTTTTGCTCTCGCTTTGTGCCGTGACCAGTTGCTGCCGCAATTGATTGTTGTCGTTGCGCAGTTTCTGGCACAACTGGGCGAGCTGGGTAACTTTGCCGTCGAGGGCGTTAAGTTCGGCTTCCATGGTCACACTATAAAGATAAAAATCTTGTTAAGTCAACTGCTAACGGATTTTTTTGAATGTGCTTTGACATATTGCCTCCAAGCTCTCCCCCACCCCGGAAAAGCACTCCCAAAGGCCTCCGGGGTACCGCTCTTATGCCCCTTGGTCTGACTTCGGCCCTGCTCCGATAGGGTAGAATCCCAGCCGTTCTCGGGTGCCCCCATTCGATTCCTCGGGTGGGGTTTAACGGGAAACAGGTGCGGGTGACCACTCGCACTGCAAGATCCGCCTTGGTCCTTCGCCGGTTGCCCCGGTACGACGGGCTTCCGAAATCGAAATGGCGGCGGAACCGAGTGGTCAGCTTATTCCTGTGCTGCCCCCGCAACGGTAAGCGATTGTAGGGGCGTGCCACGATGCCACTGTGGGCGAGGTCGGCTGTCTGCAAGCCGAACGACCCATGGGAAGGCGGCACGCCCGGTTCGCAAGCCCGGATACCGGCCCTTGAGCGCGAACGGAGTTTCCGCGCGGGGCGGGTATCCAGGTATTGAAGTTCCTTCCTGACGGTCCCTGACTGCGGAAATTCCCCGTCGATAACGTGCGCGCGGTGGGTGCACACCAGGCAGCGGGGTTCATCATGAAGGTCCAATTGTTTGCCCTTGCGGCTGGCGTAACTGCCGCATTCCCCGTCTTTGCGCAACAGCCATTGGAACTGACCACGGAGGACATCGTCGTCACCGCGACGCGTTTCGAGCAGTCCGGCGCCGACACGCCGATCGGCGTCACGACCATCAACCGCAAGCAGATCGAAGACAGCGGCGCTCAAACCGTGATCCAGGTACTTTCCCGAATCGCGGGCATAGGCTTCCGCGACAACACCGGTAGTCCGGACTGGCAGGTGGACCTGCGCGGCTTCGGAGTCAACGGCGACCAGAACACTCTGGTGCTGGTCGACGGCCTTCGCATCAACGACAACGAGCTCAACTCAGTGCGCTGGTCCTCCATTTCGCTGGCCGCGGTCGAGCGCATAGAGATTCTTCGCGGTGGCGGGTCTGTGCTCTACGGCAGCGGTGCCACCGGAGGGGTCATTAACATCATCATGCGCGTTCCCCGTCCCGGGGAACGGGCGGCTCTTGCCGAGGCCGGAGCGGGTTCGTATGACACCGGCTCCGTCGGGGCCAACGCCTTCCTTGCGGGGGATGGGGTCGGCTTGAGAGCCACAGCACAGTACGTCGAGTCCGATAACTACCGCGACAACAACCTCCTGCGCCAACGCAACGCGGAGCTCGCGTTCTACACACTTGGTTCCGCAACCAGGTTCGGGTTCTCCTTCGGCGCGGATGCCCAGGATCTCGGGCTGCCGGGCGCGCGCACCCGGGAGCAGCTCGAAACCGATCGCCGCGGGGCTACCAATCCGGGTGACTATAGCGATCGCGACACGGCTTTTGTGCGAGCCTTCGCCAAGGCGGCGGCCGGCAATGCGGAATTCGTTGCCGACCTCGCGTATCGCAAGAAGATTGCCGATGCGCTGTTGTTCGGTGGCTTCACCAAGGTCGATACCACTGCAGAAGTTTGGACCCTGGCACCGCGGCTGAAGGTCGGTCATGACGCCTTCGATCTGGACAATTCACTGGTCGTGGGGATCGATTGGGAGCAATGGGACTACGCCTCGAGCGTCACTGGCCCCGCAGCCGTGAGCGCGGAGCAGGATGTCCGGGCGCTCTATGCCCAGCACTCGACTGATTTCCTCTCTGCGACGAGGCTAACTATCGGCGCTCGCACGCAACACGTGGGGTACGACGCGCGCGATGAGGCAAGCAATGCCCCTTATGCCAGCGGCACACAGGACCTAGATGTCAATGCGTACGAACTGGCGCTGCGGCAGGGATTGTCGGGCAACTGGTCCGTTTACGGCAGGCTGGGGAGCAGCTTTCGCATTGCCACCGTGGACGAGATTTACAGCCAGTTCGGGGGTCCATTGTTCGATCCCAAAGTGGCATTCCTTGAACCGCAGACTTCCAGTGACCGCGAGGTGGGTTTGGAACGGGCGGCTTCGAATTTGAGCTTTCGCGTTGCGCTGTTCCACATGGATCTGGAAAACGAGATCCGCTTCAAACCCGATACCTTCGAGAACGTGAACCTCGATCCAACGACACGCTACGGCGCGGAAATCGATGCCGCCTGGAATCCATCGCCTTCGACGCAAATCGGGTTGAGTTACGCGTACACGGTGGCTAAGTTCCGCGAAGGGACCCAGGGCGGGGTAAGCCTGGAAGACAAGAATGTGCCTCTGGTCCCGCGTCAGCGCGCCGTGCTCACCGGCGGGAAGTCGTGGATGCAGGGCACCAGCCTGTACGCAGAAATTTCCTACGTCGGCGCGCAGTACTTCGACAATGACCAGACCAACGATTTCGTCGAACAGATGCCCGCATATGTACTTGTCGACGTCCGGCTTGCGCATCAAATCGGGCGATTGCGCCTGTCGGCGACCGTACAGAATCTGACCGACCGCAAGTACTTCAGCTACGGAATACGCAGCCTCAACCCGCTCACACCGACCCTGTACAACGCTTACCCTGCCGCCGAACGCGCAATCTTCCTCACCGCCGAATACCAGTTCGGCGGCTGGCCGCGTTAGTGCCGCAGCCCGGTCGCGGCGAAAATCCACCACCCCTTTCGCACGGATTTTTCGGTGCTACAATCGGCTCCGTTCGCCGGGACTTCCGGTGGGCGCGGCCGTCGCGGGCCGCCCCGGACACCGAGGCATTCGCTGCCGGGCTGATCGAAAAATCACAAGAGGGAGATCGCCATGTCGCAACGCAATATTCGTTTGACGGGTAGCTGTATTCTGACGGCGCTGGCCGCCGTCGCGCTGTGCGCCCCGCCTGCCGTCGCCAGGATGGAAAAAATCGGCAAGGGGGAGGGTGTGGTGGACATCGTCGCGTGGCCCGGTTACATCGAGCGCGGCGAAACCGACAAGGCCTTTGACTGGGTCACCGATTTCGAGAAGAAGACGGGCTGCAAAGTACGCGTGAAAACCGCCGGCACCTCCGATGAAATGGTGGCGCTAATGAACGAAGGCGGTTTCGACCTGGTGACCGCTTCAGGAGACGCCAGCTTGCGCCTGATTTCGGGCAAACGGGTCCAGGAGGTCAATGTCAGCCTCGTCCCCAGCTACAGCAGCATCGACGCGCGTCTGCAGAAGGCGCCTTGGCACCATGTCGGCGGCAAGCACTATGGCGTGCCCTACCAGTGGGGTTACAACGTGCTGGCCTACAACACCAAGGCGTTCAAGAAGCCGCCGCAAAGCTGGGAAGTTGTGTTCAAGGAAATGAAGCTGGACGACGGCAAGTCGAACAAGGGACGGGTGCAGGCCTTCGACGGCCCGATCTATATTGCCGACGCAGCGCTCTACCTGATGCACAGCAATCCTTCGCTCGGCATCAAGAACCCCTACGAGCTGGATGAAGACCAGTATAAGGCGGCACTGACGTTGCTGCGCGAACAGAGGAAAATCGTGTCGCGCTACTGGCATGACGCCTTTATGCAGATCGACGACTTCACCAACGAGGGCGTGGTGGCGTCCTCGTCGTGGGGTTTCCAGGTCAACCTGCTGCAGGGAAAGAAGGCGCCGATCGCAAGCATCGTGCCCAAGGAAGGCGCAACCGGCTGGGCCGATACCACCATGATGCACGCAGACGCGCCGCACCCGAATTGCGCGTACATGTGGATGGAACATTCCATCAACAAGAAACTGCAGGGTGATCTATCGGCGTGGTTCGGTTCGGTGCCAGTGGTTCCGGAGGCCTGCAAAGGCAATGCGTTGCTGGGCGACGCCGGCTGCGAGACCAACGGCATCAAGGAGTTCGACCGCATCTGGTTCTGGCGCACCCCGGTTGCCAACTGTGGCGGCGGACGCACCTGCGTACCCTACTACCGCTGGGTGACGGATTACATTGCCGTCCTGGGCGGCCGGTAAGGCAGTGCCGTTGCAAGAGTTCACGATTCACTGAAGAGTCACAATCCGTAACATCCGCCAGAACGGGCCGCGCTTTGCGGCCCGTTCGTTGTGTGGCATCTTCCGCGCATGACGAAGCTATCCGGAATCGCCGTCAGATTCGCCGGCGTCTCGCGCCACTTCGGCGAGGTGCGCGCCGTGGACGGCGTCAGCTTCGAAATTCAGGACGGAGAATTCTTTTCCATGCTCGGCCCCTCCGGCTCGGGCAAAACTACGTGCTTGCGGCTAATCGCCGGATTCGAGCAGCCGGACGCCGGAAATATCGTGATTCACGGCGCCAATGTCGAGGGCGTGCCGCCCTACCAGCGTGACGTCAACACGGTATTCCAGGATTACGCGCTGTTCCCGCACATGACCGTAACGGAGAACGTCGAGTACGGGCTGATGATCCGCAAGGTGGTAGCCGCCGAGCGGCAGCGGCGCTCGCAGGAGATGCTCGGACTGGTGAAACTCGAAGCCTTGGGCGGACGCAAGCCCAACCAGCTCTCCGGTGGCCAGCGCCAACGCGTGGCGCTTGCGCGCGCGCTGATCAACCGGCCGAGCGTGCTGCTGCTGGACGAACCGCTGGGTGCGCTTGACCTCAAGCTGCGCGAACAGATGCAGGAGGAACTCAAGGCCCTGCAGCGCCAGGTCGGAATCACCTTCATCTATGTGACCCATGACCAGGGCGAGGCGCTGGCGATGAGCGACCGGTTGGCGGTGTTCAATCACGGCCGCATCGAGCAGATCG
The DNA here is from genome assembly GCA_052387775.1 of Betaproteobacteria bacterium. Lineage (GTDB taxonomy): Bacteria > Pseudomonadota > Gammaproteobacteria > Burkholderiales > JACQAP01 > JACQAP01. Next base: position 7,545 of record JBQTIV010000073.1, read on the forward strand.
GCGCTCCGGCGGAAATCTACGAACACCCGGCAACTGCATTCGTCGCCGGTTTCGTTGGCGTGTCGAACGTCTGCACCGGCGAGCTGGCGCGCCGGCTCAGCGGATCGGCGCAGGCCTTCGCGATTCGCCCCGAGAAGATCGCCATGGTGGCGGCATCCTGGCAGGCGCCCGACGGCTGGATCTGCGTGAGCGGTTTCATCCGCGCGGTGACCTACCACGGCGCCACCACCCGCTACGCCGTCGCTCTCGATGGCGGCGGAGAACTGGCGGTCATGCAGCAGAATGCCAGCGAGGGCGGGCACGCTGCGCGCACGGGTGAGGCCGTGAGGCTGGTGTGGCCGCGCGAACTGAACCAGCCGCTTGCGCAGGGCGCATGAGCGCAACCTACGCCGAGCCATCCCTGATGTCGCGGATTTCGTCCGCGCTTTACCTGCGTCCGAAGCTGCTGCTGGTGCTGCTTCTGGCCCCGCCGCTACTCTGGCTGGGTGTCATCTACCTCGGGTCGTTGTTCGCGCTGCTGCTGCAGAGTTTTTTCTACATCGACGACTTTTCCGGCAATATCGTCCGCGAATTCTCGCTCGCTACTTACGGGCAGTTATTCACCCGCGCCAACGCTGACGTCTTTATCCGCACCACCCTGATGGCCGCGGCCGTCACTGTCGCCGCTGCGCTGATCGCGTTCCCGGTCGCGTACTACATGGTGCGCTACGCTTCGATGAAAATGAAGGCGGCGCTGTACCTCGCCGTGATGCTGCCGCTGTGGTCGAGTTACCTGGTGCGTGTTTACGCGTGGAAGTTGATTCTGGCCAAGGAGGGCATCGTCACCTGGTTCGCCGAGCAACTGCATGTCAGCTGGCTGCTCAACGCTGTGCTGGCGATCCCGGTGATCGGCGGCCCGTCGCTGTCGATTTCCTACATCGGCAGCTTTCTGGTGTTCCTCTACATCTGGCTGCCGTTCATGATCCTGCCGATAGTGGCGGCGCTTGAACGCGTGCCGGCCTCGCTCACTGAAGCTTCCGCCGATCTCGGTGCGACGCCGAATCAGACTTTCGGCAGGGTGACCCTGCCGCTGGCGTTTCCGGGTGTGGTGGCGGGCTCGATCTTCACTTTTTCGCTGACGCTCGGCGATTACATCATCCCGGGCATCATCGGCAACTCGCGCCCGTTCATCGGCCAGGCGGTGTACCAGTTGCAGGGCACCGCGGGCAATATCCCGCTGGCAGCGGCCTTCACCATCGTGCCCATCGTGATCATGGCGATCTACCTGATGGTCGCGCGGCGCCTGGGAGCTTTCGATGCGCTCTAAAGCCGGGGGACCTGTGCGTCAAGGGGCCAAAGCGGGACTGTCGCTCAAGGCCGGCGCGCTTATCGGCGTGGCGTTCCTGCACGTGCCGCTGGCATTCATCATCCTTTACGCCTTCAGCACCGAGGACAAGAGCTTCGTCTTCCCATTGCCCGGATTGACCCTGAAGTGGTTCACGGTAGCGTGGGGGCGCGAAGACATCCATGCTGCGCTGTCGCTTTCGCTGCAAGTCGCCGCGGTTTCGACCTTGGCGGCGATGCTGCTCGGTACGTTAGCCGCGGCTGCGGTGTGGCGCTCGAAATTCTTCGGCCGCGAGGCGATTTCGTTGCTGTTGATCCTGCCGATCGTGCTGCCCGGGATCATTACCGGCATCAGCCTGCGTTCCGCGCTCAACCTGGCGGGGATTCCGTTCAGCTTCTGGACCATCGTCATCGGCCACGCCACGTTTTGCATCGTGGTGGTGTACAACAACGTGCTGGCCCGCTTTCGGCGCTCTTCGCCGGCGTTGATCGAAGCCTCGATGGACCTGGGCGCCAATGGCTTCCAGACCTTCCGCCACGTGGTGTTGCCGAACATCGCCACCGCGCTGCTCGCCGGCGGCATGCTCGCTTTTGCGCTTTCTTTCGATGAAGTCATCGTCACCACGTTCACCGCCGGGCAACAGTCCACATTGCCGATCTGGATGCTTTCCGAGCTGTTGCGGCCGCGCCAGCGGCCGGTTACCAACGTGGTCGCGGTGTTCGTCATCGCGGTAACCTTCATCCCCATACTTCTGGCGTTCTACCTCACCCGAGATACCCACGAAGTGGCGGGCAGCGGCAAATAACAAGGAGGCACTCCATGCAAACTCAACTGCTCATTGACGGGCAACTGGTCGCCGGGGCCGGCGCCGAGGTTACGGTGCTCAACCCGGCCAGCGGTGAAGTGGTTACCAAAGTCCGTGAAGCCTCGCCGGACCAGGTCAACCAGGCGGTGGCAGCGGCCGGCAGGGCGTTCCGGAGCTGGGGCAGCACCACGCCGCAGGAAAGATCACTGCTGCTGCTGAAACTCGCCGATCGCATCGAGCAGGACGCCGGGAGCTACGCCGATCTCGAGTCGCTCAACTGCGGCAAGCCCAGGGCGCGCGCGCTTGCCGACGAGATGCCGGCGATCGTGGACTGTTTCCGCTTTTTCGCCGGCGCGGCGCGCTGCCTGCACGGCAGTGCCACTGACGAGTATCTCGCCAACCACACCAGCATGATCCGCCGCGACCCGGTCGGCGTGGTGGCGCAGATAACGCCGTGGAATTATCCACTGATGATGGCGGCGTGGAAAATCGCGCCGGCGCTGGCCGCAGGCAACACCGTGGTGCTCAAGCCCTCGGAAATGACGCCGCTCAGCACGCTTAAACTGGGTGAATTGCTGGCTGAAATTTTTCCGAAGGGCGTGGTTAATATCGTCAACGGCCGCGGCGACACAGTCGGTTCACCGCTGATCAACCACGCGGCCGTGCGCATGATCTCGGTGACCGGCAGCATCGCCACCGGGCGCAAGGTATTGCAGGCGGCGCAGGCCACGCTCAAGCGTACCCATCTCGAACTGGGCGGCAAGGCGCCGGTGATCGTGTTCGATGATGCCGATCTCGAAGCGGTGGTCGGCGGGCTGCGCACTTTCGGTTACTACAACGCCGGGCAGGACTGCACCGCCGCGTGCCGCATCTACGCCGGCGCAAAAATCTACGACAAGCTGGTCGCCGACCTTGGCGCGGCAGTCAAGACCATCAAGTTCGGCCAGCCCGAGAAGGAGGACTCCGAAATCGGGCCGCTGATCAGTGCCGGGCAGCGTGAACGCGTGGCTGGCTTCGTCGAGCGTGCGATCGCCACCAAGCACATGGAAGCGGTCGCCGGCGGCGCGGTGGCGGCGGGCAAGGGCTTTTTCTATCAACCTACATTGGTGGCGGGTGCGCTTCAGGACGACGAGATCGTGCGCAAGTAAGTGTTCGGCCCGGTGGTGTCGGTTACCCGCTTCAAGGATGCCGACGAGGCCATAGCCTGGGCCAACGACTCGGAATACGGCCTCGCCTCCTCGGTGTGGACCCGGGACGTGAGCCGTGCGATGAAGGTGGCGAGCCGGCTGGAGTACGGTTGCACCTGGATCAACACCCACTTCATGCTGGTCAACGAAATGCCGCACGGCGGGACGAAGACGTCGGGCTACGGCAAGGACATGTCCATGTACGGGTTGGAGGATTACACGATTGCCCGTCACGTCATGGTCAATTTCGGCTGACTTGCAATCAAAGCAGCCCACACCCAACGCGGAGGCGCAGAGAACGCAGAGACCGCAGAGAAAACAACAACCGTCAAAATGAACGATATTCGATAATGCGCCACGGTGGCGCGAAACCTGCCATTGAGGTCGTGGTTCCACCTGCTCACGAAATTCGTTCTGATTTCCTCTGCGCCTCTGCGTCGAGAATTTCCGGTTTTCCGGCAATGAATGTTATCTTGCCGCCATGCAGAAAATGACCAGCATCCAGCTCTATCTGCGCCTGCTCCGCTATCTGAAACCTTACTGGGGCGTGTTTGCTCTTTCGATTCTGGGCATGCTGATTGCGGCGGCGACCGAGGTGGCGCTGCCGGTCGCAGTAAAGCCTTTTCTCGACGGAACCTTCGTCGACAAGGACCCGGTCCTGATCAAATGGGTGCCGGTGGCACTGGTCCTGATCTTCGGGTTCCGCGGGCTGGGCACCTACATCGGCACGTACGCGAGCACCTGGGTCGGCAACAAGGTGGTAATGGACCTGCGCGACACCATGTTCCGCCGCATGCTGGCGCTACCGCTCGGCTATTTCCACGACAACACCACCGGCAATCTGATTTCGCGCTTCACCTATGACGTGACGCAAGTCACCAGCGCGGCGACCAACGTCGTCACCGTACTGGTCAAGGATTCACTCACCGTCATCGGGCTGCTGGCTTACCTGCTCTACCTCGACTGGAGGCTCACGATCATCTCGCTGATCATGGTGCCGCCGATAGCGCTGGCGGTGCGCTACTTCAACGTGCGTCTGCGCAACACGAGCCGAGCCACGCAACAGGCTATGGGCGACATCACGCAGGTGCTGCAGGAAACTGTCGAGTGCAACAAAGTAGTGAAGATCTTCAGCGGGCAGGAGTACGAGGCAAAGCGTTTTGCCGAAACCAGCAACCGGCTGCGAGGCTTCAGCATGAAACAGACCGCCGCCGCGGCCGCCAACGTGCCGATCGTGCAGTTGCTCGTCGCGCTGGCGGTGGCGGTGGTGGTTTATTACGCCACCTTACAGGCACAGGCGAATGCCACCACCGTCGGCGGCTTCGTCTCGTTCCTGGCGGCGATGCTGGTGCTCATGGCGCCGCTCAAGCGCCTCACCGGCGTGGCCGAGCACCTCCAGCGCGGCCTTGCCGCCGCGGAAAGCGTATTCGCGTTGCTCGACGAAGAGCCGGAAAAAGACCGGGGCACGGAAGAACTCGAGCGCGCGCGCGGTGACATACACTTTGAGAAAATTACTTTCCGCTACCCGCTTGCCGAACAGCCGGCGCTGCTGGGCGTCACGCTGGCCATTCGCCGCGGCGAGACTGTTGCGCTGGTCGGATCCTCGGGCAGCGGCAAGACCACGCTGGCCAACATGGTGCCGCGTTTCTATCACCCGGCCGCGGGGCGGATCACCATTGACGCCCACGATCTCGAATCGCTTTCTCTTGCCAGCTTGCGACGCAACATCGCGCTGGTCAGCCAGGAAGTCGCGCTGTTCAACGATACCGTCGCCGCCAATATTGCCTACGGCCAGGCGGCGGGCGCCAGCCGCGAGGCGATCGAACGCGCCGCGGCAGCCGCGCACGCGCTGGATTTCATCCGCGCCATGCCGCAGGGATTCGACACGCTGATCGGGGAAAACGGCGTGCGGCTTTCCGGCGGCCAGCGCCAGCGGCTGGCGATCGCGCGCACCATCCTCAAGGACGCGCCGATCCTGATCCTCGACGAAGCGACCTCGGCGCTGGACTCGGAATCGGAAAAGCATGTGCAGGCCGCGCTGGAACGACTGATGCGGGGCCGCACCACCATAGTCATCGCCCACCGCCTTTCCACCATCGAAAAGGCCGATCGGATAGTGGTTCTGGACAAAGGCGAGGTCGCCGAAATCGGCACCCATTCCGAGCTGCTCGCCAAGGGCGGCATCTACACCCGGCTGTATAACATCCAGTTCGCGCTCGGCGCTGCTGTCGCCAGCCCCGCTCTACAGCCCAGGGCCTGAATACGGACGGGCTTGCGCCGGTAAACAGGATCGTCACGCCTTGCTGATCACCTTCCGGTAGGCCATATCGATATTCAGCCCGATGCGATCGCGATATTGGCCGAGCGGATATTTCGACATCCCCTGTTCGTATTTCGGGGCAAGCCAGTCCGGGATTGCTTTTTTCATTTCATCCAGGCCGGCTCCATCGGCGTGCGCCTGCTTTACCGCGGCGATTAGATCAGCCAGATAGCCCCGGAAGAACGCCAGATGAGCCTTGGACGCGACTTCGCCGTGGCCAGGGATGATCTGCGTGAAGTCGAATTTTTCCAGCGCGTCCAATGTCTGCACCCATTCCTCCGGGAAGCCGTCGTTCATGAACGGCATCCAGTCGATCACCGCGTCCCCTGTCACGACTACTTTTTCCCTGGGCAGGTGAATGAAGATATCGCCGTCGGTGTGTCCGCGTCCCAGCAACAGAATCTGGATTTCCCGGCCGCCTTCGGTCAGTGTCACTGAGTTGGAGAATGTCCGCGTCGGCAATGGGGGCTCCATGTGTTTGAGTTCCTCGAGGTAAGTTTCCGTCTGCCGCAGGTTCGATTCCAGCCGCGCCTTCTGTAGCGGGTCGGCCGCACGCGAGAGGTCCTCCTTGAGTTTCTCGATCTCCTTCGGAACGGTATTGAGCTGCTTTTCGATGTAGGTGATGCCACCGTTCCCGGCGTCGGGGCTGGTCAGATTTTCGCGGGTGCGCTGTGAAGCGATGATCTCCAGCCCCGGATTCGCTTCCTTGTAAACCTGGTTGCCCTGCCAGTGATCCCAGTGAAAATGGGTATTGATGATCTTCTTGATCGGCTGCCTGGTGATCGCCTGGATCTCCCGGTACAGCGCATGCGCGGCGGAAGGTTTGGAGTGGGAGTCCACCACGATCACGCCGTCGTTGGTGACGATCACCGCGGCATTGGAATTGACCTTGTAGCGGGGCGCGGCGATCGCGGCGTAAATGCCGTCGGCAACCGGCTTGAGTTCGAAAAGTTCCTTGTCCGCCGTGCTGGCGTCTGCTGCGAACGCGCAACAGGGATCGAGATGCTCGAAGGCCTGGATGCCTGCAACCGCCATTCCTGCACGGGCCAGAAACTCGCGACGTGTCCACGAAGGATTCATGAGCGTCTCCTCTTTTGTTGTCACGCGGCAAACCGCCATGATTGCCGCGGCTCCTCATTGTATTCCCGCATTGGCCTGAGAACCCCGGTCGAAGGTGACGAACCGGCATACCCAATCGACATATGCGGTTTCCGTCCTGATCCTGTAATACTTCAGGTCGATCTTGTCCCGGATGCGGCCCGAGAGTAGGCTTTTCGTCCAGCCGGTGGTGTCGGGCGTGTTCACGACCTATTGGGAGGTGTCCCGAGATGAAAACTCTTTGTATATCAAGTATTGATCACGTGCCGCGCCAGTTTATTCGTCAGTTTGACGGGAAATATTCCGTCAATGGGATTGCTACTTCTAGTTAGG
>JBQTIV010000074.1:0-17077 GCA_052387775.1 Betaproteobacteria bacterium
AGAGCGTTGACGCAAAGGAAGGGAGGGCCCGCATCGCCTTTCCTTCGCATTCCTCTCCCATCACCCATCACTGGAGTATCTACGCCCCTCACTTGACCTGTCTGCGAGCTTCCCCGAGACTCATCCAAGCAGTGACCGGCCGCGTATCATTTCCGCTGTATAAGCCCCGCTAAGGAGAGTTTGCATGGATACCTACTACCACCCGCACGATTTGCCCAAGTTTGCCGAGATGGGCAAGGGCAACAAGGACTTGTGGGAAAAATTCATCGATTACTACGGTGCGGTGTTCGCCGAGGGTGCATTGTCCGAGCGCGAGAAAGCGTTGATCGCGCTGGGCGTGGCCCATGCAGTGCAATGTCCCTACTGCATTGATGCCTATACCGAAGCTTGCCTCGAGAAGGGATCGAACGTGGAGGAGATGACCGAGGCAGTGCATGTTGCCTGCGCCATTCGTGGGGGTTCCTCGCTGGTGCATGGCGTGCAGATGCGCAACGTGGTCGACAAATTGTCGATGTGAGATTGGCGACATGGGGCTCACACTCGTTTCCAGGCGCGACCCGCTGGCCTCGAGCCGGTTGCAGTTGAATCGGCTCGCGGCGACGACGATCTGTCCGCCGTTCGAGGAAAAATTGGCGAGCGCCGGAATTCAGCCGCTTCACGCCACCGGGATTACCGTTTTTCAGATCAACGTCGGAAAGTTCTGCAATCAAAGCTGCCGGCATTGCCACGTCGATGCCGGTCCCGAGCGCAGCGAGCAGATGACGCGCGAGACGGCCGAGTTGTGCATCAGGGTGCTGTCGCGGACCAACATCCCCACCGTCGATATTACCGGTGGAGCGCCGGAGCTCAATCCCAATTTCCGCTGGCTGATTGAGCAGGCGCGCGCATTGGGACGCCACGTCATCGACCGCTGCAACCTCACGGTCCTGCTGCTGAAGCCGCAGGCTGGCCTCGCCGAGTTCCTGGCGAGCCATCGCGTGGAAGTGATGGCTTCGCTGCCGTATTTCCAGTCATCGCAAACCGATGCCCAGCGCGGGGACGGAGTATTTGAGAAATCCATCGTGGCCATGCAGATGCTAAACCGCCTGGGATATGGCGTGGAAGGCAGTGGCCTTGTGTTGAATCTGGTGCACAACCCGGTCGGCGCTTTTCTGCCGGCCAGGCAGGAAGCCACCGAGGCGCGGTTCCATCGCGAGTTGTTGCGGCGCCACGGCGTTACTTTCAACCACCTGTACACGATTACCAACATGCCGATCAGCCGCTTTCTCGAGTTCCTCATCGAAAGTGGCAACTACGAGGGGTACATGGAACGGCTTGCGAACGCGTTCAATCCCGCGGCGGCGGCGGGCGTGATGTGCCGCTACACGCTGTCGGTGGGCTGGGAGGGCACGCTTTACGATTGCGACTTCAACCAGATGCTGGATTTGCCGCTGGGCAATGGCGCGCCCAGGCATCTTCGCGATTTCGATCTCGCGAAACTGGAAGCGAGGCGGATTGTCACTGCGAATCACTGTTACGGCTGCACCGCCGGTTCCGGCTCATCATGCGGCGGTGCCGTGACGTAGCTGCGCACGATGACAGCCGGCCGATGGCCGGCAATATGGGCGTTGACGCAGAGGACGCCGAGGAACAGCAAGAAAGGGCGCAGAGAAAATCGGAAGAAGAGTGTCGGGTCACGAGGACGCGCGCATCTGTAGCGGGATCGTTTCCTGTTTTCTTTGCGTACCTTTGCGCCCTTTGCGCCTTTGCGTTGAGGTTGAGTTAGACGTCAGACCAGCCGGCCGATGGCCGGCGTCAAGGGCATTGACGCAGAGGACGCCGAGGAACGGCAAGAAAGGGCGCAGAGAAAATCCGGACTTGGCAAAAAGCGGAAATTTGTCGTGGCAGACGATTGACGTTTAGTAGCTCAGAATTGATCTGACAGGCAGTGCCCGACCAAGTCGGCTCTAATTTGCATATATATGGCTGAATCCGGCCAAAAGGAGACTGTCGAGTATTTCCTCCATAGCAGACACGCGATCCGAATTATCATTACCTAAATGGACAGACACCCTCGGGGCATCGGCACGTTCTGCGAATTCCGATAGTCCTGACTGATCGGTCTGGTGAGAAACTGTCGGGCGTCAAGAAGGAGGTGGACGTGAAGCTGAATCATCTGGGCGTACTGCGCACCGAGGAAGTGACACGGTGATCCGACGACTTTCTCGCCGAGCGTTTGTGAGCAGTGTTGCCGCACTGGCCGCCAGCCCCGCAATTGCATTTAGACCGCAGAGTGCCTACGCACAGCAGCCGCCATCGCCGCGGCGCATCGGGGTTCTCCTCCAGGCCTCCTCACCCGAGAGCAAGGAGGTGCAGGCGTTCCGGCAGGGGCTACGGGATGCGGGCTACGCCGAGGGACGCGATGTGGTGATTGAGTGGCGATCCGCCAGCGGTAATTACGATCTGATACCGGAGTTGGCTGCCGACTTGGTCCAGCGTAAAGTCGATGTGATCGTCGTGGCTGGCACGGTCGGAGCCGGTGCAGCGAGGCGGGCAACGTCCACCATCCCGATCGTGATGGCCACTATCGCCGATCCAGTGGGGTCCGGCCTGGTCGCGAGCCTTGCGCATCCTGGCGGAAACATCACCGGACTCTCAATGATGACGACCGACCTCAGCGCCAAGCGCCTACAACTGCTCAAGGAGACGATCCCACGACTCGCCCGGGTGGCAGTCCTGTGGAATCCGCACACGCCATTCCATGCTAAGGTTCTCGAGGACCTCAAGGCAGCAGCGCCGTCGCTGTCGATCAAGTTGAACTTCGTGCCCGCGCGAACGCCCGAGGAGATCGGCCCAGCATTTTCGTCCATGATCCGAGGTCACGCCCAAGCGCTGTACGTACTCGAGGACCCCTTATTCGCCACTCATAGAACGACGCTACTCAAGCTGGCGTCGAAGGCCCAGCTACCAGTCATATACGGGAGCAGGGGGTTTGCCGATTCGGGCGCTCTGATGTCCTATGGCGCGAACCGCGGAGACCTGTTCCGCCGTTCGGCCTGGTACGTCGACAAGATCCTGAAGGGCGCCAATCCCGCAGATCTGCCGATTCAACAGCCAACCAAATTCGAGTTCGTTGTCAATCTCAAGACGGCCAAGGCCCTCGGGATCACCATCCCGGAGTCAATCTTGCTCCGCGCCGACGAGGTGATCCGGTAAAGGGCCGCTATATTCCGTACAGCGAAGGCCGCGAAGGTCCGCTTCTCTAAAGTACGAAAGGCAGCAACGGGTCGTTTCCAGCCCTTCGTACGTATACGGTGGGCGGCAGAATCGGTCAGATACTGTGTGTCCGATCAATTCTCAACTATTACGGTTCAGGTGCCGACACGGAAAAGTGGTCAATCGTGGCTGGTCCGCGGCGGTAAATTTGCCTGGTTCGCCTTGTTGAAGTTCCTTGAATTTTCATCGCGCCTTTTCTTCTTCTTTGCGCCGTTTGCGTCGAACTCTTCGATTGTCAGATTTTCGTTTAAAGGACTGTAACGACAGAAAACAAAAACCCCGCTGCGCGTTGCCGCGCAGCGGGGCCGATGTGCATGCGCCTGGTTATTTGATTCCCAGAATCGCCATTGCCTTGGCCAGGGTGTCTACCGACTCCTGGTGCTTGCCGGCGTTGTGCAACGTCTCGCCCTCGGCCCGCAGTTTCTTCACCTCGGCGAGCTTGTCGGCGGACAGGTTCGGTTTCTTCGCCATTGCCTCATCGATTTTCTTCATGTCCATCGGGCAGTGCATCGCAAATGCGCTGCCCGCCATTGCGAACATTGCGGCAGCAATCAGAGTGCGCAGTTTCATCATCGTCTCCTCGTGTCGTGTTTTGGCCGTTCCTTGCCGCACCCGTTTGACAGCAGTCGATTGCCGCCGTTTCGGGACGCCAGCAGATTCTATACCTTTGCGAGAGGGATAAAATAGAGTACTTCATCATCAGCGCATTGCAGACCGTTGTCTTCTTCTGACGACATTAGGCCGCCGCCCTTCACCCGGGATTGGCTGGCGCAACGTCTTCGCCGGCAGGGCATTCTTCCGGAGGACGTCAATTTCCCCCGATACGCCCTTCCCACTGAGCGCGAGCCGGTTCCGGCTGCGGTGCTGGTGCCGGTGGTGAACCAACCGGGCGGGCCGACTCTGCTGTTCACCCAGCGCACCGCCCATTTGCACGACCATGGCGGACAGATCAGCTTCCCCGGTGGACGCGTGGATGAAAGCGATCCCGACCGGATCGCCACGGCATTGCGCGAAGCCGAGGAGGAGACCGGACTGAGCCGCCAGCGCGTCGAGGTCATCGGCCGCCTGCCGGACTACGATATCCTGACCGGATTCCGGGTTACGCCGATCGTTGGATGGGTGGAGCCTCCGTTCGACCTGAAGCCGGATCCGTTCGAGGTGGCCGACGTTTTCGAAGTGCCGCTGGCATTCTTTCTCGACCCGGTGAACCATCACCGCCACAACGATGTGTTCAACGGGCGCAGCCGTCACTTCTATTCGATGGCATACGGCGATCGCTATATTTGGGGCGCCACCGCCGGGATGCTGTACACGCTCTACCAGATTCTCACCGGCAGGGCGTGAGGGGAGAGAGGAGAGGCTAGAGAGGTGAGGCGAGAGGCGAGAGGCTAGAAAAGTCTAGTTGAACTTATCGTAGTACTTGCTTTTTCTCCTCACCCCTCACCCTTCACGCCTCTCGCCTTTCACATTCCAATGATCGAACTCCTGACCCTGTTGATTTTCGTCGCCGGCGCGTTGTTCTGGACCGACAGTATGCGCGCGCGCGAAGCCGCGCTCGACGCTGGCCGTCGCGCCTGCGCCGCGGAAGGCGTACAGCTGCTCGATTGGACGGTGATGCTGAAACAGATGCGGCTGGGCCGCGACGACGAGGGCCGGGTGCGCCTAAGGCGGGTGTACGAGTTCGAATTCAGCGATACCGGCGACAACCGCATCAAAGGCAGCATCACGCTGCTGGGCCGGGATCTGTTGGCGCGGAATCTTCCGGTCGCGGCACTCATACCGTCCAACGTCGTCCGGCTGCACTGAGCCTCTTGCCCGGCCCTTCACGCAAATCCGGCGCAAATCCGGCGCGAACCGGTCGAGCCTCCCTAAGTACGCCTTGCTGACAACAGCTTGTGCAGGCTGATTTTCCGCACTTCGATCTTGCTGGTCTCGATATGGGCACGCAGTAACCGGGTCGCGCGATCGGCGTGCTGTCGCAGCACGGCGCGAAGAATCTGCGCATGCTCCCGGTATGTGGCGGCGATGCGGCCGGCTTCGGTGAAATCGAGCCGGCGCAGCAAGTGGATGCGTTCGGTCACTTCCTGATGGCAGCGGGTCATCTCGCGATTGCCAGTGGCGGCCACCAGCGCGTGATGAAACCCTTCGTCGTTCGCGCACACACGCTCCCCGTCGTCGAGCCGTGCGTCCGTCGGCACCAGCCAGACTGATTTCAATTCCTCCAGGTTGGGACGCTCGTCCCGATCGCAGAGCTGCCTGACGGCGGCGGTTTCGAGCGCGATGCGCAGATCGTACAGATCGTCGAACAGCTTGAAGTCGAGGTCGCGAACGCTCCAGCCGCTGCGAAAGTGCACCTGCAGGTAGCCCTCACGCTCCAGGCGGTAAAGCGCCTCGCGTGCCGGGGTGCGGCTGACCTCGAGACGCCCCGCAACCCCGTTCTCGGTAAATCGATCCCCGGGAAGCAGGCGGAAATCGAAGATGTCTTGCTTGATGCCCAGATACACCGACTCGGCAAGCGAAGGTTTGCGTTCCTCGTCCGTGGTCAGCTTTCTGCGCTTGCCGGCGGCAGGCCGGGTGGTCGCCGAACGGCCGCGATTGCCGGTCCGCTTCAACGCGCGGCCTTGCTGGCGAGATACGCGCGCCAGCCGCCGAGGTGCGAAATCTCCTCGGCGCCGTTGACCGCCCAACTCTCGCACAGAAAACACTGAACCCACTCGCCGTCATCGAGTTCGACGCGGCCGATTCCAAGCGGCGACGGAATCGCCGCCACGAACGAGCCATATTCGGCTACCGGCAGCCTCCATACCTCGACGTCTATGACGCTGCCATTGTCGGTATCGCGTACCAGGCCGGGTTTTGGTGGCACGGTGCCAGGCAGCGCGAACAGCCGGTAGCGCGCGGAGGTGCGCGCCGGTTTTTCCAGCCGCCCCCCGCGCTCGGTCAATTGAGGATTGAGCGGCAGTCCAGACAGGTGCGCCCCGACCACTGCCACGCGCACGCTACCGTCGCCGGTGGCGATCGGTGAGGGTGGCGGCAGCACTTCGTCCAATGCGCCGAGCTTGAGCCCGGTGAGATGATGGAAGCGCTGCGCCAGATCCGCGAGCATGAGATCGGCTCCGGCCGGCGCAATCAGAGTGATGCCGAAAGGCAGGCCGTCGGGCCGCATCGAGGCGGGAACCGCGAAGGCGGCAAGATCCATGAGGTTCACGAAATTGGTGTAGTGACCGAGTCTGCGATTATTTAGAAACGGTTCTGCAAGTACTTCCTTGATGGTGTAAATGGTTGGTGCGGTTGGCACCACCAGCACGTCGGCCCGGTCCCAGAGTCCTGCTGCGCGCTTTTTCAGCGCCTCAAGTTTGGTGAGCCCGGCGAAGAGGTCCGCGGCAGAGTACTTGGATGCCCCCTCGATGATCTTGCGCACCACCGGGTGCACCTCGTCGGGACGGCTTTCGAAGAACGGGCGGATAGCGGCCAGACGCTCCGCCACCCAGGGTCCTTCGTAGAGCAGCGCAGCGGTCTCCAGGAACACCGAGAAATCGAAGCCGACCGGTCTGCCGCCGAGGCCTTCGAGCTTGTCGACTGCGTCGTGGAACGCGTGTCTTGCGTGGTCGTCTCCATAGAACTCGAGCGGTCCAGGTAGTGCGAAATTGAAACGCTCCGGCAGCGACTGGACGGACAGATCAAGCGCGCGCGACCACGGATCGTCGGCGTCCGGTCCGCGCGCCACATCGAGTACCGCGACCGCGTCGGGCACGGTGAGCGCGAACACCGATACGCAATCCAGCGACTGGCAGGCGGGTACCACGCCGCGCGCGCTGATCAGGCCGCGGCTGGGTTTGAGCCCCACGATGTTGTTGAACGCGGCCGGTACCCGGCCCGACCCCGCAGTGTCGGTCCCCAGCGAAAAACTCACCTGGCCGTGGGCCACAGTGACCGCTGAGCCCGAACTGGAGCCGCCCGAGATATACTCCGGCCGGAACGTGTTGGGCACCGCGCCGTAAGGCGAGCGCGTGCCCACCAGGCCGGTGGCGAACTGATCCAGATTGGTTTTGCCGACCAGGATGGCGCCAGCTGCCTCGAGTTTTTCCACCGCCGCGGCGGAGCGCTCGGGAATGTAGGAAAAGGCGGGGCAGGCCGCGGTGGTCGGCAGCCCGGCAACATCGACATTGTCCTTGACCGCGAAAGGGATCCCGTAAAGCGGCAGGCGCTCGATTGCGCGCGGGTCCTCGCGCAGCAGCAGTTCGAGTTGGCGGGCGCGGCGCTTGAGCGCATCGGGCTCGACCTTGGTGATCCACGCGCAGGCATAGGTTTCATCGTCTCCGGACTGCAGTGATTGCACCACTGCGCTGGGTGTACGCTTGCCCGACCGGTAATCGGCGAGCAGCGAAGGTATGATCAAGGACACTGCTTTCCCCCGCGTTGCATCTTGTATACCATTCAGTATACCAAGGGAGCGCAAAGCGGGCGCGGTTCCCGCGCCGGGTTCACTCGTGAGATCGGGCCAGGCAGACGCAACATTGAGGAGGGTAAAAAAATGGTAACCAGGGCGATTGAGGCTGAACCGTACGAACTGGAATTCGATCCGAAGACCACGGCGCTGCTGATCATCGACATGCAGCGTGATTTCGTCATGCCGGGCGGATTCGGCGAGGCGCTGGGCAACGACGTGACGCCGCTGCAGGCGACCATCGCGCCGACCAAACGCGTGTTGGAGACGGCGCGGAAGCGAGGGATGCTGGTTATCCACACCCGCGAAGGCCATCGGCCGGACCTGACCGACTGCCCACCGACCAAGCTGGTGCGGGGCAGGGGCAAGACGCGCATCGGCGATCCTGGACCGATGGGGCGCATACTGGTGCGCGGAGAAATCGGCCACGACATCGTGCCGGAACTGTATCCCGCACCAGGGGAACCGGTAATCGACAAGCCCGGCAAAGGCGCGTTCCATGCCACCGACCTCGACCTCATCCTCCACGATCGCGGCATCAAGACGCTGATCGTATGCGGCGTCACCACCGAAGTCTGCGTCAACACCAGCGTGCGTGAAGCCAATGACCGCGGTTACGAGTGCGTGGTGCTGTCCGATTGCGTGGGGTCGTATTTCCCGGAGTTCCAGAAAGCCGCGCTCGCCATGATCAAGGCCCAGGGCGGCATCTTCGGCTGGGTATCGGATTCCCGCCGGGCATTGGCCGCGCTCGGTGCGTGAGGTCAACGACCCGGCAGTACGGCGCGGTTCGGGTGGTTTTGTGACAGACGAGGGGAGGGTCCTGTTCGCAGACAACGTCGGGGCACGCGTGCCGCGGCAGGCCCGCGCGCTGGTACACAGCGTTTTCCAACTTGCCTGCAATATCGAAACGGATTCGGGCGAACTGGTCACGCTGCTTGCGGCCGGCTGCGGCAATCTCCCGCACGGGATCCGCTCCGCCTTGTCGTTTGCATCGTTGCGCCAGGGGCAAGCGGCAATTCTCGAAGGCGCGACGTTGCGCATTCCGGCTGCCAATGTAGTGGTGAATCTCTCTTGCGCCGCAGTCTTTTCTGTAACCGTCGTCCCCGCGTCGCCCGGCCTGCGAGGCGAGCAGGCACAAGCGACGCTGCGCGAATTGCGCGAGACGCTGCGCGAGCACGCGCCGGACCAGGGCGTCGCGCCAGTGCTTTTCTTGTCCGGCAATCCTCACTCCACACTCGAACGTGCGCTGGTTGCGCGGCTGGGGCAAACGCTGCCGATTCTCGCGAGCGCAACCGAAACGAACGATGCCGCTGTAGTCGTTTCGGCCTTGAGTGCAGTGGTGGGCCTCGGCGCCGGTCTTACTCCGGCGGGAGACGATTTTATAGTCGGTTACCTCGCGGCACTGTGGAGCCGTTCGTATCGCGAACCTGGAAAGGCCGCGCTCCTGCGCGCGGTCAGAGCGCGGGTCGGGCAACTGTCGCTGCATACCAACGCGATCAGCCGGCAGATGCTGATCGACGCGCTTCAAGGCCATTTCGCGGAGCGCCTGACCGAAGTTGTGCGTTGCGTTTGCAATGGCGGCGACGTCGCTGGCGCCGCCATCCGGGCTGTACAGATCGGACACAGTTCTGGTGCGGACGTTTTGTGCGGGCTGCTGTTGGGATATTCGCCCACGCTGACTGCGCGGACGATTCACACCACCGCCACAGCAAGACCTTTCGGCGATCGCCGCCGCGCGCGCGTGGCAGCGACCGCCGGCTGATCAGGAGAACGGGACTTGTCGGCCACACTGGTGAAAATCGTCCCCCGGGAATATCGGGACTCGGTCTCGCTGATGCAACTGTCGGCGATGCTGGGCAAGCTCCCGGGTGTGGAGCAGGCTTCGGCGGTGATGGCCACCGAGAACAACCTGGCATTGCTCGCCGAAGCGGGACTGCGCGTGGACGCAAAAGGCGCGAGTGCGAGCGACTTGCTGATCGTGGTACAGGGCGAGAAGTCGGCGTTACCTTCCGCTATCGAGGAAGCGATAAGGAGCCTCACGCGGCAGCCCGATGACAACGTCGCGGAAGCGCGCGCGGCGGTGCGCCCACGCAGTATCCAGATGGCGCTGAAGACCACGTCGGAAGCCAACATGGCGCTCATTTCGACGCCGGGCGACTATGCGGCGGCCGAAGCGATGAAAGCGCTGCGCCTCGGGCTCAACGTGATGTTGTTCAGCAACAACGTCGCCGAGGAGGAGGAGGTCCTGCTCAAGCAGTTCGCGCGCGATGCCGATCTCATCGTCATGGGACCGGACTGTGGTACCGCGATCATCAATGGAACACCGCTCGCCTTCGCCAACGTGGTGCGGCGCGGGCCGATCGGTGTGGTGGGTGCCTCGGGCACGGGCTTGCAGCAGGTCACCGTGCTGGTAGACCGGCTTGGCGCGGGGATCTCGCAGGCGATCGGCACCGGTGGGCGCGATCTGCACCGCGAGATCGGCGCGATCTCGATGCTCAAGGGCCTGAAGGACCTCGCGGCGGACCCCTCGACCCAGGTCATCGTGTTGATATCCAAACCGCCTTCTGCCGAAGTGGCCGAGCGCGTGCTCACCGAGGCTGCCAAGGCGGGCAAGCCGGTGGTGGTGAACTTCCTCGGCACCGATCCCAAGCAGGTCGGGCGCAAGGGCGTGCATGCTGTGAAAACGCTGGAGGATGCAGCACGCGCGGCGGTCGCCATCGCCAAGGGCGAAAAACCGCGTGACAGCTACGCCGAACCACAGGCCGCGCAGTCCGGGCTGCCGCACTTCGCCGACACCCAGCGCTATGTGCGCGGGCTTTACAGCGGCGGCACGTTCTGTTACGAGGCCACGCTGCTGCTCGGCGAACTGCTGGGCGACGTGCATTCGAATACGCCCACGCGCGGAACCACGGAACTTGCCGATGTCTGGCAAAGCCGGCAGCACACGCTGGTCGATCTCGGCGACGATGTCTTCACGCGCGGGCGCCCGCACCCGATGATCGATTACCGCCTGCGAATCGAGCGCATCGGCAAGGAGGCCGAGGACCCGCAGACCGCCGTGATCCTGCTTGACGTGGTACTGGGATATGGCAGCCACATGGATCCGTCGAGCGAACTGGTGCCGGCGATCCATCGCGCTCGCGCGACCGCCACTGCGCAGGGAAGGGCTATCGCCTTCGTCGGCCAGATCTGCGGCACCGCCGCCGACCCGCAGGATTTCGCCCGGCAGGCGCGTGCGCTTTCCGATGCCGGCATGCTGTTCGCCGAAAGCAACGCGCAGGCCGTGCGTCTCGCGGCCGGCATTGCCTCCACGCTCGCCCCGTCGCAGGCGCAGCGCATGCGCAATTCGTAATGCAGGCCCGGAACACCATGAACAAACTGGTCCAGGAAAACCAGCCGCTGCTAAACATCGGATTGCAGTCGTTCGCCGATTCCATCGCGGCCGCCGGAGGCAAGGCGGTGCAGCTGGATTGGACGCCACCCGCCGGGGGAAACCGCGCGGCTGGCTGGTGCCTCGCACAGCTGCTCAACCATCCGTCGCTGGAGGCCGCGAACGAGAAAGCGTACGCCGCTTTCCTCGCCGCGCAGCCGGTGCTGACCGGGGTCGGTGTCGCGCGCGAATACTTGCCGGGGATGGGCGATCGTATGATCCTGCACGCTGGACCACCGATTGCGTGGACGCAAATGTGCGGGCCGATGCAGGGGGCGGTGATCGGCGCGATCGTTTACGAGGGCTGGGCGGCGGACGTTGATGCGGCCTTGCGCCTGGCGGACAGCGGTGACATCGCTTTCGAGCCCGCGCATCATCACGCCGCGGTGGGGCCGATGGCCGGGGTCATCAGCCCGTCGATGCCGGTATGGATCGTCGAGAATGCGGCGGGCAAGAACCGCGCGTTCTCCAACCTGAACGAGGGCCTCGGCAAGGTGCTGCGTTTCGGCGCTAATTCAGCGGAAGTGATCAAGCGCCTGCAGTGGATGGCGCAGGTGCTTGCGCCGGCGCTCGGCGCGGCTCTCGCGAAGCTCGGACCGCTGGAACTCAAGCCGCTGATGGCGCAGGCCCTGCAGATGGGCGATGAAGTCCACAACCGCAACGCCGCTGCGTCGTCGTTATTCCTGAAGAAGATCGTGCCCGCGGCGCTGCACTCCGGCTTCGACGCGCAGCCGATCGCGGATGCGGTGACGTTCATCGCCGGCAACGACCACTTCTTCCTGAACCTGTCAATGGCGGCGTGCAAGACCATGCTCGATGCCGCACACGGCGTGCCGGGCAGCAGCCTGGTCACCGCGATGTCGCGCAATGGCGTGCGCTTTGGCATCCGTCTTTCGGGGACCGGGGAGCAATGGTTCGAGGCGCCGTCCCCAGTGGTCGGCGGACTGTACTTTCCGAGTTACGGAGCGGAGCACGCGGCACCCGACATGGGCGACAGTTCGATAACCGAGACCGCGGGTCTTGGCGGCTTTGCGATGGCAACGGCGCCGGCAATCGTGCAGTTCGTCGGCGGCACTCCGGAAGACGCGATAGCCAATACGCGCGAAATGCGCCACATCACGCTGGGGCGCAACAGCGCGTTCACGCTTCCGGCGATGAATTTCAGCGGCACGCCCGCCGGCATCGATGCCCGCCGTGTGCTCGACACCAACATCACGCCGATCATCAACACCGGCATCGCGCACAAGGAAGCGGGTGTCGGCCAGATTGGTGCGGGTATTACGCGCGCACCGCTCGAGTGCTTCACCCAGGCCATCATCGCGCTGGCATCGCGGGTCGGCGTTGCCATGCCCGGCAGCATCCGCTCCACACCCGCATAGAGGAGATGGCGATGGCCAAGCGCAAGCAAACGGCGGTCGTTGCTGTTGGCGGCAATTCGCTGATTGTGGACGACCAGCACCAATCGATCCCCGATCAGGTGAAGGCGGCGACGACGACGTCGCATTACGTTGCCGACATGGTCGAGGCCGGCTGGACCGTGGTCCTCACGCATGGCAACGGCCCGCAGGTGGGCTTCATCCTGCGCCGTTCGGGAATCGCGAAAGGCGTGGTGCCCGAGGTGCCGGTGGATTATGCCGACGCCGACACGCAGGGCGCGATCGGCTACATGTTCCAGCGCGCGCTCTACAACGAATTCCAGCGCCGCAAACTCAATCGCAAAGTGGTTGCCGTGGTGACCCAGGTGCTGGTGGATCCGGACGATCCCGCGTTCCGCAATCCGACCAAGCCGATCGGCGCGCACATGACGGAGGACGTGGCCAATTCGCTGGCGAACGACTTCGGCTGGGTAGTAAGGGAAGACGCCGGCCGCGGCTGGCGGCGCGTGGTGGCCTCGCCAATGGCGCAGCAGATCATCGAGCGCGACATCATCGAGGCGATGATCGACCTGGGCTATATCGTGATCGCCTGCGGCGGCGGCGGCATTCCGGTGCTGCGCGATGCGCGGGGCGACCTGCAGGGGCTCGAAGCGGTTATCGACAAGGACTTTGCGTCCAGCCTACTGGCCCGAGATCTCGGCGCCGAACTGTTCGTGGTTTCCACCGGTGTGGAGAAAGTGGCGGTCGACTTCGGTAAGCCGACGCAACGTTGGCTCGAACGCATTACGCTGGCGGAGGCGCGCAAATATCTTGCCGAAGGCCAGTTCCCGAAGGGAAGCATGGGCCCGAAGATCGAGGCGATCATTTCATTTCTGGAGGGCGGCGGCACACGCGCACTGATCACCAACCCGCCCAATCTCGGGCGCGCGTTATCCGGCGCAACAGGCACGCACATCGTGCCCGCCTGAGCGCCGGATCGCGCGTTGGGCTGCTTTTTGCCCTATGCAGTAGAGGTCTGCCGCGACATCGCCAGACAGAGCGCGCCGAACATCACGTAACCGAGCGACACCAGCGGCGAGACCATCCAGCCCAGAGCCGGCCCGTGTATCAGGCCGACAAACGCCAGTGCCGCGCCGATGAATGCCGTTACTGCGGCATGGCTGAGCTTGCGGTCGATGATGAATGCCGCCATCGCACCCAGCACCATGCCGGCCAGCACCGACCCGCTGCCGAGAACCGCCAGGCCCTGATAGACCACCCCGACCTGTCCCAGCGCGGCCATGCCGACTTTGTCGGCGTTGGTGCCGGCAGCGCCGAGCGCGCCGTCGATATTGATCTTGGCCCACTCGGCAATGTTGGGAATGATCGCCAGCACCACCGCCGGCGCATGGTTGGACGGGCTCGCTTGAAACGCCTGCGCGCCAATCACCAGGCCGATGTACAGCAGGATCGGCAGGATCGCCACCAACGGGATCAAGTTGAGCAGCAGCGCGGTGAGGCCAAGGAAACACACAAGTGCAATCGCCACACCTGTTGCGAGCGAGTAGCCGATGCGGCCGCCTACCGATTTCCAGCCAGGATGGCCGATATAAACCGCCGGCGGGAACGGGCTTCCCAGCATCGAACCCACGATCGCCCCAATGCCGTCCGCGGCGAGGATCTTGCGCAGGTTGTAATTGTCCCCTGCCGCGGATGCGCTCTCCACGTTGTTCATCGCCTCGGTAAAGTTGTAGATCCCCAGCGGAATGGCTGTGGCCAGCAATGGCGCGATTCCCGCGAGGCCGCGGAACACGTCTGCCGAGAACCACGGCAAGTGCAGGCCGAATTGCTCAAAGGCTTTGCCGACTTCGGCGCCCTTCATGTAGTCGCTCCAGCCGAACGCGGCCGCCAGCCAGCCGATCACCGCGCCGAGAATCACCGCCGCGAGGCCGCCCGGAATTCCACCGGGCAGGCGGATGTTGGCGGTCCACGCGATCAGCACGATGGCGAAACAGATGAAGCCGATCCATGGCACTTCCCACATCTGGTACGCCGGGCGCATCGAAATGAAGGCGATGGAGATACCTGCCAGCGTGGCGAGCATCGCCGCGCGCGGCGTCATCTTGCGGATCCACGGCCCGACGAAGCAGCCCAGCAGCACGATCACTCCAATGATGAAGGCCCACGCCAGTCCCGCGGCATAGGCAAGCATCGCGTCCTTGGTGGCGAGATAGGTTGGCAACATGACCACCAGCACCACGATGAACATGTGCGGAACGCTCGGCCCGTAAGGCATCGCCGTGACGTCGGTACGGCCCTCCTTCTTCGCCAGTTGCCATGCGAGGTAGGCGTAGAACAGATTGCCGATCGGTAGCGCAATGCCCAGCGCCGGCAGCACGCGTCCGAAGACCGTGTCGGGCGGGAGTTGCACCACGTACAAGCACAGCGTGGTCAGAACGATGACATTGAGCAGGACATTGGTGAAAAGACCGAAGAACCCATTCCAGTCGCCCGGCACCCACCAGCGCGGGCTTGCAGCAGATCCGGCAGCACTCATGGTTTTTCCCCCTACTGTTGTTGGACTTGTCTGTTTTTCCCGCCCGGCTGCACTGCGCAGGCAACTTCGCGGACCGCATTGATGGCGTCGTCATAGGCAAGCGGCCCCTCGCCGGGCAGGCAAGAGCATGCACCCGCAAGACCGGCAAGTCCAGACCTCAGCATCTCAATTTGCCCCACCATGGCCGCCGCTGGAGCACCTCATCTCCCGCCTTCTCCCCGCGTCGCGCGGAGAAGGAGCCAAGAGAAACGGAAACCTTGACGCAAAGACGCGAAGGCGCAAAGAAACCCTGAATGGGAATGGGAAACAGCGGGAGATCGGATTGGGCGATCCCGGTTCGTTCCCGTTGACGAAAAGCTGACGGCCCGTCCATCAAGGGTTTTTTCCCTCGTTCGTTTTTATTTCTCTTTGGACCTTTGCGTCTTTGCGTCGAATCTTTTGATTCTCGGAATAGACGCAACGAGTCAGTCCCTGGACCTGGCGAGATAGTTGTCGCGTAACGTACGCTCGATGAAGGCGCGCGCCTCAGCGCGATCGAAACGCTTGCCGTCAGCAAGGTTCTGCGCGTACTCGAAAAACGGCTCGAAAAGGCGGCCTTGGTCGACCGGCGCCTTGAGAGTGAAGCGCCCCTCGCGCTGCGCGATCTCGCGCCAGGCGCTGCGCACTTCGGCCCAGAAGGCCTCCGTGAGCGTGAAGTAATTCTCTCCCGCGCTGAAGTCGAAATCCCTGATGCGCTGATAACGCGCGAATCCGTATTCGCGCGCCAGGTAGGGTGTTTCGGCGCGCGCCTTGCCGCTGTCGTCTAGCACGAGCTTGAGATTGTTCTCTTCCTGCACCCAGCCCTCCGGCGTGATGGTGTGGCGATTGGTCCCCACCAGCACCTGATAATCCTTGCGCACGCTCCACTCGCGACGCGGCAACGGCCGCCATGTTTCGTCGCTGATCCAGGTGGAATGGCTGTCGTTGTGCTCCCAGTTTCCGCGCGCCGCGTAGCGCGGGGAATCGTCGACCTGATACACGCTTTGAACCCAGGCACCTTCGCGCTGCTGTGCGCTCAGCAGCCGCTGCGCCCAGGTATTGGCACCTTCGTAGGCCAGCAGCGCGTCGGACTGGTAACGCCATTCCTGGCGCCAGTGGCGAATGACGATCGGCTTGCCGATGCTGCCGTCTTCCATCTTCACCCGCATCACCAGGATATGCTGCAAGGCGATGTACTCGTCGTGGTCCCCGGATACGAAAACATATTCGGTGCCCCAACTCTGATAGGGCGCGTCCGGCTTCAAGGCCGGATCGAATCGCAGCACTTCTAGGAAATCGAAACTGACGCGATACGGACCGGCCATCGCCAGGATTGCGCGGCGGTCGCGCTCCCGCGCATTCAGGCCGGGCTCGTGCAGTCGCCTCCAGGCTTCGCCGGGCGCCGCGTCGAGAACGACCGGGGCGCCGCGCGTGCTGGCGCCGCGAGGTTTCAGCGCGTTCTCACCCAGTGGCCAGGCGAACGTGAACCAGCTGGCTTTGGCGCTGTCTGCATCGCCGGGTTCGCGGCCATGCGCGGCGAGGGACAACAAAACAAAGACAATGACGAATGATGTTTGTCGCAGCACGACGATTCCCGGTTCACGAAGCACGTGAATTGTAGACGAAACAGAACGGGCAACTACCGGCGTTGCCAAACGCGCATACTTGAGTAAAGATTCGTGGCTCAAGCGCGTTGACGTGATGGAAAATTGCAGATCGAACGAGGAGCGTATCTATGGCTGGCGAGAACAAGACCAAGGTGACCATCCTGACCGGAACCTATCGGATCAAGGGGTACATCGAGTTGACGCAGGGAGCACGGGTAACCGACTACCTGGTCGAGTCGAAAGAATTCATTGCCCTCACCGATGCGGAAATCTGGGAAATTGCGGGCCGGCATGTCATGAACACGCCCTTTCTCAACGTGAGCCGCCATCATATCGAGATCGTCGTTCCAGGACATTGATCAGGCGCGGCCGGAGTTTTGATCGCGGCCCGCAACGGTTCAGGCGAGG
>JBQTIV010000075.1:0-27889 GCA_052387775.1 Betaproteobacteria bacterium
GCGGGTTTCTCTCGCGCCTCGGCTATGCACACTGGGAGGAGACCGGGAATCCGGCCTATTCGCTGTTTCTGGCCTGATTCGTGCTCCATTTCTCTGGGCGCCCTCTTATAATTGCAAGTCGACCGACTCAACCTGGCCGCATAGAGATCGACGCCGTGAAGAGAAGCATCGCCATACTGCTGCTTGCCTCCTGCGCCGCATTGGCCGCGCGGGACGACGAGGTCTTCTTCGACGCGCGCGAAGCGTTCCAGCGCGGCGATATCGCACGGCTGGACCGGCTCGCCAGGCTACTCGACGATAAATACCCTCTCGCCGCGGACGTGCGCTATTGGCAAATGCGTTCCCGCATCGCCGACCTGTCTTCTGGCGAGATCCAGGATTTCCTCGCACGTCACGACAACAGCCTGGTCGCCGACCGGTTGCGCGCCGACTGGCTGCGGCAACTGGCGAAAGATCGCGACTGGCCGGGTTTCCTGCGCGAATACCCGCAGCTCACCACCGAAGACCCGGAACTCGTCTGCTTTGCCTATCAGGCGCGCCTGGCAGTGGGCGAATCCGGCGTTCTGATGCAGGCACGGCCGCTGTGGTTTACCGCGCAGGTACTCCCAGAAAGCTGCCTGCCCTTGTTCGAATTGATGTTCAAGAGGGAAATACTCACCATCGAGGACACTTGGATCCGGATCAGGCTTGTGCTGGAAAACGGCAACTTGAGAGCCGCCAGGACCTTGTTCGGTTATCTCCCGGCGGCGCAACGCCCGGATCCGAAGTCGCTGGATTCGATATCGCGCCAGCCGCAACGCTATCTGGATCGCTCCCCGCTGCCGCTGAAGACGCGCGCCCAGCGTGAACTGGCTATCTACGCACTGTACAAGACTGCGGAGGGCTGGCCGCAAGGCGCCGCCGACCGGCTGCGCAAAAACGGCAAGGAATTTTCGGACGCCGAGCGCGAGTATGCCTGGGCGCAAATTGCCTCGCTCGCCGCGCGCAACTTTCATCCGGAGGCGCTTGCCTGGTTCAGCAACGCGGGTAAAAGCATCAACGATCGCCAGCTCACCTGGCGCGCCCGCGCCGCGCTGCGCGCCAGCAACTGGAACGAGCTGCTCGCCGCCATCGAGGCGATGTCGCCGGCGGAGTACAAATGGCCGCAGTGGCACTACTGGAAAGCACGCGCGCTGTCCGCACTGGGCCGCCAGTCGGAAGCCAACGCGATACTGGCGCCACTTTCCAATCAGTTCAACTTCTACGGCCAGCTCGCCGCAGAGGAACTCGGCACCTCGATCAGCACGGTGCCGCAGACCTACCGGCCGGACGACGACGAAATCGAGGCTGTCGCCGGGGAGCCCGGCATCGTGCGCGCGCTGACGCTTTACGACATCGGCCTGCGTTACGAAGGCGCACTGGAATGGCAGTGGACCGTCAAGGACTATGAGGATAAGCAGTTGCTGGCCGCCGCCGAACTGGCTTTGCGCAACCAATGGTACGAGCGTGCCATCGACACTGCAGAACGCACCGTGTTGCTGCACGACTTCGGCTTGCGCTACCCGACGCCGTATCGCGAAGTGGTGCAGGATTACGCCAGTCAGCTCGACCTCGACGAAGCCTGGATCTACGGCCTGGTTCGCCAGGAGAGTCGTTTTGTGCATTCCGCCCGGTCTACTGCCGGCGCCAGCGGACTGATGCAGTTGATGCCGGCCACCGCACGCTGGGTGGCCAAGCGCCTGGGATTGAGCGGCCACCATGCCAAGCTGACCACGGCGGCGGACTCCAACATCGTGCTGGGTACCTACTACCTGCGCCAGATGATGGACTCGCTGGATAATCAGGTTGTGCTCGCCTCGGCCGGCTACAATGCAGGCCCGCGCCGCGCGCGCGAGTGGATAGCCGACCGCCCTCTCGAGGGCGCGGTCTATATCGAGACCATCCCGTTCATCGAAACGCGCGAGTACGTCAAGCGGGTCATGAACAACACGCTGTACTATGCGCGGCTGCTGCGCCAGTCGGGACCCGGTCTGCGCGAGCGGCTCGGTACCGTTCCCGCCCGGACGCTGCAGAACAACTGACCGAAAGCGCTAATCGCCGACTTATAATTGCTTTTCCGCGGGCTCTCGCCGCGCAGCTGCGTCGCGTCGACGACATGAAGATCAGTTCGGTGTGCGTAATCGGCGGTTCCGGGTTTTTGGGCAGCCACATCGTTCATTTGTTGGCCGCGCAGGCAATCAAGGTGCGGGTGCCGACCCGTCATCGCGAGCGAGCCAAAGCGCTGATCGTGCTGCCGACAGTAGATGTCGTAAATGCGGACGTTCACGATCCGGCGACACTTTCAGGCCTGGTCGCCGGCACCGATGCGGTGGTGAATCTGGCCGGCATCCTGCACCAGCGACGCAAGGGCGACTTCGCCCGCACCCACACGGAACTGCCGCGCAAATTGGTGGACGCCTGCCGTGAGCACGGCGTCCGCCGGCTGCTGCACGTCTCCGCGCTAGGGGCAGCGCACGATGCGCCCAGCGAATACCTGCGCTCGAAGGCTGGCGGCGAACAGCAGATTCGCGTGGCGCAGGCGGCGGGCATCCGCACCACGATCTTCCGCCCCTCGGTGATCTTCGGGCGCGAGGACAGGTTTCTCAATCTGTTCGCGCGCCTGGTACGCAGTCTGCCGGTGATCGTGCTGGCCAGTCCGCAGGCGCGCTTTCAGCCGGTGTTCGTCGAAGATGTGGCGCGAGCCGTGGTGTTCAGCCTCGGCGAAACGCGAACCTGCGACCAGAGTTTTGACCTTTGCGGCCCTGCGGTCTACACCTTGCAACAGTTGGTCGGGTACGTCTGCCGCGTGCTCGGACTGGTGCGGCCGATCATCCCGCTCAATGATCCGCTTTCCTATCTGCAGGCGTGGATGATGGAGTGGCTGCCGGTGAAGCTGATGACGCGGGACAACTATCGCTCGATGAAAGTGGACAGCGTCTGTTCTTGTCCGTTTCCCGGCGTGTTCGGTTTCGCGCCAACACCGCTCGAGGCGGTGGTGCCGCTTTATCTCGCCGAGAATACGCCGAGGGCGCGGTACCGCTGGTTGCGTTTCCGCGCCCGCCGCTGATTTTCCACCCGCGCGTTCACGCCCCGTGCGTCAGTCAGGAGCTGTTCGATGTCCAATCCCACCCTGGTAATCGGCAACAAGGCCTACTCGTCCTGGTCACTGCGTCCGTGGCTGCTGATGAAGCACGCTGCGATCGCATTCGACGAAGTTCGTATTGCGCTGTATCGCCAGGACAGCAAGCAGACCATCCTGCGTTACTCGCCCGCCGGCCGCGTACCCGTGCTAGTGGACGGCAGCCTGACCGTGTGGGACTCGCTGGCGATCTGCGAATATCTCGCCGAGAAGCATCCGCAGAAGCAGCTCTGGCCGACGGAGACCCGGGCACGGGCCAACGCGCGCTCGATCAGCGCCGAAATGCATTCCGGATTCGTCAACCTGCGCAGCCAGATGCCGATGAACGTGCGCCGCCAGATGGCGGGACGCGGCAGGACCCCCGAAGTGCTGGCCGAAATTTCACGCATCCAGGCGATGTGGAACGACTGCCGCACGCGCTTCGGCGCCGGCGGGCCGTTTCTCTATGGCGAGTTTTCCGTGGCCGACGCCATGTATGCCCCGGTGGTATCGCGCTTTCACAGCTACCAAGTGGAACTGGAAGGCAACGCGCGCGCGTATGCCGAAATGATGTACGCGCTTGCGGCAATGCACGAATGGATCACCGGGGCAAACGCCGAGACCGAGGTCATTTCCGAATACGAACCATGAAGATCTACGCCGTTGGCGGTGCGGTGAGAGACCGGCTGCTCGGGCGCGAAGTGGTGGACCAGGATTACGTCGTGGTCGGCGCCACACCCGAACAGATGGAGCGACTGGGCTACCGCCCGGTGGGCAGGGATTTCCCGGTATTCCTGCATCCGCAGACCCACGAGGAATCCGCCCTGGCGCGAACCGAAAGGAAGACCGCGCGCGGCTACAAGGGCTTCGATGTCCATGCTGCGCCGGAGGTGACGCTGGAGCAGGATCTGGCGCGCCGCGACCTCACCATCAACGCGATCGCCCGTGACCAGCAAGGCAACATCATCGATCCCTTTCACGGCGTGGCCGACCTCAAGGCCGGGATACTGCGCCACGTCAGTCCCGCCTTCACCGAGGACCCGGTACGGGTGCTGCGCGTGGCACGTTTTGCCGCCCGCTTCGGATTCTGCGTTGCGCCGGAGACCCTTGAATTGATGCGGGAGATGGTCCGCAGCGGCGAGGTAGATCACCTGGTTGCAGAACGCGCCTGGCAGGAGATATCCCGCGGACTGATGGAAAACACGCCCTCGCGCATGTTGCGTACTCTGCGCGAGTGCGGGGCGCTGGCGCGAGTCCTTCCTGAAATTGATGCGTTGTACGGCGTGCCGCAACCGCAGGAGCATCACCCGGAAGTGGACACTGGCGTACACACCATGCTGGTGGTGGATTACGCTGCCGCCCGGGACTTTCCGCTTGCGGTGCGTTTTGCCGCGCTCACCCACGACCTGGGCAAGGGCCTGACTGCGAAGACGTTGTGGCCGAAGCACCATGGCCACGAACACAAGAGTGCCGACCTGGTCGAGCAATTGTGCCGGCGGCTGCGCGCGCCGAACGAGTGCCGTGACTTGGCGGTTCTGGTTGCGCGCCACCACGGCGAGGCGCACCGCGCCGAAGAGTTGCGCCCGGGAACGATACTGAAGCTGCTTGCAGCAACCGACGTGTTCCGCAAACCGGAGCGATTTGAGGAATTTGTCGCCGCTTGCACCTGCGACTTTCATGGGCGGACCGGCTATGAGCAACGCCCGTATCCGCCCGCGGATATTTTGCGATGTGCCGCCGCTGCCGCCCGCGCGGTGGACGCCGGTGCAATCGCCCTTGCAGCTGGTGACCCGGGTCAAATTCCCGCCCAGATCGAGGTGGCGCGCCTCAAGGCCGTAACCGAAGCGCTCGCAACGTCGCGTCAACCCTGAGCAGCAGCTCGCCGTTAGATGCGGGAGTACAACCCAACAGGAGGTTTGCATGCACGCACGACAAGTACTGACTGCGCTCGTTGGCGCAGCCGCACTGCTTACGCCCTACCTCGCCGCTGCCAAAGAAGAGCGCGGCGCCCGCATGGAAGAACATTTCCGCAAGGCAGACACGAATAACGACGGCGGCCTGACCCGCGAGGAAGCCAAGGCGATGCCGCGGGTGGCAAAGAACTTCGACGCCATCGACGCCGACAAGAGCGGCACCGTCACGCTGGCGGAAATGCAGGCCACGACGAAGAAAATGGCCAAGGAAATGCACAAACGCGGCGAGGAGCGCTTCAAGGCGGCCGACGCAAACGCCGACGGCATGCTCGACAGGGAAGAAGCCAAGGCCATGCCCAGGGTGGAGCAGAACTTCGATGCGATCGACGCCAACAAGAGCGGCACGGTCACCGGGAAGGAAATCCACGTCTACATGAGTGCGCACCGCCAGGAACACAGGAAGGACTGAAGACGCTAAGCGCCAGAGGAAAAAAAACGGACAGGCTTGCCTGTCCGTTTTTCACTTCAACATCCAGTAGATCAGGCTCGCCAGCAGCGACAGCATCACGGTGGAACCGATCGGAAACGAGTAGCGTTGGCCGTTACGCTGGAATTCGATGTCGCCCGGCAGGCGCCCGAATCCGAATTTGCGCAGCCAGGGAGCCAATACTCCCATTAGCAACAGCGCGATCACCACCGTCAACAGCCATTTCAGCATGTCTGTCTCCGTTCGGACAGAAACAACATAGCCCTCACCACCTGGACACAAAGCCACCACGAAGTACCAGGACGAGAATCACTAAATGGGTTTTTTGTAGTCCTTGGTATCTTGGCGTCTCGGCGGCTAAATATCGGACCGGGATTTCCTGCGTGTTCGGCACCGTATTTTACGGGCGCGATTGCCGCTTTCCTTTAAAATTCGGCACACTTCCCCCGCCTGGAGAGCGAGTTGATCGACCTGTACACGTGGAGCACGCCAAACGGCCGCAAGGTTTCCATCATGCTCGAGGAACTGGGATTTGCCTACACCGTACACGCCATCGATCTGCGCAGGGGCGATCAGTTCAAGCCGGAATTCGTCGCTATCAGTCCGCATAGCAAGATTCCGGCGATCGTGGACAACGAAGGACCGGAGGGCAGGCCCTATGCACTGTTCGAATCCGGCGCGATTCTGCTCTATCTGGCCGAAAGGACCGGCCGATTCCTGTCCGCGCGCGCGACCGAGCGCTTCGACGCCATTCAGTGGCTGATGTTCCAGATGGGCGGCGTTGGTCCCATGTTCGGCCAGACCCATCACTTCCTGCGTGCCGCGCCGCAACCGGTTCCTTACGCGATCGAGCGCTACAGCAAGGAAACTCGCAAGCTGTATGCCGTACTGGACCAACGACTGGCCGGACGCGACTGGCTCGCGGCGGATTATTCCGTGGCCGACATTGCCACCTATCCGTGGATCGCCCGTCATGACTGGCATAAGGTCGAGCTGGCCGATTTCCCGAACGTCAAGCGCTGGTTCGACACGATCGGGGCGCGCCCAGCGGTGCAGCGCGGCATGAAGGTCCCGGCGCCGCTCTGATACGAAGCCGCCATGAATCCGAACGACGCGATTCCAGCCAGGATAGGCAAGTATCCGGTGATCCGCGAAATCGGGCGCGGCGCGACCAGTCGGGTCTATCTGGGCCGCGATCCGTTTGCCAACCGCGATGTTGCGATCAAGCTGGTGAGCTACGAAGCCGGCGTCAACACGGAATTGCGACGGCGCTTCCACAAGGCCTTCATGAACGAGGCCTCGCTGGTCGGCAAGCTGATGCATCCGCAC
This sequence comes from Betaproteobacteria bacterium, assembly GCA_052387775.1. Classification (GTDB taxonomy): domain Bacteria; phylum Pseudomonadota; class Gammaproteobacteria; order Burkholderiales; family JACQAP01; genus JACQAP01. The sequence continues at coordinate 6,866 of JBQTIV010000075.1, forward strand.
ATCATGGCCATCTACGATGCCGATGTGGCGGACGCTTATAGCTATATCGTCATGGAGTACGTCAATGGACCGACCCTGGAGCAGTATTGCAACGTCGCCAGCCTGCTGCCTGTCGAGCGGGTGGTAGAAATTGCGTTCAAGTGCAGCTTGGCACTCGAATTCGCACATCGGCACGGGGTGATCCACCGCGACATCAAGCCGGCGAACATCCTGATCAGCGCCCAGGGCGACATCAAGATCAGCGACTTCGGCGTGGCACTGCAGGCGGAAGCCGAGCACACTCACCTCCAGGGTGTCGGCTCACCGTCGTACATGTCTCCCGAGCAGGTACAGGACAAAGAGTTGTCGCACCAGACCGATATCTACTCGTTGGGCGTGGTGATGTACCAGTTGCTCACCGGCAAACTGCCGTTCGTCGGCGCCACCAAGTCGAGCCTGCTCTACCAGATCATCAACATCGAGCCGCTGGCGCCTTCAACCCACCGCACCGATATCCCGCCCGACCTCGACCGCATGGTCATGCGCGCGCTCGACAAGGACCTGAAAAACCGTTACCAGATCTGGCCAGACTTCAGCCGCGACCTCACCCAGAGTTACCGCCATCTGAAATTGCCGCCAGAGTCGATTTCCGACACCGAGAAGTTCAACGCCATCAAGGCGCTGCCCTTCTTCCGTGATTTTCGCGACGTGGAGATCTGGGAGACGGTGCGCATAGCCTCCTTCCGCCGCATCGAGGCGGGGAAGACGGTGATCCGCGAGGGTGATGTCGGCGAAAGTTTTTACATCATCGCTTCCGGCGAGGCCCGGGTCGCCAAGGCTGGGAATCTGTTGGATACGCTGCACGCCGGCGATTGCTTTGGCGAAATCCTCTACTTCGAAGATACCCGCGCTCGGCGGATCACCACCATCGCCTCCACCGCGCCTCTCGCGTTCATCGAAATCAAGGCCGCGGCGCTGCAGAAGGCCACCGACGCTTGCCAGAAGCAGTTCAATCAGGCATTTCTGCGCATCCTCATCGACCGGCTGACCTGGGCAAACAGCCGGCTCTCGGCCAGGAGTTAGTTCAGTTGGATTTTCTTTGACTTCAACCTTTGTCGTGGCAGCGGCGGCGATTGGTGAGAGACTGGGAATCTGACGCTCCGGGGTGCGCTGCGAACGACGGCATAAACATGGAAAATCAAGACGGCCTGCGAAGCTGCGTGCAGTGCAGTGCAGAATTCGCGTGCGGCATGGGCGGCCCGGCGCCTTGCTGGTGCAGCACGGAGTTTCCGCCAGCGATTGGCGTTCCGCAGAACGACGCGGGCTGCCTGTGCCCGGCCTGCCTCAGAGCACGAATCGCCGAGGCCACCGGTAGCCCCAAAGGCGCTACTTGACCGGCGGCACGGGCATCTCGGCCCTTTTCTCACGATGTCGATCAGAATGATCTGCAGAACGGCGATCCCGAACTGCGGACTGCTCAGGTCCACGAAGGTATCGAGTCAAATCGTTGTGGGATGGTCAGGCGCTCAGCGCAGGACCGACTCGAGCAGCTTGCCCAGCTCGGCGGGATTGCGGGTCACCCTGATGCCACACTCTTCCATGACGGCAAGTTTCTCAGCGGCGGTACCCTTGCCGCCGGAAATGATCGCTCCGGCATGGCCCATGCGCTTGCCGGCAGGGGCGGTGACCCCGGCTATGAAGCCGACGATGGGTTTTGTCATGTTTTCCTTGGCCCACAACGCTGCGGTTTCCTCGTCGGTGCCGCCAATTTCGCCGATCATTACCACCGCTTCGGTGGCAGGATCGTCATTGAAGAGTTTGAGCACATCGAGATGTTTGAGTCCATTGACCGGATCGCCACCGATGCCCACCGCGGAAGACTGGCCCAGTCCAAGTTCCGTGAGCTGCCCCACCGCTTCATAGGTAAGCGTCCCGGAACGCGATACCACGCCCACCGGTCCCTTGCGATGAATGTGTCCGGGCATGATGCCGATCTTGATTTCATCCGGCGTAATCACTCCCGGGCAATTCGGACCGACCAGGATGGTCCTGCGTTTCTGCTTGCGCATGCGATCACGCACTTCAATCATGTCGCGCACCGGGATGCCCTCGGTGATGCAGATCACCAGGTCGAGATCAGCCTCGACCGCTTCCCAGATCGCCGCGGCCGCGCCCCGCGGCGGCACGTAAATGACCGAGGCGTTGGCCCCGGTCTGCCGTTTCGCCTCGCTTACCGAGGCGAAGATCGGAACGCCTTCGAAATCCTGTCCGGCCTTGTTCGGGTTGACCCCGGCTACAAAGCAGTGCTTTCCGTGGGCGTAATCGCGGCAAGCGTGCGTGTGAAATTGTCCGGTCTTGCCGGTGATCCCCTGGGTGAGAACTAGGGTGTTCTTGTCGATGAGGATCGCCACGATCAGTTTTTCCTCTTGGCAGCCGCGACAACCTTCTGTGCGGCTTCGGCCATGTTGGCGGCGGAAATGATCGGCAATCCGGAGTCCGCCAGGATTTTTCTGCCCAGGTCCTCGTTGGTACCCTTCATGCGCACCACCAGCGCCACCCCAAGCTTTACCTGCCGGGCAGCCTCGACCACACCGGCGGCGATCACGTCGCATTTCATGATGCCGCCAAAGATATTGACCAGGATCGCCGCAAGGTCGGGATTGCGCAGCATCAACTTGAACGCTTCGGTCACTTTCTCGGTGGTGGCGCCGCCGCCGACGTCGAGGACGTTTGCCGGCTCGCCGCCGAACAACTTTATGGTGTCCATGGTCGCCATCGCCAGGCCGGCGCCATTCACCAGGCAGCCGATATTGCCGTCGAGCGAAATATAGGACAGCCCGTGCCTGGACGCTTCGACCTCAAAGGGATCTTCCTCGTCGAGATCGCGCATGGCGGCGATATCCTCGTGCCGGTACAGCGCGTTGTCGTCGAAGTTCATCTTGGCGTCGAGCGCCACAACCGCGCCACCGCCGGTCAGGATCATCGGATTGATTTCGGCGAGGGAGGCATCGGTGTCCCAAAATGCCCTATACAGGTTCCGTAGCAGCGCACGCGCGCTGGAAACGCTGTTAGCGGGAATGCCGATCCTGCGTGCCAGATCGTCCGCCTCTGCATCGAGCAGGCCCCGCTCGGGATCGACGAACACCATGTGGATCTTTTCGGGCGTGTGCGCCGCGACTTCCTCGATGTCGATGCCGCCTGCGGAAGACGCCATGACGCATACCGCCTGCGTGCCGCGGTCCACCACCACGCCTATGTACAGTTCCCTGCTGATGTCCACGCCTTCCTCGATCAGCAGCCGCCGCACCTTCTGGCCCTGCAGTCCGGTCTGACGGGTTTTCAACTGCATGCCGAGGATTTTTCCGGCCCAGTCGCGCACCTCGTCGATGGATTTCGCCACTTTCACGCCACCGCCCTTGCCGCGGCCGCCGGCGTGGATCTGCGCTTTCACCACCCATAACCTGCCGCCCAGTTCGTTCGCCGCACTTACCGCCTCCTCCACGCTGAAGCAGGGCGTGCCGCGAGGTGTAGGGACACCGAAATTCCTGAGGATTTCCTTCGCCTGGTATTCGTGAATTTTCATTGCCGGCCTTTGCCTGAATTGGACCCGCGGCGGGCTGGCGCGCCGGATTCCCGCGTGCACGCGGCGCACGCCGGAACGAGACAAAGGATTGCCAACTGGAAGGTCGCGGGACAAGCCGACGCGCGGGAAAGCGCGGGAAGTATACCGCAAAGTCCCGCGCCGCCACGGCGCCGCGGCAACGCTCGGAGAACCGGTAATGAAAACGTGCCGGGACTAACGCGGCGCCCTTCGAGCCGCCTCGGCGGCATCGTGGGCACGCTTGAGATTCTGGTATTCCTGTTGATGCTTGGCGCGCGCCTGGTCAAACTCGGTCTGAACCACGCGCGACGCCTGGGTCGCCTGCTCAGCGTGCACCTTGGCCTCGTCGTAGGCACGCTGCGCATCTTCCATGCGTTTTTGCGCGGACTCCAGTTCCTTGTAAGCGGCTTGCTCCTTTTTTTCCGCGGCGCGCACCTTGCGCTCGACGGCAGTCACTTGTTCGCGCGCGTAATTGGCGCGCTGCTGTGCCTGCTCGACTGTCAATATGGGTGTCTCGGCCGTCTGCGCAAATGCGCGGAAGGCAAGAAACACCGACACTCCAAGCACCAAGAATCTTGTCATTTCACTCCCAAACGAGAGGTGACTGCGTTTCGATCGGTACAGCGATACACCGGTGCCGGCAGCAGGAATCGAACCCGCGACCTTTTGATTACAAATCAACTGCTCTACCAACTGAGCTATGCCGGCTTGCGCCGCATTATAGGCCCGGCATTGCAACCACGAAACCGCGCAGGCCGGACTATTTGATCACCTGCAGTCGTGGCCGGCGGCCCGCCGGCGGTCTGGGACGATGATCATCCGGCGACCCGCTGTGGTTTTTCGGCGGCGCAACCACCGGGGCAGGCAGCGAGGGCGACGTCTGGAACGCCAGGCCATGCCCGGTCTCCTTGGCGAAGATTCCAGCTACCGCGGTAACCGGCACCGAGATCTCGCGCGAAGTGCCGCCGAAGCGCGCCGAGAACTGGATCAGGTCGTTGCCGATTTTCAGATTGTGGGTCGCGTCGGCGCTTACGTTGAGCACGATCTCCCCGTTCTTGACGTACTCCGTCGGGACCTTGGTGGTCTCGTCCACCTTGACCGCGATGTAGGGAGTCAGCCCGTTGTCGCAGCACCACTCGTAGATCGCGCGGATCAGGTAAGGGGTGGTCGCGGTTTCCTTCACTTGCGCATCACCTTTTCGGAAGCCGTGAGAGCCTCGATGAAAGCGGGACGGCTGAACAGCCGCTCGGCGTATTTCATCAGGGGTGCGGCCTGCTTGGGCAGCTGGATGCCGTAAAAATCCAGTCGCCACAGCAGCGGCGCGATCGCCACGTCCAGCATCGAGAAGTCCTCGCCGAGCATGTACTTCTGCTTGACGAATACCGGCGCGATCTGCGTCAGGTTGTCGCGAATGATCTGGCGCGCCTTCTCGGCTTGTTTCTGGGTACCGCCCTCGATCGCATCGACGTTGGAGAACAGCTCGTTTTCGAACCGGAACAGGAACAGCCGCGCGCGTGCGCGCATCACCGGATCGGCCGGCATCAATTGCGGATGCGGGAAGCGGTCGTCGATGTACTCATTGATGATGTTCGCCTCGTACAGGATCAAGTCGCGTTCCACCAGTACCGGGGTGCGGTTGTACGGGTTCATCACCGCGAGGTCCTCCGGCTTGTTGTAAAGATCCACGTCGATGATCTGAAAATCCATGCCCTTTTCGTACAGGACGATGCGGCAGCGTTGGCTGAATGGGCAGGTGGTACCCGAATAAAGGGTCATCATGGGCCGTTACCGAGGACAATTGGTGGTCAGTGCACGTCTTTCCAGTACTCCGTCTTGAGCAGCCAACTGAGCACAAGCAGGAGCGACAGGAAGAACAACACGACGATGCCGATCTGCACGCGCCGGGTTTGTACCGGCTCGCCCATGTAGGAAAGGTAGTTCACAAGATCGCGCGCGAGCTTGTCGTATTCCTGCGGCGAAAGGGTTCCCGGCGACTCCAGCACCAGCTTCTTGTGCTCGACCCTGTGCCCGCCGCGGTCCTCGATCTCGGATTTCAGCACCTGCGTGCCCTGAAGCTGCCAGAGCACGTGCGGCATCCCGGCATCCGGGAAGGCCAGATTGTTCCAGCCCGTCAGCCGCGTGCGGTCGCGATAGAAGCTGCGCAAATAGGTGTAGAGCCAGTCCACACCGCGCGAGCGGGCGATCACGGAAAGATCCGGCGGCTCGACACCGAACCATTCCCGCTGGTCTTTCCTGCTTGCGGCGATGATCATTGCGTCACCGATCTTCCCGCCCGTGAAGAGCAGGTTGTCCCTGATCTGCTGCTCGGTCAGCCCGAGATCCACGAGGCGGTTGTAGCGCATTGCAGTCGCCGAGTGGCAGTTCAGGCAATAGTTGACGAACACCTTTGCGCCGCGCTGGAGCGACAGCACGTCGCTGCAATCGAAGTTGGCGCGATCGAGCCGGATGTCCCCGACTGCGGCATGGGCCGCGGCCGGGGCGAAGAGCAACGCGACAATGAATCTTCTCATCATGTCACCCTCTCCGGCTCGGGCCTGGTCTTGTCGATCTTGGTGTACCAGGGCATGAGCACGAAGAACAGGAAATAGATGATCGTGAAAATGCGCGCCACTACGGTCGCGCGTTCTGCGCCGCCCAACCAGCCGCCGAACTGCCCCCAGACATTGGTCGGCACGGTGCCGAGATAACCCAGCACCAGGAATGAGATCACGAACAGCGCGAGCGCCGTCTTGTAGACCGACCCCCGATAGCGAATCGATTTGACCGCGCCGCGATCCAGCCACGGCAGGAAGAAAAAGATCATGGCCGCAAGCCCCATTGCCAGCACGCCCGGGAACACCGAGCCGAACAACGGCGGCGCCGCGCGCAGGATCGAATAGAACGGGGTGAAGTACCACAGTGGGGCGATGTGGGCCGGGGTCTTGAGCGGGTCGGCGGGCACGAAATTGTTGTGCTCGAGAAAGTAGCCACCCATCTCCGGGGCGAAGAACACGATGGCGCTGAACACCATCAGGAACACCACCACGCCGAAGATGTCCTTCACGACGTAATAGGGGTGGAAGGGGATGCCATCGAGCGGGATCCCAGTCTTCGGATCCTTCTTTTTCTTGATCTCGATGCCGTCCGGATTATTTGAGCCGACCTCGTGCAGCGCCACCAAGTGCGCGGCGACCAGGCCCAGCAGCACCAGTGGAATGGCGATGACGTGGAACGCGAAGAAACGGTTCAGCGTCGCGTCCGATATCACGTAGTCGCCGCGGACCCACACCGCCAAGTCCGGACCAACGAAGGGGATGGCCGCGAACAGGTTGACGATAACTTGCGCGCCCCAATAGGACATCTGGCCCCACGGCAGCAGGTAACCGAAGAAAGTCTCCGCCATCAGGCACAGGTAGATCAGCACGCCCAGCAGCCACAGTAACTCGCGCGGCTTGCGGTAGGAACCGTAAATCAGGCCGCGAAACATGTGCAGGTACACCACCACGAAGAACAACGACGAACCGGTGGAATGCATGTAGCGTATCGCCCATCCCCAGTCGACGTCGCGCATGATGTACTCGACCGAAGCAAAGGCCTGTGCGGCGTCAGGCTTGTAATGCATGGTAAGGAAGATGCCGGTGACGATTTGCATCACCAGCACCAGCATCGACAACGAGCCGAAGTAGAACCAGAAGTTGAAGTTCTTTGGCGCGTAATACTCGGAAAGGTGCGCCCTCCAGGTCGCCGTCAGCGGGAAGCGCGCATCGATCCAGTGGAGCAACGCCGTCATCTTGCCCATCGCGTCATGCTCCTTTGCTGTCTTCACCGATGAGCAGACGCGTGTCGCTCAGGTAGGTATACGGGGGGACCTTAAGATTCGTGGGGGCCGGTACGCCCTTGTAGACGCGGCCGGCGAGATCGAACTTGGAACCGTGACAGGGGCAGAAAAATCCGCCGGGCCATTCGTCGCCCAAGCCGCTTTCGCCACCGGGAGCAAGTTTCTGCGACGGCGAACAGCCAAGGTGAGTGCAGATGCCCACCAGCACAAGATACTCGGGCTTGATCGAGCGGGCTTCATTCTTCGCATAATCCGGCTGCATCCGCATGGAAGACTGGGGATCGGCCACCACATTGTCGAGCTTGCGCAGACTGTCGATCATCTCCCTGGTGCGGTGGACGACCCATACCGGCTGGCCGCGCCACTCCACCGTCACAATCATCCCCGGCTCGACCTTGGAGAGATCCACTTCGACGGGCGCGCCGGCAGCCCGCGCCCGCGCGCTCGGGTTCATGCTCGCCCCGAAGGGCAGGACCACGGCAACACCCGCCACGCCACCGGCAACGCTGGTGGCGGCTAGGAGAAAGCGCCGCTTGCGGCGATCGACGGTGCTGTCAGCCATGTTCCGGTCGTCCAAGTTTCAAAAGCCCTGCATTTTACAGTAGGTGCCTGGGTAAATTACACTCCATGTTGCCTAAGTCCATGTAAATTATTGAAAAATAGGCCTCCGCAACGCCGGGCAGAATTTGCGGCTTTGCCTCCGGATAATTTGCCCGGACGCCCTTGTTTGCGCGCGCAAACGCGGCCTCGGCTGCTACCATCGGCGCCTCGCAGTCAGGGTCGGTGGCTGAAAGCGCAAACCGCTTACAACCGGCTTCGAGGACGATGATGAAAGTCAGGGTGAAGTGGATCGAGAATGCTGCTTTCCTCGGTGTGACCGAGAGCGGGCATGCGCTGGTGATGGACGGCGCGGCGGAGGGCGGCGGCCGCAATCTCGGACCGCGGCCGATGGAAACGGTGCTGGCCGGCACCGGCGGTTGTACCGCTTACGACGTGGTGACGATTCTGAAGAAGGCACGCCAGGACATCAGCGATTGTGTGCTGGAGGTCGACGCCGAACGCGCCCCCGCGGACCCGAAGGTGTTCACGCGCATCCACTTTCACTTCGTGATCAGCGGGCGCAACGTCAGGCGCGAGCACGTCGAGCGGGCCATTCATCTCTCGGCGGAAAAATATTGCTCGGCATCGATCATGCTCGGCAAGACCGCCGAAATCAGCCACGATTTCGAGATCGTCGAGCTCTGAGACTGGCGATCAGACCCGGTAAGACGACACCGTCATCAGGCGCGAGGAAAGCCGCATCGCCAGCTTGACCGGCTCCGGCAGCTGTGCGGCGCCGTGAGCCAGAGCCGTATTGGCATGGCGCGCCTCGTCTTCCTTCATCTGCGCGACGATGGCGCGGCTTCTTTGGTCCTGGGCCGGCAACCGCTCGAGATGGCCGCCGAGATGGCCTTCGACCTGGCGCTCGGTCTCGGTCAGGAACCCCATGTTCCACTTGTCCCCGAGTAAGCCGGAGAGCGCGCCGATGGCGAATGAACCGGCGAAGAAAAACGGGTTGAGGATGCTCACCCGCCCTCCCAGTTCGTCGATGCGCTGTGCGGTCCAGGCCAGGTGCTCGGTCTCCTCCGCCGCCGCGTTCTCGAGGGTTTTCCTGATTGCATCGTCGCGCACGGTCAGCACCTGTCCCTGATACAGCGCCTGCGCGCACACTTCGCCAGTGTGATTCACCCGCATCAGCGCCGCTGCATGGCGTCTTTCCACCGTGCTCAGCTCCAGATCGGGCAGGTCCTCCCCGGGAACCGGCCGCAGCGAAACGGCACTCCCGCACAATGTGCGCAGCGCTCGATCGAATCCGATAATCAGGCTGTCTATGTTCGCTATCACCGGTCGCTCACTTCTTGCGCATCAGGAACAGGAACAGCCCGTCGTTCTCGGTCGAGGACAGCAACTGGTTTCCGGTCTGCCTGGAGAACGCCTGGAAATCGCGCACCGAACCCGGGTCGGTGGCGAGCAACTTGAGCACCTGGCCGGAACTCATGTCGTTGAGCGATTTCTTGGTGCGCAGGATCGGCAGCGGGCAGTTGAGCCCGCGTGCGTCGAGTTCGCGATCGAAGTGAATTTCGATTTCCATCTCGGGCCCCTGCATGGTCGTTTGTGCCGTTCAACTGTGCGCTGCAACCGGCATGCCCTTGCTGACCCATGCATTCATGCCGCCCGCCAGGTTATAGACTTCCGGCCACCCCTTGGCGCTCAGGAAAGCGCTTGCCTGCGCGGAACGCGCTCCTGACTGGCAGTAGAACACTACTGCCCGCGAGCGGTCGATCTCCTCGAACCGGGCGCTCAGCAGGTGCAAGGGAATGTGCTGCGCGTCAGGAATGACGCCGCGGCTGACCTCCTGGTCAGTGCGCACGTCCACCAGCACGACATCGCCCTGCCGTTTCATGTCCTGCAAGCGCAGCGGATCGATGGCGGCAAGGTTGTTCATGCGGATGGAGTGCGGGAACGCCAGCAATGATACCGCTTTGCTGCGATCCTCAGAAGATGCTGATGTTGCGGTCGAGCAGCAGTTGCGACAGCCGGGTATTCGCCGCTTCCAGCCTTCCCACGAGCAGCTCGAGGAAAGCCGCATTGAAGGCGTGCTTGCAACTCTCGGTCGCCTGGGCAAGCGAAGCGGCGCCGACCTCGATGATGATGATGTCGTTGACCGAAGTCACGCTCGCGGTGCGCTGGAACAGGCGTCTGCCGAGGTAGGCCATTTCGCCGAAACACTCACCGCTGCGCAGAATGTTGAGCAGTTTGTCCTGCTTGGTGATCTTGACCTCGCCGGCCGCTATGACGTAGAAGGCGGTGCCGACATCGCCTTCCTTGATTACATGACTGTTAGGGGAATAGCGCGCCCAGTTGGAGATCCGCAACACCTGCCACAGATCGACGTCGGAAAAAGTCCTGAAGAATTCGAGCTGGCGCAAGGTATTGAATTTTTCGGTCTCCGGGACGACTTCCTCCGGCTTCTGCAGGTTGTTGAAGGTGTCGGCCAGTGCCTGGGCAAATTCTTCCCAGGTTTGGAATCGCTTGGCAATCTCCTTCTCCAGCGAGCGCCGCACTATGGCGTCGACCGCGGCAGGGATCTCCGGGCGCAGCGTGCTAGGCGGCGACGCATCGACGTGAATGATCTGGTAGACCATGCTGTAGTTGTTGCTGGCTTTGAACGGCAGCGCTCCGGTAAGCAACTGGTACATGACCACGCCCAGCGAAAAGATGTCGGTCTGGTGGTTGAGCGCGTATTCCTGCAATTGCTCCGGCGACATGTACGCGGGCGAGCCGATTCCGGACACCTGCGTAGTCTCCGCTGCGATCGTGAGCGCGGCGCCGAAGTCGGATATCTTGATGCCGGTCTCGCCGGTGAGCAGAATGTTCGCCGGCTTGATGTCGCGGTGAATGATGCCGTGGCGATGCGCGTAATCGAGCGCCTTGCAGCACTTGAAGATGATCTCGATCACGCGGCCCACAGGCAGCAGGGTTTCAGGAAGGGTGAACGGCTCGAGGGTGCCGCCCTCGACATATTCCATCACCAGGTAGCTGCCCTGCTCGTCGGCGACCGCATCGAAGATGGAAACGATATGGGGATGTGAAAGCTTCCCGGCGAGCGATGCCTCGGTCAGAAACAACTTGTGAAAGCGCTTGCCTTGATCCTTGTCGCCGAGGGCGTCCGAGCGCACCAGTTTGATGGCGACCTGGCGATTGGCAAATGCGTCGTTGGCCAGATAAACCGCACTGGTCGCGCCCCTGCCGAGTTCTCGGATGATTTCGTACTTGCCGATTTTTTCCATGATCGCCGTGCCGGGATTCCCTGCAGCCAAGCGGACATACGTCGATATGATAGGAATTTCAAAGCCGTAAGGCGAGGTTTTTGAGTAAATTCAAGGCGACGGCCGGCGCTGCCGATGCTTGCGGGGACTACTTGTGGTGCTGTGCTCACCCAGGAGCACGCTCCGAACAACGGCTCAAGGACGGCGCCGGCTTTCAGTGTCAATCGCCACTAGTTCCTTCATACGCGCCTCGACACTGGATTTCTGGTAGAAGTCGCCGTCGCCGGCACGCTGCGCGAGCTGCAGTTGTTCGATCGCGGCGGGAAGGTTTCCGCGTAGCACGTAGGCCTCGGCCTGCGCGCGGTGCTGAAGCAAGCGCTTTCCCAGTGCGGTATAGCCGCGCGACTGCAATTCGTAGAGACGCGCGTCAGGCGACCGAGTCTCCAGCCTGCCCGCCAGGAAGTCCACCGCTTCCGCCGCCCGCGCAGCATCGAGCAAAGCGTTGGCGTAACCGTAAATCAGTGCGTGGCGGCTGGGGTGGGCACGCAGTCCATCGCGATAGGTCGCCAGCCCCTTCTCGAGCTCGCCGCCGCCGATCAGGGTTTGCGCAGTCAATGCGTCGATCATCGGGCTTTTTGCCTTGAGGCCCTGCAACAGGGCAACCTCCTTTCTGGCTCGCTGGAAGTCGCCCGCACGCAACAGCGCCACGATCAGACCGTAGCGCGCCGCTACCTCGCTGGTGAATTTTCGGCTGGACAACATTTCGTCGAAGTTCGCGACCGCTGCGCGCGGATTACCATCAAGTGCTGCCAGCCGCGCGCGCACCAGGTGAAACTCCAGGCTGTCCGGCACCTGCTTGAACGGGACATCCTGGATGCGATTCTGCACGTCGGCAATCCGCTCGAAAGTGAGCGGGTGCGTGCGCAGGTAGGCCGGCGCACCGGTCTCATACACGCGCGTGGCCTTTTGCAGGCGCTCGAAGAACACCGGCATTGCGTGCACGTCGAAACCGGACTTCTCCATGATCTGTAAACCGATGCGGTCGGCCTCGCGTTCATGTTCGCGGGTGAAGTTGAGCGCGGACTGGATCGAGCCGGCCTGCGCCGCCGCGATCGCCGCCGCGGAAACCTCGGGATTCGAGCGCGCCGCGAGGATCGCCACCGCGAGCGCCGCCATGGATGCGAGTCCCGCGCGCTGTTGTGCAGCAACCATGCGGGCAAGGTGGTGCTGGGTGACGTGCGCGATTTCATGGGAGAGTACGCTGGCGAACTCGGATTCGCTCTGCGCGCTGAGCAACAAGCCCGAGTGCACGCCGATGAATCCGCCCGGCAAGGCGAAGGCGTTGACGGAATTGTCGGCGATTCCGAAGAACTCGAATGGTCCGGCCGGATCCACGCTGTTGCCGACCAGCCGGTAGCCGACGGTGTTCAGGTAGTCGGCAATGTCGGCGTCGTCAATGTAAGCGGCGTTGGCGCGAATCTGGCTCATGATACCCTCGCCGAGCCTGCGCTCCTGGGCGGGAGACAGCGCCCCTTGCGACACATCGCCCAGATCGGGCAATTCGTCGGCAAGACCCACCGCGGGGGCCAGCAGGATGAGAGCAATCACTGAGCGAAATTTCATGATGCTATGATAGCGCCACCTTCCATCAAGTTCCTCGGCCGCGTGACGGCCGCAGAGGAAACAGACGGATTCCAGCTTGGGCGAACTTACACATTTCGATTCCCGCGGTCAGGCGCACATGGTTGACGTGGCCGAGAAGCAGGAAACGCACAGAGTCGCGATTGCCGCGGGCAGGATTTTCATGCGCGCAGAAACGCTGCGCAAGATCGTCGAAGGCGGCGCGGTCAAGGGCGATGTCCTCGCCGTGGCACGGATCGCGGCGATCCAGGGCTCGAAGCGCACTGCGGAGCTGATACCGTTGTGCCACCCGATCGAGCTAACCAAGCTCAAAGTCGTTTTCGAAGTACATCAAGGTGAGAATTAGGTGGATTGCATCGCGGTTGCCGAGACCGTTGGGCGTACGGGCGCGGAAATGGAGGCGCTTACGGCGGTCTGCGTCGGGCTGCTCACGGTCTACGACATGTGCAAGGCCATGGACCGGGGCATGCGCATCGAAGGCGTCGGCCTGCGCGAAAAGCGCGGCGGCAAATCCGGACATTGGGTCGCAGGAACCGGCGGCGCGTGAGTTTGCGAGGCCCGGCGCGCTCCGGAAAAGGTTTGAATTCCGAGCACCGTCGCGGCGCCCTGTGTTCCCGGCTGGTTGCAGTTGTTCTCGTCGGTAGCGCGTTTGTTCATTTAATGTCGCCGGCCCGTGCCGATGAGGCGCCCAACGTGGCGGCGGGAAGGCAACTCGCCTTCGAGATCGCCAAGGGCAACTGCCTCGCCTGTCACAGGTTCCCCGGGGATTCCAGCGCGAATACACTGGCAGACATCGGCCCGCCCCTGCTGGCGATTCGCGCCAGGTTTCCGCAACGCGCGCGGCTGCGTGGCCGCCTCTGGGACCCGACACAGACTAATCCGAACACGGTGATGCCGCCTTTCGGCAAGCACAAAATCCTGAGCAGCGATGAAATCGAACTGATCATCGATTACCTGTATACGCAGTGATGCGCCAAACAATGGAAAGCACGAAAGTTCAGGCCACGCGCAGGTCTGTGCTGCGCGCCATCGCTATAACCCTGGCAACGGTGATGCTGCGGTCGCGTCAACTGCTGGCCGCCAGGTGGGACAAGGCCGCATTCGATGCCAGGGCAATCGCCGACGCGCTGAAAGGCATTGGCGTTACTGCAACGGAAGAAAGCGAAAAGATCGTTTTGAAGGTACCGGAAATCGCCGAGAACGGATCTATCGTTCCGCTGGAGATCGTCAGCCAGATACCCGGTACTGAGGCGATTTACATCCTGGTGGACGGGAATCCGCAACCGCTCGCCGCTATATTCGAGTTCACCAATGGAGCGGAAGCATTTGTGGCTACCAGGATAAAAATGCGCGAGTCGTCGAGGATACGGTTCGTGGCCAGGGCGGGCGGCAAGTTCTACGCCACGATGCGCGAAGTCAAGGTCACGATAGGCGGCTGCGGCGCCTGAGTGCCAGACAAGGAAGGGGAAACACAAGATGGCCGATCCGATGAAAATTCGTGCGCAGTTGCAGGGCGATCTCGCTGACGTGAAGATACTGATCTTCCATCCGATGGAGACCGGCCTGCGTAATGATGGCGTCACCGGTCAGCCGGTGCCGATGCATTTCATTCAGACTCTCACCGCCACGCACAACGGCAAGACCGTGCTGGAGGCGCAGTGGAGCCAGGCGGTGTCAAAGAATCCGTTCCTGAACTTCCGCGTGCGCGGAGCGAAGCCAGGCGACAAGATCATGGTGGGCTGGGTGGACAATCGCGGCGACAAGGCAAGCATACAGGCCACGCTCGACTGAGTCCGCCAGCATGAATGCAGGCCTGCTCGTGAAAAGAATTTCCCTGGAGATGAGCCTGCTTCTGCTGGGGTGTTCGTGGATCGCGCAGGCCGTGGCCGGTCCAGACCAGGATCGCGCGTCAATGGTCGAACTTTTCAAGGGCAAGTTTCCCGGACTGGCGTTGGAGGAATATGTCAACGGCGCCCTGATGCTTAGTCCGGATGCCAAAGCGCAGTACGACAGCATCATGGAGTTCCCGCCTTTTCAGGGGGAGATCGACAGGGGCAGGTTGCTTTGGGAGAAGCCGTTCGCAAACGGTCGGACTTTCCCCGGCTGCTTTCCCAATGGCGGGCGCAATGTCGCCGGAAACTTTCCTTATTTCGACGCGGCCTCAGACAGGGTAATTACCTTCGAGATGACGATCAACCGCTGCCTGCGCAAGAACGGCGAGCGTGAGTTCGAATACGGAGACAGGGAAACCATGGGTGTATTGACCGCATACGCGCGCACACTCTCCGACGGTATGCGGGTGAATGTCGTGGTCGACGGGCCGGCTGCGCAACGGCGCTACCAGGCCGGACGCTCTTTTTACTTCCGCCGCATCGGCCAGCTCAATCTTGCCTGCGCCTCGTGTCATGTCACCTACGCCGGCAACCATTTCCGCGACGAGATCATCTCGCCGGCCATCGGGCAGACAACGCACTTCCCGGTATTTCGCGGCGGCGACGACCTGCACACGCTGCACATGCGCTACCGGCGCTGCATGGAGGCAATGCGGGCGGCTCCGCTACCGGCGGGAAGCCGGGAGTTCAACGACCTGGAGTACTTCCACTCCTATCTGAGTAATGGCCTGCCGATGCGCTCGTCGGTGTACCGAAAGTAGTACGCGCGGGGCCGCACTCCCTGACGCGTAGGCACCCCCGCTACCAATCGGCAAAGCGTCCGTACTGCCAAAAATGCGGATGGCGCAGCTGCAGATTACCGGGCATGGGCTGAACGACATTCACGTACTCGATCGCAAGTATGGTCGTCGTGCACAGCGCCAGCATGGCAACGCCGACCAGCGCCAGTTTCTCTGCTCGCCGGCCACCGGCGTCAAGTTTTTTCCCCGGCGCCGTTACCTGAGTCCGCCCCACCAGCCAGCCGGAGATCACGCACAAAAGGATCTGGCTGTGCGGCATGATCAGATTGCCGCTGAACAGCGAATCCGTGAGCCCCGTCACCAGCGCCGCGCACAAACTCGCGCTCAGCGGATTCGCGCCCGGCCACGTTTGCGCTCGCAGCGCCTTGGCAGCAAACAGCAGCAACAGCACGCCCAGCGCGATGCCTGCGCCGCCGGCGACGAGACCGTACTCGGAAAGCAGTTGCAGAAGTGAATTGTGCGGATGCGCGTTCTTCACCAGCGCCTGGTTCAAACCCCACTGGCCGGGCCCGATGCCCAATAATGGATGCGCGCCGAGCAGTTTCAGCGATATCGCCGCCATCGCCATCCTGTCGGTGTCGCTCTGTGTACCGAATTCCACCACCGCGCTTACGCCGGGAACAGGGGCCGCACCGGGTGCGCTCGCAATGAACTGGTAGAAAAGAAGGTAGATGAGCGCCCCCGAAACGACCAGCGTGGCTTGCTGGCGCAGCCAGGCAATCCGCCCCTTTCTCGTCAATGCGAGTACCGCGACCGTGCCCGCCACCACGCCCACCCACACGGCGCGCGAACCGACTATCCATTGCAGCGCCCAGAAATTCGCCGCGACGAAAAAGACGACCATCCGCCACGTGCGGGACATCCCCGGCAGCACCGCGGCAAGCGGGATCAGAAACAGCACGTAAGCCTGATACTGGCTGAAGAAGCGCACGTTGGCAAAATCCAGGAAGGGACTGATCCATTGGAATCGCTTGCCTTCGAGCAGATAGGAAATCTGGGTCACCCAGAATTCGATGCACACCAGGGCAGCACCGCAGGCAATCGCCACCGCGAGCACGGACTCCGCCTTGTCCTTGAGGACCCGCACAGCAGCGCTTACAACCAGGAACAAGAGCAGCAGTTGCGCGACGAGGGCGATTTCCAACGCACCGAGATGGGGGGCGCCGGAGAATGAGGCGCTCAAAGCACCGCCGGCGATCATGACGGTGATTGCCGCCCTGGGCAGATTTCCCAGGGCAAGCCATGCACCGGCCACCGCGTTGCGGACGGCGGGCAGCAGCAACGACAGCACCACCAGAGCAAGAACGCCCAGTTGAAGCAAGCGTGCGTTATCGTACATGCGCGGCGCGATCGCGGGATACCACACCGGCGCGATGGCGAGGTACAGGCAAATGGGCAGGATCGCGAGCGTCAGAGCCTTGCTTGGACTGCTTTCTTCAATCATTGTGATGGACTCCGTTTGCGTTTCATCCGCGACCCTCCCGCGGGTGGGCTCGTGGCACGCTCGCTGACGCGACTTTGCCGACCCTCGCCGGACGGACGGAACTTCGCGGCGGGCGCTCCGGGAATTGTCGGAATCTGCAGCAGTTGGAACGGGCACATTCTAACCGTGGCCGCGTTGGGCAAAAAAAAGAGGGTGCCGAAGCACCCTCTTAACAAGCGATTTGGGGTCTTTTGTGTACCCCCCTACGCGTGCATCTCCAAACCGATCAGCTGGTGCTTTCCGAGAAAGACCCGGTGGTGGTGATAGGCGCGCGGCAGGAACCAGGCAGGTATTTGTCCATGCTGGGCGTGGCACCGTCGCCGCCGCAGTCCCAGCGAGCGATAGCTGACCCGGGGGTCGGCACAGTCGCGCCGGCGGAGTCTGCCCAAGGCTTCAGGACCACCATACGGCCAGTAAGATCAACGTTAATGCCGTTACTGATAGTCACCCGAATCTCGCCAACTTCGCTGGTCTCGATCATCTGAACGTACTTGGTAATCGGATGGGCGTCAGTCACGCGCGATTCGCAGCCCCACTGACCACCGGCGGGCAGCACTGACGCTGACTGGACGGTCTCCGTAACGCTGGTACGGCACGCCGAGGCCGCCAGAATTGCCTCCGACATCTTGGCGCGGGCGGTATAGTCCTGGTACGCGGGCAGCGCGACCGCCGCCAGAATACCGATGATCGCCACCACGATCATCAATTCGATAAGGGTAAAACCCTTTTGTACGGCCTTCATGTGTTACTCCTTGATGGTTGATTAAGAAACACACCTGTGATTCCGTGTGTTCGACTTCACTAGCGCAATCCCCGTGCCAACCTGCCTGCAGCCTCGCCAGGAACCGTCCCGGGTGTCGTCGCCAAGCCTATATTTTCCCAATTATACATGCACTTACAGATTCTCCCTACAGCCCACTTTTACCCCCAAAATCTTGCCTTTTGGCGACCGGATTAGAGCCGCCCGTGGTTGCCAGATTTGCGCCCACCGAGGCTCAATCCGAGCACCCGGCAGTATCTGACGCAGTTCGTCACCGTGACACATAACCAGGAACGGCGGAGACGTCCACCTTATCAACCTGATCCGCATCGAGAAACCGTTCGGCGTACTTCAGATAGACCTTCTTCTGCACGAACGCGTCGAACAGGTCCGGGTCGATGTGGCCGTTTAGCTTGAACTTGCCGAGGATGTGCAGCGACTCGGTCAGCGTTTTGCCCTTCTTGTAGGGGCGATCCTTTGCGGTCAAAGCCTCGAAGATGTCCGCTATCCCCATTATTCTCGCCTGCACCGACATTTGCTGGCGGGTCAGCCCTCGCGGATAGCCCTTGCCGTCCATGCGCTCGTGATGTCCGCCGGCATACTCCGGCACGTTTTTCAGATGCCTCGGCCACGGCAGCGACTCGAGCATCTTGATGGTCACCTCGATATGGTGGTTGATGATCTGGCGTTCTTCCTGGGTCAGGGTGCCGGAGCGGATGGTCAGGTTCTTGACCTCATCGGTGGTGAGAAACTCGGTCTCATTACCGTCGACATCGCGCCAGCGATAGGTCCTGGCGATCTCGCGTACGCGTTCCTGATCCTCCTGGCGCATCGCCTCTGCGCCGAAATTGCAAAACCGCAGGAACTGGCGGTCCTCGTTGATTTGCCGCAGCCGTCCCTTCAAATCGCGCTCGACTCTCTCCCATTCGCCGCCGCGGTTGTCGCGGGCAGCCAGTTTGGCCCGGAGCGCGGCGATTTCGGCATCGCGCTTGACAACCTCAAAGCGCGTGTCGATCAACCCGATGCGGTCGAATATAGTCTGCAGCTTGGTCGCCTTGTCCACCACGTGTACCGGCGTGGTCACCTTACCGCAGTCATGAAGCAGCCCGGCGATCTTCAGTTCGTAGCGGTCCTTGTCCGACATGGTGAAATCGGCGAGCGGGCCTTCGGTGATTTCGTTGGCGGCTTCGGCGAGCATCATCGTGAGCATCGGCACCCGCTGGCAGTGTCCCCCGGTGTAAGGCGACTTGTCGTCGATCGCGGCATTGATCAGGTTAATGAAGGATTCGAACAGGGATTCCAACTGGTCGATGAGTTGGCGGTTGGTGAGCGCCACCGCAGCCTGCGAGGCCAGCGACTCCGCAAGGTGCTGGTCGGTCTCCGCGAACGGTACGATCTTGCCGGTGACGCGGTCCTTGGCATTGATCAACTGCAGCACACCGATGATCTCGTCTTCGTGGTTCTTCATCGGCACCGTGAGGAACGACTTGGAGCGATAGCCGGTCTTCTTGTCGAAGCTCTTGGTGCCGGTGAAGTCGAAGCCTTCGGCGGCGTAGGCATCGGCGATATTGACGGTTTCATCGTGCAGCACCGAATACGCCACCACCATGGAATTGTTGGGGCGATCGTCATCGTCGTATAGCCTGACCGGGTAGAACGGGACTTCGACGCCAGTGGTTCCGCCCATGGCGATGCTCAGTGAGTCGGTGCGAAGTATTTCGAAGTGGACGAGCTTCTTGTCCGCGTCCACACGGTACAGAGTACCGCCGTCGCTATTGGTGATCTTCTTGGCGGCGACCAGAATCGCCTCCAGAAGACGATTTGTGTCCTTCTGCCTGGAAAGCGAGATCCCGACCTGGTTCAGCTCTTCCAAGCGTCGGAAGAGTTCGGCCGAGGTCGGTTCGCTCATGGAAGGATGATCACGCGTAAAAACTGCCCGGGTCGGTTGCAATCGGCTACTTGATGCAGACGGCCCGGACCTGATGCATGTCGGTAATGCCCTGCAGGACCTTCTCGATGCCGTCCTGTTTCAGTGTGCGCATGCCTTCGGCAAGCGCCGTGGCTACGATTTCCGCAACCCGGGAGTGCTCCTGGATGTGCTTCTTGACGGTATCGGTGCCCACCAGCAACTCGTGAAGGCCTACCCGGCCCTTGTAGCCAGTGCCGCCGCAGACGTCGCATCCCACCGGCGTGTACAACTTGAATTGCCCCTTTTCGTCGGCAAACTGCTTGGCCCAGTCGCGGTAAATGCCTTCGTAGGCGGCCTTGGGGTCGCGCTTCCATTGCTCGGTGTTCTTCAACTCGATGCAGAATTCCTCGAGAATCGCCTTGAGCTCTTCCTGCGTAGCCGGGTGCGGTGACTTGCACTTGGAGCACAGCCGCTTGGCCAGCCGTTGCGCCAGCACCCCGAGCAATGCATCGGCAAAATTGAACGGGTCCATCCCCATGTCGAGCAGGCGGACGATCGACTCCGGCGCGCTGTTCGTGTGTAACGTGGCGAATACCAGGTGGCCGGTGAGCGAAGCCTCGATGCCGGTCGAGGTTGTTTCCTTGTCGCGCATTTCACCGACCATGATGATGTCGGGATCGGCGCGCAGAAAAGCCTTCATCGCGACCGCGAAGGTCAGCCCGGCTTTGACGTTCATCTGTACCTGGCGCAGACCCTTCTGGGTAATTTCGACCGGGTCCTCGGCGGTCCAGATCTTGGTTTCCGGAGTATTCAGATAACCGAGCACCGAATGCAGCGTAGTGGTCTTGCCTGAACCGGTCGGGCCGCATACGAAGAACAGGCCGTAAGGCTTGCCGACCACGTCTTTCAGCGTGCCAAGATTGCGCTCCGAGACTCCCAGTTTATCGATCGGGATCGGCTCTCCCGCGGCAAGAATACGCATCACGATGTCCTCGACGCCCCCGGCCGAAGGAATAGTCGCCACCCGCAGTTCGATGTCGAGCGGGCCGAATTTCTTGAACTTGATCTTGCCGTCCTGGGGCTTGCGTTTCTCCGAGATGTCCAGATCACACATGATCTTCAGGCGCGCGGCGATGGCGTTTCGGTAGCTCGCCGGCACCGATATATACGGATGCAGCGTGCCGTCCTTGCGGAAACGGACTTCAGTCTTGCCCTTTCCCGGGTAGGGCTCGATGTGAATGTCGGAGGCCCCTTGGTGATAGGCGTCGACGATGATCTTGTTTACCAGCTTCACCAGTTCGTTGTCCTGGGC
>JBQTIV010000076.1:0-13484 GCA_052387775.1 Betaproteobacteria bacterium
GTCCTGGGCCAGGGATGCGTCGTCGATTCCGCCTACGGCCCCACCTTCTTCGTCGCCCTGGTCGTCCATGGTGGAGAGCAATTCGGTGATGTTCGAGTTATCACCCATGGCTTCGGCGCCGAAGAACTGATCCAGCGTGGCGCTGAATTCTCTTCGCGTGGAGACTTTGAAGACCACCTTGTGCTTGGGAAAGATGTTGCCCACTACTTTCGAGGCACGCACTTTTTCCGGGTCGGTGGTAAGCACGATCAGCCCTTCCTTCACGTCTTCGATCGGCACCCAATGGCTGCTCTGCACGAAATCGCGCTTCAGGTTCTTGAGCAAGTCCATGGGCTTGACCCGGTCATGCTTGAACGATTCATAGGGCACGCGGAAGAACTGGGAAAGCGCTTCGCCGATCGCCTGCGACTTGACCTGGAACTCGTCGAGCAGAACATCCTCGATGTCCAGATTCTTGCGCCTGGCGGAACGGGTCGCAAGTTCCATTTCTTCCGCGGAAAGCACGGCGTTGGTAACCAGATGGTCGTACTTCCCGCGCAGCATCGCCGTCGGACGGCTGCGTTGCTTCAGTGCAATGGCCAGGGTTTCACCGAGATGCGTCGCGCCTTCCTCTGCGACGGTGGAAAAAGGCTGCCCGCTCTTGGTGTTGATTACCTGCACGACGCCGATCAGCTCACTGCCGGGGCCATCCGTTACCGGCACCACCAGCATCTGCTTGGTGCGGTATCCGGTGCGACGGTCCACTTCCTTGAGGAATTTGAGTTGCGTGTTGTGCCCGCGCAGTTCATTGTCATCGTAGACATCGCGGATGTTGATGAGCTTCTTCGACAGGGCGACGTAGCCGGCGATGCTCTGCTCGTTGATCGGCAGCTTCAGGTCCTTGAAAGAGGACAGGCCGGTCTTGACCTTGGAGATGATCGAATTCCGGTCCTCGGAAACGACGTAGATGGTGAGCCGGTCGGCCTCGAACAACGCGCAGATATCCTGCGACAGCTCGAGCGTGATCTCGTCGATGTTGCTGGTCGCATGAATCTTGTTCGTGACCGCCTGGAGCCTCTTCTGAAACTCCAGTTTATGGCTCATTTCGGCCAGGTTATGGCCGGTTTGCGGCTTGGTCTCAAAGACTGTGCTCATGGCGTCCATCCTTCTTCCATTTGCCGGCTGCCACTCCGGGATACTACCCCAGCAATTTCCGGACCGCTAACTCGCGCGTTGGCCGGCAACGGGGCACTAAAATTTGAAAACTTGGCCATTAGACAACATGCGGGGATTGTAGCGTTCCGCATACTCCTCGACTTGCTGCATCGTCACCGTGCCGGCGCCGGGCTTCAGGTGCGTGATGAAGACCCGCACCCGCGTCGGGCGTTTGAGTTTGGCCAGCTCCTCCGCCAGCATGCTCGGGCACAGATGTTTTGACGTAACCGCCAGCTCCTTCTCCTCGTTCGGGAAGGCCGTCTCGATGATCAAATAACGCAGGTTGTCGATCTTGTTGACTTCTGCCCAAAGCGCATCGTTGATGGTGGTGTCGCCGGTGAAAACCAGGCTTGCCTCGCCGCTGTCGAGGTGGAACCCGACCGCAGGGACCACGTGATTGGCCGGCAACACGCGGATCCGGCGGCCGCCGAGAACGACGGTCTCGCCCACTGTAAACGTGGTGTACTTCATGTACGGTGCGGACTTGCTCGGAATTTCGCTGAAATCCGGCCATACCTTCCAGTTGAAAATGTGGTCCTTGAGGATCTTGTGCGTCGGCTCCGTGCAGTGCACGGTAATCGGCGCATCGCGCATCGGGCCTATGGTGTCCACCAGGAACGGCAGCGAGGTGATGTGGTCGAGATGCGAGTGGGTGATAAAGACATGGTCGATCTTCAGCAGTTCGGTGAGGCTCAGATCCCCGACCCCGGTTCCAGCGTCGATCAGCACGTCATAATCGAGCATCATCGTGGTGGTGCGCAGGTTTCCACCTATTCCACCGCTGCAACCGAGGACTCTGATCTGCATCGCTATTTAGTCTCGAATTTCCAGGAGCCGTTCCAGCCCTGTTCCGGAGGATTTCTGCGGAAGAAGGCGATGCGCCCGAGGAAGAGCTTGTAAAGTCCGCTCGCTGCATTGCGCTTCTGCAGATTAAGCAACTGCAATTCTGCCATATCCCAGTCGCACGCCCGGTAAAGCTTGAGCGCCTGCCCCCACAGCTTCAATTCGTCCTGCGCCGACTTGTCGACTTCCGCGGCCGGCCCGATCGGTTCAAAAATGGTCACCGGTTCGTTCTTGCCTTTCACCTTCACCCGGTCGAGTTCGCGAAACAGCACGTCGGAAACTTTCGCGCGGGTGGCTTCGCCGACGATCATGTTGACTCCGTATTCGTTGGTAATGCCCTCCAGGCGCGAAGCCAGATTCACCGCGTCGCCCATCACGGTGTAAGCCAGACGGATTTCCGAACCCATGTTGCCTACGCTCATGCGGCCGCTGTTCACGCCCACGCCGATGTGTATCGGCGGCCAGCCCATTTCCTTGAAGTGCGGTTGCAGTGTCTCAAGCACGCGGTGCATCTCCAGTCCCGCAAGCACGGCGCTGCGCGCATGCTGCGGGTCGTCGAGCGGAGCCCCCCAGAACGCCATGATGCAATCCCCCATGTACTTGTCGATGGTGCCCAGGTGCTTGTAGATCACCCGGGTGAGCGGCGTGAGGAATTCGTTCATCAGCTTGGAGAGCTGCTTCGGGTCGAGGCCTTCGGAAATAGTGGTGAATCCGCGCACATCGGTGAATAACACCGACAGTTCACGACTTTCGCCTTCCATCGAGAAGGACGCCGGATCCCTGCTCATTTTGTCCACCAACTCGGGCGGCACATATTGGCCGAACAGTCCGGTGATTTGGCGCTTGGCGCGCGACTCGACGAAAAAGCCGTAGGACATGTTGAGCGCAAACAGCACCGCGATCATCAGCAGGCCCGAGGCCAGCGGCAGCACCAGGTTGCCCTCGGTCCACACCAGAACGTTGCTGGCGAACACCGCTGCCAGCACCACTGCGGTGAGCATGGTAGCGCGCAACGGATTCACCAGCGGCAGCAGCAGCGCCATCGCCAGTCCCGAAAACAGCAACAGCAACACCTCGGCGCCAAGCACGTACGGCGGCTTCTGCTTGATGTTGCCGTCAAGCATGCCGGCGATCAGATTGGCATGAACCTCCACTCCGGGATACACGCTTGCCACCGGAGTCGCCCTGAGGTCGAACAGCCCCGGCGTAGTCGTCCCCACCAGGACGATTTTGTTTCTCAGATCCTCGGCCGGCGTCAATCAATGCAGCACATCGGTCGCTGAAACGTACTTGAAGCTGCCCTGGCGGCCGCGGTAGGGACCCAGCGCTGCCACCTGGACATCCACCGGAATGCGTATCGAGCCGATGTCGATCCACTCAAGTCCGGGATAGTTCCTGGTGAAGAATTTTTCCTCGGGAAAACCGGGAACGACCTTCGGCAATCCCAGGCCGAGGCGCACCATCGCCATCGACAGCGATTCATAGTATGCGCCCGCGTACTCCACCAGCATCGGTACCTTTCTGGTCACGCCGTCCTCGTCAGGCAAGGGGTTGAAGTGCCCGCCGCTCGCCGCGGCCTCTTGTAATTCCGCGAGGTTGGCGCCGTAACCGATCCAGCTGGTAAAGCCGATACGCTTGCCCTTGAAGGTGCCGGCTGGGAGAACCGCCTTGGGCAAAGCACCGCTGGTGCGCCCTTTTCCGTCTTCCGATGCCACATCGGAAAAGTAATAGGCGAGTACCACCGCCCGATTCCTCAGTTTGTCAGCGAACGCGCGATCGTATTCGAGCTGCGGGCCGATCTCCCTGAGCGCCGACTGGTACTGGGCGTTGCCCCGGAGCGGCCCCTCGGCTAATTGCCTGAGCACACCCAGCCCGGAACTTTCGTCGCGCTCCGCGAACACCACGTCGAAGCCGACGATGCCCACCTTGTAATGATCGAACAGCTGGTCGAGCATCAGCGCGAGCTTGTCGCGGCGCCATGGCCAGCGGCCCTCTGCGGCAAGACTTTTCTCGTCGATGTCGACGATGACCACGCGCGAGTCGATGCTGTCGGGCATCGTCAGGCGCAAGCGCGCGTCGTAAACGATGTTCTCGAAGCGATTTACGAAAGGGATTTGGTAATAGCGTGCGGCGTGGCCGATAAAAATCATAACCACCACCAGTCCGAGCGCGATGCGCACCAGATGCTTCTTCAAGCTGTCTACCTTGATTCGCGGCGCGCCGGCTCAACGCCGCTGCGGTGGAGGCGCCTGACTATCGTTGTCTCCTCTGGTGCGGGCAGAAGCCTCGTAGCGGGCTGGGGTTCGGTTCAGGATTTCAGGAAGAACTCCATTTTGACGCCGGCCAGTTCGATGATGTCGTGATCATTGAGCTGCCGGGCCTGGGCGTCGAGCGGCTTACCATTGACCACCGGAAAATTGGCACCTTCCACGTGGGTAATGTAGTAGCCCTGCGGCCGCTTAGCGATGACCGCCACCTGTACGCCCGGTTTACCCAGTGTGGTCAGCGCCTTGAGCAGCGGCAGTTCCCTGCCGGCATTGGGTCCGGAAAGAATTTGGATGGTGCCTTGTCCCCCTGGCATTGCCGTAGCGGCTGGCGCCGCCTGGGCCTGCGGGGGAGCCGGTTTGGGCGCTTCTGCCACAGGGGCCGGGGCCTGCACAACCTGCTTGGGCGCTTCCGCGGCTGCCGGTGCCGGGGGCTGCCACGCAGCCGGCTTGGCGGCTTCCGCCGCCTCGCGCGCGGCTTGGGCTTCGATCACGGTGTCGCTCAATTTCGCGGCTCGCGGAACATTGTTCTGGGTATCGGTCGGCGCCTTTGCTTCCGCCTTGGATGCTGGGGCGGGCGTGCGCAGCACCATGGTCTTCTCGAACTCGGCCTGGGTCATGGTGGCCGGCGCTTCGTTGACGTACTTGAGCTTGTATTTGCCGATCTCAACGACATCGTTGTCCTGCAGGAAGTGCTTTTTCACCGGTTGGCCATTGACCAGCGTGCCATTGGTGCTGCCAAGATCCTCGAGAAAGGAGTCGTTGAGGATGGTCATGATGATGGCGTGCTCGCCGCTGACAGCGAGGTTGTCGATCTGAATGTCGTTGTGTGGTTTGCGACCGATGGTGGATCGCTCCTTGTTGAGAGTGAACTCCTTGATCAACTGGCCATCGAGACTGAGTATCAACTTCGCCATATCTGCTTCCTCTCAATTGAACCACGAAAGGAACTTCGCCCAAAGGCCTTCGTCGGCCGGGAAGTCCTTCTTCACCCTGATCAGCACCACGGAGACATTATCACGCCCGCCGTTGTCATTCGCCATCTGTACCAGTTGATCGGCCGCGAGCGGGAGGTTGCTGCCGACCGCCGCCAGGGTCATCTCGATGTCCTCGTCCTCGACCATGTCGTTGAGTCCATCTGAGCACAACAGATAGATGTCGCCGGCCTGGGCCGGAAAGGTACGGATCTCCGCCTCGACTTCCGGCTCGATGCCCAATGCCCTCGTGACCAGGTTCTTGTTCTGCGAGCGCTTGGCCGCCTCCCTGGTAAGCAGGCCGCTGTCGATTTGCTCTTGCAGAAGCGAATGGTCGCGGGTGATCTGCTGCAACTTGTCCCTGTGAAAACGGTAACAGCGGGAGTCACCGATGTGGGCAACCGTGATCTGGTTGTCGCACATTAATGTCACCACCAGCGTGGTCCCCATGCCCGCGTACTGCGGCTGGCTGTTGGCCGACTGGAAAATCGAGGTGTTGGCCCTGGCGATGATCTCCCTGAGCAGGCCGATCGCCAGCGGAGATCCGGAGCTCTCGTCCAGCTCGTGCGGCGCGTGCCGGGCGAGCGCCTCGCGGGTCTCGCTCGATATCAGCGCCGTGGCGATGCCGCTGGCGACTTCTCCCGCATTGTAGCCACCCATGCCGTCCGCCAGCACCGCCAGCCCGATCTGCGGGTCGGTAGCAATGCTGTCCTCGTTGTGGGAGCGCACCATGCCGGTGTGGGTGGCTTTTGCCATCTCGAGCGAGGCGGTCAGATTCATTTCTTCCAGTCCATCACAGGGCCACGTCCACGGTACCGAACTGCGCCGCGCATTGGCGCAGCGTCTGCGCCATTTCATCACCGCTCTTGTAGCGCGCGGCCACATCTTTGGCGAGCGCCTTGTTGATAATCGCCACCAGACACTCGGGAAGCGTCGGGTTGATGCCTAGTATGTCGGCGGGAGGCTCGTTGGCGATCTTGAACATCAACTGCGTCATCGAATCGCCCTTAAACGGCAAACTGCCGCAGGCTAGCTGATACAACGTCACACCCAGCGAAAACAGGTCGGACTGTCCGTCGATCTTCTTGCCGGCCAGTTGTTCCGGCGACATGTACGAAGGCGTGCCCAGCACCATGCCCGTTTTGGTCTTGGAAGAATCGGTGATGCGCGCGATGCCGAAGTCGGTGACCTTGACTGAATCGGCCTGCGCGTCATACATGATGTTGGCAGGCTTTATATCGCGATGAACCACGTTCTGCTGGTGTGCGTAGGCCAAGGCCTCGGCGACGCGCGCGATCACTGACAGCGTCTTGGGCAGAGGCAGCAGGTTGCCCGGTTTGGTTTGCGGCACCAGATCCTTGCCCTTGAGGAATTCCATGGCAATGTAGGCCAGGTCGTGTTCTTCCCCGGCGTCGTAAATGGTGACGATATTGGGGTGGTTGAGCCGGCCGGCGGTCTCGGCTTCGCGAAAGAAGCGCTGCTTCACCTCTGCAAGCTCGTCGGCTTCGAACTCCTGGGACAGCGCCATGGTCTTGATCGCGACAATGCGGCCGATCTTCGGGTCCTTGCCAAGATAGACAACGCCCATCGCCCCTTTGCCGAGTTCCTTCTCCACCTGATAGCGGCCCAGCATCGGCTTTTCCACGGCGGCGCCCTCGAGGACCAGCGTGCTGGTGTTGGCGCGTCCGCCACCGCCAAGGATCACGGTCTCGGACATCTGCTTGGCGCGATTGAGCTTCTTATCCAGGTCGCGGAACTTCGGATTGTAGGTGGCCATGTACTCGTACACCGCCTGGGCCTTGTTGAACTGGCGCTTGCGTTCGAAATCGAGCGCAAGGTTGTACAAATTGTCCATCAGCTGATCGTCGAGCGGCACTTTCTTGAACTTGTCGAAGGCCATGTCGAACTGGCCCTGCCCCTGGAAAGCCAGCCCGAGCATGCGGTTGGATTCAGCCGAATCCAGATCCGACCTGGCCTTGCCGCGCTCGGTAGAGAGAAAACGCTTGGTAGTGAGCAGGACGTGACCGATCACCA
Source organism: Betaproteobacteria bacterium (assembly GCA_052387775.1). Classification (GTDB taxonomy): domain Bacteria; phylum Pseudomonadota; class Gammaproteobacteria; order Burkholderiales; family JACQAP01; genus JACQAP01. Next base: position 7,310 of record JBQTIV010000076.1, read on the forward strand.
GCAGCACCGCGGAGGCCATCAACTGGATCCACATCAACTGGCCCGCCATCAACACCAAATGCGCGGCGAACAGCGACACAAGCAACACCGCGCTTACGGTGAAGCCCATGCCAGCCTTGAGCCGCGGCAGCAGCAGGATCAGATACAGCGCGACCAGGAGGAAGGCCGCCTTTTCGACCCAGAATCCCCACGTCGGCGTGACAAAGAAGTCCTCCTCCAGAATGCTGGACACCGAATGCGCCAGCGTCACCACCGGCGCGGTTCCCGGAGAGATCGGCGTCACCTGGTAGGTCCCGACGCCGGCGGCGGTGGCACCGATCAGCACCACTTTGTCCCGGTACTTTTCCGCGGGGATCTTTCCCGAGATCACGTCGTAGAAGGAATCCAGCGGAAACGCTGGTTTGCCGTCCCTGTCCTTGTAGAAGTAGGTGTACATCTGCAAGTAGGGATCGGTCTTAATCGCCAGGTTCCCCAGTTTCACCCCTTCGCCGAGCCGCAGTTCGACCTCTGCCGGCCCCAGATTCAGGCTCCTGGCGGCGAGAACCAGCGAAAACGACGGAAAATACTGATCGTAGTGGCGCACCACCAGCGGTTCGGTGCGCGTGCTGCCGTCGACATCCGGAAGCGCGTTCAGGTGGCCGACCGCCGCCGCACCGGTGGCGATTTCTTCGAGCGGCGCAATCGCCTGCAGCGTCGGCACCGGGAAAATGTTGCTGTCGCCCGCGCCGATACGGTCAATTACTTTGGTGATCTGGCTTGTCAGGACGTAGCCGGCGAGCGCTTGGTCGGGATTGCCGCGCGGTTCGCCGATGGTGAAAAGCATAGGCAACGCCACGTTGCCGGCCTGCGCCACTGCCGCCGCAAGCTTGCGGTCGCTGTTGAGCGCATCGTCCGCCTCGGCCAGCACGGACGCGAATTCGGCAAAGTTCTGCTGCTGCGGCGGCGGAAGCGCCTGGTAGAGCTCTGCGAGCTTGTGAATGTAGCCGAGCCCGGGATCCACCTGCGGCTCGAAGAAAAACGAGGCGTAGCCCACTACTTTCGCCCCGGCCTGCTTGAGACTGCCGATCATCTGCGCGTGAATCTCGCGCGGCCAAGGCCATCGCCCGATGTTGGCGATGCTCTGATCGTCGATGGCGATGACTGCAACGCGCTGCGAGGGGGCGTGGCTGGAAACCCGCACGCCGAGGTCGTAGGCCTGACGTTCGAGACTTTGAATGAGATCGCTGCCGGACGCGACCAAACTGACGACCGCAACGACCAATCCGAGGAACCAATCGGCTTTCCAGAAAGCCGTCTTCTTCATGCCACCCACCCTGTTGGATGCCTGAAGGCTTTGATTTCTAAACAGTTAAGACGCAAGAGCTAGAGATTCTACGATATTCCCGCCAAAAGTATATGATTTTTTTCAAACTAGTCTCCCAGCGAAGCCAGTTGACCCGAGCTTGGCGAGACCAACTTGTGGCGGCACGCTGCGCGCAAAATGTATCCGCAAGGAAAGCCGAAACGATCAAACGAGCAGGCATGACAGATAGTCGCGTGCTGTACTTGGCGGTGCCTGGGCCGCGAAGTCCGGGATTCAAATATCGGTACCGCAACGTGCCGACTACGATCCGGGATCAGCCAAATAGCACCAGCGACCAGACCACCACCACATTGATCAGGGAAAACAGCACCGCGGCGCTGCATATGTCTTTGGCGCGCTTGGCGAGTCGATGATGCTCGAGTGATACCCGATCCACCGTCGCTTCCACCGCGGAGTTCAGCAGTTCGACCATCAGCACCAGCAGTACCGAGGCGATCATCAATGCCTTGCCCTCGCCGGATGCGGGAAGCAGCAGTGCCAGTGGGATCAGCACCAAGGCAAGCCAGACTTCCTGCCGGAACGCGTCTTCGTGTCGGTACGCTGCCTTGAGGCCATCGAAAGAATAGAACACCGCATTCCAGATGCGCCGCAATCCGGTCTTGCCCTTGTGAGTGCTTTCTACTTGACCGGAGTCCATTTGAGGTCGAGTTCACGCGCTGCCTTGACGTCGTCAAGCCGGCGCACTGGAGTGGTATGCGGCGCGGACTTGACGAGATCCGGATCGGCATGCGCCTCGTCGAGGATCTCCTTCATTGCCGCGACAAAGGCATCCAGGGTTTCCCTGGATTCAGTCTCAGTCGGTTCGATCAACAGGCATTCCGGGACCAGAAGAGGAAAGTACGTGGTCGGGGCGTGGAAGCCTTTATCGAGCAGGCGTTTGGCCACGTCCATCGCGGTGACGCCGGTTGCTTCCTTAAGGTCCTTCAGGGTCAGGATGAACTCGTGGCTGGCGCGCCGCGAGTCGAAGGCCACATCGAAACCGGCATTGCGCAATTGAACCATGAGGTAATTGGCGTTCAGCGTGGCGAACTCCGCCACTCGCCGCATGCCATCGCGCCCGAGCATGCGCGCGTACACGTAGGCACGCAGCAGCACCCCGGCGTTGCCCCCAAACGCTGACATCCGGCCGATCGACTGCGGACGGTCCTCCTCCGCGAGCCAGCGGAAACGCTCGCCCTCCCTGGCCACGATCGGAAGCGGTAGGAAGGGCAACAGCCGCTGTGCAACGCCCACCGGCCCCGCACCCGGACCGCCGCCGCCATGCGGGGTGGCAAATGTCTTGTGCAGGTTCATGTGGATCACGTCGAAACCCATGTCGCCGGGCTTCACTTTGCCGAGGATCGCGTTCAGATTGGCGCCGTCGTAGTAGAGCAAGCCGCCCGCGCCATGCACGATGTCACGGATATTCTCGATGGTGCGCTCGAAGACACCCAGCGTGGAGGGGTTGGTGAGCATCAGACCCGCCGTCCGTGGCCCGACTACGGCAGCAAGCGCGTCGAGGTCGACGTTGCCTTCGCGGTCGGTCGGTACTTCGGTCACCGTGTAGCCGCACATGGTCGCGGTGGCCGGGTTGGTGCCGTGAGCCGCGTCCGGAACAATGATTTCGCTGCGGGCGTCGTCACCGCGCGCGTGATGATAGGCGCGGATCATCGCGACGCCGGCGAATTCGCCTTGCGCACCGGCCATCGGCGCCAGGCTCACCCCTGCCATACCCGTCACTTCCAGCAGGATCTCCTGCAATTCGTGCATGCAGCCCAAATATCCCTGGCCGGTCTCCGCTGGGGCCAGCGGATGACGCGCCAGGAATTCCGGCAACATCGCCAGCACGTTGCATGAGCGCGGGTTGTACTTCATGGTGCAGGAACCGAGCGGATAAAAATGCGTGTCGATGGAGAAGTTCCTCTGCGACAGGCGCGTGTAATGGCGCAGAGCATCCAATTCGGACACTTCCGGCAGCAGCGGCAATTCCCTGCGCAGCAACTCTGCGGGCAGGTCCGCTGTAATTGCCTGCGACGGCGCCTGCGCGTGGGCGCGGCGTCCGTGTCTGGACTGATCGAAGACGAGCATGTTAGTCCGGGTTGGCAAGTCGGGCGCGGTTCCTGCGCGCACGTCAGCGCGCAAGCCTGCCGTTGTCCATTACCGCATTATTTCAGTGCCGCAAGGGTCGCGTGGCAATTCGGCAGCTCGGTGATCTCGGCCATCAGCTCGCAGTGCAGCGCCTTGTTGATCCTGTCGAGCGCGACCAGCGCCCGCATAGTCGGCGACAGATTTGTCATTGAACGTAGCGGTTCCCATCTGACTCTCCTCAAAAACATCCCGTTTGTGGACCATGAATCGCAGTTTCAAGCGCCTGTTGCTGCGGCTAACGCCGCGGCGTAGGCATCGAGATCGGCTTCGGTTTTGGTCTCGGTGGCGCAGACCAGCAGCGCAGCCCCGAGTTCCGGGTAATCGCGGGAAACACCGTGGCCGCCAAGGATACCGCGCGAGCGCATGTTCGCGAGCACCATTTCGGCCGGCCGCGGCAGCCCGATCACCGCCTCGTGGAAGATTGGCGCGCTGAAAACCGGCTGCACGCCCGGGATACGTTTCACCCTCTCCAGCAGCAAACGGATATTGGCATGCGACTGCGCAGCCACGTTCTTCAGCCCTTGGGCGCCGAGCATCGCCAGGTAGATCGTCGCGGCCGTGACCGCCAGGCCCTGATTGGTGCAGATGTTCGATGTAGCTTTGGACCGGCGGATATGCTGTTCACGCGCCTGCAGCGTCAGGGTGTATCAGCTCCGCCCTTCGACGTCGACCGAGCCCCCGACGATGCGGCCAGGAATCTGCCGCACCAGCGCCAGCTTGCATGCCATGAATCCGAAATAGGGTCCGCCGTTCGCCAGCGGCACCCCCAGCGGCTGGCCTTCTCCGACCGCGATGTCGGCGCCGTGGCTGCCCCATTCCCCAGGGGATTTCAGCAACGCCAGCGCAATCGGGTTGACGCAGGCGATGGTCAATGCGCCGCGCGCACGCGCCCAGTCGGTCAGGACATCCGCCACTTCGAGCACACCGAAGAAGTTCGGCTGTGCAACCACCAGCGCCGCGATGTCCGCCGTCCCCAGCGACTCCAACGCCTCGATAGATATGCGGCCATCTGTCGCCGAGTACGGCACTTCGATCAGTTCGATTCGCTGGTTGGAGACGATGCTGGCGACGACGCGCCGGTAAGCCGGATTGACACCGACGGGAATCAGCACGCGCCGCGCCGACTTGTGCAGGCGCACCGCCATCAACACCGCCTCGGCAAGTGCGGAAGCGCCGTCGTAGAGGCTGGCATTGGTTGCATCGAGCCCGGTGAGCGAAGCCATCATGCTCTGGTATTCATAGAGCAGTTGCAGCGTGCCCTGGCTCGCCTCCGCCTGATACGGCGTATACGCCGAATAAAACTCCCCGCGGGTGGCGATCTGCCAGACCGCGGCGGGAATGTGATGTTCGTAAGCGCCGGCACCGATGAAGTTGAGCATCGGCCGGTCCTGGCGCGCCCGTTCCTGCATCAGGCGCGTGACCTGCATTTCGTTCATGCCTTGCGGAATGCCCGCCAGGCCGTCGCTCTTGAGGCTTTGCGGAATCTCGTCGAACAGTTGCTCGATGTTTGTAACGCCGATAGCCGCGCACATCGCGCGAACGTCGTCCTCGGTGTGGGGGATGAAGGGCATTTCAGTTTCGTGAGGCGTGAGGGGTGAGGAGTAATTAAGTGATTGAGTGATTGAGTGATCGAGTGATTGAGTGATTGAGTGACGGGATTCAATCACCAAATTACTGAATCACCCAATCACCGCTTCCTGGCCTCTCGCCTCTCGACTTCAATGCGCTTCCGCCTCGACAAGCTTCTGGTAACCGGCCGCATCCAATAACGCCTCCAGTTCACCCGGGTTGCTGGGCTTGAGACGGAACATCCAGGCGTCGTAGGCGCCCGCGTTGATTTTCTCCGGCGCGGCTACAAGATCGCCGTTCACCGCCATAACCTCCCCGGAAATCGGTGCGTAGATATCCGAGGCGGCTTTCACCGATTCGACCACGCCGCATTCCTCGCCTTTCTTCAGCTTGCGGCCGAGCGCCGGATTCTCCACGAACACCAGGTCGCCGAGCAGGTCCTGTGCATGATGTGTGATGCCGACCGTTACGGTACCGTCGGTCTCTGGCCGCGCCCATTCGTGGCTGTCGGTGTATTTCAGATTTGCAGGAATTGACATGAATGCTCCAGATATTCAGCGACTCAAAGAAGAAAGGCCATCGACCAGGCTGCGACCATTGCGCACGAAGGGATATTTTACCGTTCTTGCCGGCAGCCACTTATCGCGGATGTTCACTTTCGCCGTTTCCCCGGCTTGCACCCCGATCGGCATACGCGCCAGCGCGATCGAAGTATCCAGCGTCGGCGAGAAGCTGCCACTGGTAATCTCCCCGCGGCCGTCACGCACCTCGACTTTTTGATGTGCGCGCAGCACGCCGCGCTCGAGCAGCACCAGGCCAAGCATCTGCGTGCGCGGTGACGCGGCAAGCAGCGCCGCCTTGCCCACAAAGTCGCGCGGGCTTTGCAAGTCCACGGTCCATTTCAGACCGCACTCCAGCGGAGTGACGGTTTCATCCATGTCCTGGCCGTAAAGGTTCATCCCCGCCTCCAGGCGCAGCGTATCGCGCGCGCCCAGGCCAGCCGGACCTACCCCGGCATCGAGCAGCGCTTGCCACAGGCCTGGCGCTTCTGCCGCCGGCAGCATGATCTCGAACCCGTCCTCGCCCGTGTAGCCGGTGCGGCCGACGAAAACCGCG
>JBQTIV010000077.1:0-32026 GCA_052387775.1 Betaproteobacteria bacterium
GTGCCTGCTTTGGGAGCAGGATGTCGGGAGTTCGAATCTCTCCACCCCGACCAGATAGCGAGAGTCGTGCCCGGTTCAGAGTCGTGCCCGTAGCTCAACCGGATAGAGCACCAGCCTTCTAAGCTGGTGGTTACAGGTTCGATTCCTGTCGGGCACGCCAGGTTTGCCCATCCGGGCAGCGCTGAGTTTTGAATGTTGAGTGTCGAGTGTCGAGTGTTGAGTGGCACATTCTATGTTGCTCACGTTCGCTTGACACTCAAGACTCAACACTTGACATTGCTTTCCCGGACGGTGGCTGTAGCTCAGTTGGTAGAGTCCCGGATTGTGATTCCGGTTGTCGTGGGTTCGAGTCCCATCAGCCACCCCACCAGCATTTCCTCCCGGTTCAACCGTTGACCCGCCATGATCGTACTGCGCGACCTGAATCTTCGCCGCGGCATCAAGATACTGTTCGAAGGTGCAAGCCTAACCTTCAATCGCGGCCAGAAGATCGGCGTCACCGGGGCCAACGGCAGCGGCAAGTCCAGCCTTTTCGCGCTGCTCCTCGACGAAATTCATCAGGACGCCGGCGAGTTCGAGATTCAGCCCGGGCTGATTCTCGCGCATGTCGCGCAGGAAACCGCGGCCACCGATCAGGCCGCGATCGAATATGTGCTCGACGGCGACGCGGAACTGCGAAAACTCGAAAGCGAGTTGCTGGCGGCGGAAGGGGCGCACAACGGTACGCGGATCGCCGAACTGCATGAAGACATGCAACGCATCGGCGCCTATTCCGCGCGCGCCCGCGCAGCGCAGCTGATGCACGGCCTGGGCTTCGCCTACTCCGAGATCGACAGGCCGCTCGCGCAGTTCTCGGGCGGCTGGCGCGTGCGATTGAACCTGGCGCGCGCGCTGATGTGCCGCTCGGACATTCTGCTGCTCGACGAGCCGACCAATCACCTCGACCTCGACGCCATCGTCTGGCTGGAGCAGTGGCTTTCCAGCTACCCGGGGATGCTGCTGCTGATCTCGCACGACCGGGATTTTCTCGACGCAATCACCGGCTCCATTTGCCATATCGAGGGTCAGCGCCTGCGCTTGTATTCGGGAAACTATTCCGCGTTCGAGAACCAGCGAGCCGCCCAACTGGCGCAGCAACAGGCCACTTTCGTCAAGCAGCAGCGCGAAATCGCCCACTTGCAGGCCTTTGTCGACCGCTTCAAGGCCAAGGCCACCAAGGCGCGCCAGGCGCAGAGCCGCATCAAGGCGCTCGCCCGCATGGAGAGAATCGCCGCCGCGCACGTGGATACGCCGTTCGAGTTCGCGTTTCGCCAGTCCGCGGTACAGCCCGACCCGGTGCTCACGTTGGACGGTGTCGAAGCCGGCTACGGCGATGTAACCGTCCTGCGCGGGATCCGGCTGACGCTGCGGGCTGGCACTCGCCTGGGCTTGCTCGGCCGCAATGGTGCCGGCAAGTCGACGATGATGAAGTTGCTGGCGGGCGCGCTGGCGCCGCGCGCCGGCGTGCGGGTTGAGGGCAAGGGCCTGCAGATCGGTTACTTCGCGCAGCACCAGCTGGAGCAGTTGCGTCCCGAGGAAAGCCCGCTCTGGCACCTGGCACGGCTGTCGCCGAGGACGCGCGAGCAGGAGCTGCGAAATTTTCTCGGTCGTTTCGGTTTTCACGGCGATCAGGTGAGCGAGCCGGTGGCGCCGATGTCGGGAGGAGAAAAGTCACGGCTGGCCCTGGCGTTGATCGTCTGGCAACGGCCGAACCTGCTGCTGCTCGACGAACCCACCAACCATCTTGACCTGGAAATGCGTTATGCGCTGACCCTTGGGCTGCAGGATTACCAAGGTGCGCTGGTGCTGGTGTCGCACGACCGCAGCCTGCTGCGCGCGACCACCGATGAACTTTGGCTGGTTGAAGGCGGCACGGTGGAGCCCTTCGACGGCGACCTGGAGGATTACGCCAGACGGCTGCGCACTAAAGAACAGGCCGAAAACGCTGCCGCAGAGCCCGTGGTCGGCCGCAAGGAGCAGAAACGGCTCGAAGCCGAGGAACGCAACCGGCGCTTTGTGCGGCGCAAGCCGCTGGAGACCCGGCTCAAATCGGCGGAGCGCGAGATCGAGGTGCTGGGGATGGAGAGATCCCGCCTTGAAAAGCTGATCGCCTCCCCCGATATGTACGCCGAAGGCCGCAAGGAGGACCTGAAGCGCTGCCTGATTGAAAAGGCACAGGTAACGGCAAAGCTGCACGAGGCGGAGGAGCGCTGGTTGGCGCTGTCCACCGAACTCGAGCAATTGGCCGCCAGCATGTAAGGCAGCGTCATGCGGAAGCGGAAGTTTCGGTTCTGAGCTAATGTTCGAAATTGGAAAGGGTCAATCGTGATCAAACGCGTCTTTCTGTTCCTGATTACCAACCTGGCGGTGGTGTTCGTCCTGAGCATCACCATGAGGCTGCTCGGGGTGGACCGCATCCTCGCCGAGTCCGGCGGTGGTCTCGATTTGAACGCACTGCTGGTGTTCGCCGCGGTGATCGGCTTCGGTGGCGCACTGGTTTCACTTGCCATGTCCAAGTGGTCGGCCAAGATGATGACCGGCGCCAAGGTCATCGACAGCCCGCGCAGCGAAGACGAACAATGGCTGGTGCAGACGGTGCAGCGCCATGCCCGCCAGGCCGGCATCGGCATGCCCGAGGTGGCAATCTACAACGCGCCGGAGGTCAACGCATTTGCCACCGGCATGAACAAGAACAATGCACTGGTCGCGGTCAGCAGCGGACTGCTCGGCAAGATGACCCGCGACGAGGCTGAGGCCGTGCTCGGCCACGAAGTCACCCACGTCGCCAACGGTGACATGGTGACGCTGGCATTGATCCAGGGCGTGGTGAACACATTTGTGATTTTCCTGTCGCGCATTATCGGCAACATCGTCGACAAGACCGTTTTCAAGACCGAGCGCGGCCATGGCCCGGCTTTCTGGGTCACTTCGATCATCGCCGAACTGGTGCTCGGCATCCTTGCCAGCATCATCGTGATGTGGTTCAGCCGCCGGCGCGAGTTCCGCGCCGATGCCGGCGGCGCTGCGCTGGCGGGCCGCGAGAGAATGATTGCGGCGCTACAGCGGCTGAAGCAGGCGCACATGCCTTCACAACTACCGGACCAGATCAAGGCGTTCGGCATCAGCGGCGGCGACGGTTGGGGCATCAAGAGATTGTTCATGTCGCATCCGCCGCTTGACGAACGCATCGACGCATTGCGCGCGCAACGCTAAACGCAATCAGCCATCGAGATCAAAACGCCCGCTCAAGCGGGCGTTTTCGTCTCTTTCGCTCGCGCGGCTCAGCAGGACGTGACGCAGACGGCAAGCGTGTTGCCCGCGGTACTCTCGATCAGCACCCGTGAGCCGCCGGCGCCGGGGTTGCGCCCGCCGGCGAGCGCTGCCAGCAGCGGAAGGCTGCGTGCCGCCGGGTTGTCGCGGCGCAGTTGCTCGAGGTTGCCGTCCCGCATGCGCGACGGTGCGCCTGCGCCGCCGCTGTCGATCTCGCACGCGGCGGCTGAACGCGGGGTGCGCTGGCGCGTGATCAGCAGGGCGCATGCAAAAGGATAGCGAGTCGGGCGCGTGGCCCGCAGCGGCTCGGGATAGGGCAGGTCGTAGGCTATCAGCAGCACGCATTCGTGATCGATATTGACCTGCGTCGCCGCCTCGATCAGGCCCGCGGCAAAGCTCCAGTCGAAGGCGCACAGACTCGTGGACGGCGCGCGCGAGCCGCTGGCGATCCCCCAGTACCCAGATGGGGCGTTGTGCACGGAATTGTGGAATCGCGTCGGCGAGATCAGTCGGTCGCTGCCTGCAAGCATCGTGCAGATCTCGTTGATGACGTCGCCATCGCCCCCCGAAGACGTGAAAACGGTCGGCACCGCATCGCCCGGTCTTGCGGCCTGCTCGAGTGCCTGCAGCCCCACCGATATCGAAAGCTTCACCACCAGCCCGACGCGCCGGCGCTCCGCCGCCGGCAGCGCCTCGAAGCGCGGCAGCACCAGATCGGCAGGCACATAGGGTGCCAAGCCCGCCAGTGCTGGCCGGGCAGCTTCCCAGCCGGCAAGTCCGGGGCCAAGGACTCCGACGGCTTCGACGAAGAACTTCAATGTCCTGCGCGTCCCAGAACCAGGCTGCAATTGGTGCCGCCGAACCCGAAGGCGTTGCTCATCACCCGGTCGACCGTGCCGGTTTCATTTTCGAGCAGATAACGCAGGCCCATCGCCGCATCGACGTTGCGCGTGTTCACGCTGCCGGGAAGGAAATCGTTGCCGATAGCCAGCGCCGAAATGATCGCCTCAATCGCGCCGCATGCGCCCAAAGTATGCCCGGTCCAGCCCTTGGTGGAACTGCAGCGGGTTTGCCGGCCGAACAGATCGACCACCGCCTTGTCCTCGGTGGCGTCATTAGCCTGGGTACCGGTGCCATGCAAATTGATGTAGTCGATCGCTTGCGGTGCGATGCCGGCATCCTTGAGTGCGCGCTCCATTGCCAGCTTTGCGCCCAGACCCTCGGGATGTGGCGAGGACATATGATAGGCATCGCTGCTCTCGCCGACGCCGAGCAGTGCCACCGCGTCCGCGGCCGAATTCGCCGCCGGTTTCTCCAGCAGAATAAATCCGGCACCCTCGCCGATGGATATGCCGTCCCGCGCGCTGTCGAAAGGCCGGCAGTAACCGGCCGAAAGCAGCTCGAGCGAGCCGAAGCCATAAAGCGTGGTGAGGCACAGGCTGTCCACGCCCCCGACCACCGCCGCATCGCACAGGCCTGCTGCGATCATTCGTGCCGCCGTGCCGAATGCCTTGGCGCTCGAAGAGCATGCAGTCGAAACCACCAGGGACGGCCCACGCAGGCCGAAATAGGATTGCACGAACCAGGCGAGGGAATACGTGTTGTGCGTGCGGCCGTAGTCAAAGTCGGTGGGCAGTGCACCGCTGCCTGCGCCACGGCGGCGAAAGGCCAACTCGGTGGAATGGATTCCCGAGGTGCTGGTGCCGAGGAACACGCCGATACGCCCGCTGCCGTACCTTTCGCGAGCCTCCAGCACGGCTTCTTCGAACCGGTCCTGCCTGAGCCCAAGCTGCGCCAGGCGGTTGTTGCGGCAATCGAATTCGGCGAGATCCGCACGCACCGGCAGCAGTTCGGCATCCGCCACCTGGCCGACGCAGGTTTCGAGTTGCACCGTCTCGAAGGCGCACGGTGCCAGCCCGGTGCGGTGCGCGCGCAGCGCGTTGACGGTCGCGTCAATGCCGATCGCGGCGCTGCTGGCGATGGCGATACGGCTGAAAACCAACGGATGCAATTCGAGGGTTCCTGTTCGGCCCGTCCGGTGTGCGGTCTGATTGCGGGCCGTTACGGATTGGCTACGAGGTTACGTGCCCGGCCAGGGAGCGTCAACGCCGGGATCGGGTATTCCCGGCGGTTTTCGCGGCACGCACTGCGATTATAATCATGGCTCACCCAAGCGCGGGGATCAGACCGGAGCCAAAACAGAAAATGGAAGCCGCAAAGAACATGACTGGTCATGAGCGCGAACTGGCCGAGTTGATCGTCGCGGCGCTGAATCTCGAAATTGCCGCCCGGGAAATCGATCCGGAGGCGGCGCTTTACCGGGAAGGGCTGGGCCTGGATTCGATCGACATCCTGGAAATCGCCCTGGCGGTTTCGAAGAAGTATGGCTTCCAGATGCGCTCCGACGACAGCGACAACATTACGATTTTCAGTTCCCTGCGCAGCCTTAGCGACCATGTCCAGCGTCATCGAGCCAGTTGAACGCCGGCTCCCTGCCGAATGGCGCAAGGGCCTGATACTGCTCGCTGCGCTGGTCGGCTACCAGATCCTGCTGCACTGGGCGATTGCCAGCGATTCCGCCAGCGATTCCGCCAGCGGCCTTGGCCTATTCCTCACCATCGCGCCGTTTGCGGCCGCGCTGGTCTGGTTCATGGGCCGCTCGTGGCGAGGCTGGCTCGGCCTCGCAGCACTCACCCTGTTCGCCATCGGCGGCTGGATTGCGTGGCGGGCGGCCGGCGCAAATCCGGCCCTGGTCTACTTGCTGTCCCATGTCGGCGCCTATGTATTCATGCTGGGGTTTTTCGGGCACACGCTGCTGCCCGGCCGGGAGGCTTTGATCACCCGGCTGGCGCGACATTTCCACGGCACGCTGCCGGCGGAGCTCGAGCGCTACACTCGTCATGTGACCGTTGCCTGGTGCCTGTTTTTCGCCGGCATGGCACTGACCTCGTTGCTGTTGTACTCCCTTGCGCCGCTTGTCATATGGTCGGTCTTCGCCAATCTGCTCAGCCCTCCGCTGGTGATCGCCATGTTCCTGGCCGAGTATCGCTATCGCATCCTGCGCTATCCGAATTTTTCGCACGCCTCGATCCGTTCCACCATCCGGGCGTTCCGGAAATACGACAGATCGGACCCGGCACGCGGACGTTGAGGTCAATGTGCTTGCCGGCGTGCCGGCGTTTTCCATGGCAGCCGTTCCTTTTCTGAGCCATCGCGGTCCCGACGAAGTGGTCGCCTTTCGCGGCCGACGCACCGTGCGCGTGGCGGAATTCCTTGCCGACGTTCGGCGGGTGGCGGCAAGCCTGTTAGGGCGTCCCCACCTGGTCAATTTCTGCAACGACCGCTATCGATTTGCCGTGGGGCTGTGTGCGGCTCTCGTTCGCGGACAGGTGAGCCTGTTGCCGCCGACGCAGACTCCGGAAATGCTCGCGCAATTGCAGCAGGCTTACCCCGGGCTGTATGCGCTTACCGATGCGCCGCAGGCGGCGCACGGCATCGAGCAGGTGCTCTATTGCGACTCGGACGGTACCGCCGCAGCGCCGGGCCCGGTTCCTGAATTGGCGCCGGAGCAGGTAGCCGTTATTGCCTTCACCTCCGGTTCCACCGGACGCTCCACGCCCCATCCGAAAACCTGGGGCGCGATCGCTCGCGGCGCAGCCGGCGAGGCGCAGCAACTGGGTTTGGGTCGATCGGACCGGTCGCGGGGCACCACCGGGAAATCGGCCACTGTTCTGGTCGGAACCGTCCCGCCGCAACACATGTATGGACTGGAATCCACCGTGCTGATGGCGTTGCGAAACGGTCTGGTGCTGCACGCGGCGCGCCCGTTCTACCCGGCCGACGTGCGCGCCGCCCTCGAGGACATTCCCGGCGGGCGGGTGCTGGTGACCACGCCGGTGCATCTGCGGGCGCTGCTTGCCGATCGCGTCGAACTGCCCGCGTTGGAGTTGATCGTTTGCGCCACCGCGCCGTTATCGGCGGACTTGGCGTCGCTGGCGGAGGCTCGCTTCGGGGCGCCGCTTCACGAGGTGTACGGGTTCACCGAAGCCGGAATGGTCGCCACCCGGCGCACTGTCGACGGACCGCAGTGGCACACGCTGCCCGGGGTCCGGCTGCGCGAGCAGGGTGACACCGTGCACGTGCACGGCGGGCATGTGCAGGATGAGGTCGCCTTTTCGGACGTCGTCGAAGTGCGTGATGCGCAGACCTTCATACTCTGCGGGCGCAATGCCGATCTGGTCAACGTCGCCGGAAAACGCACCTCGCTTGCTTACCTCAACCATCACCTGAACAGCATCGAAGGCGTGGAAGACGGCGTGTTCTTCGTGCCCGACGAAACCGAAGCGAGCGTGACCCGGCTCACCGCGTTCGTGGTGGCACCCGCGCTTTCGCGCCAGGCGCTGATCGAAGCGCTGCGGCTGCGCATCGATCCGGTCTATCTGCCGCGACCGCTGTACTGCGTGGAGTCGCTGCCGCGCAACGCCACCGGAAAACTGCCGCGCGAAGCCCTGCTGCGCTTCGCGGCGGACTGCGCGCGGCGCAAGGCCTCCGGTGGCCGGACCGGGGACCCGGCTTGAGCCAGGACTGGCTCAAACAGCGTGAGCGGGCCAACGCTGCAAGCCTGCGTCTTATGGTCGGCCTTGCGCTGCTGCTGGGAAGGCCCGTGGGGCGGATGCTGCTCTTACCGGTGTGTCTTTACTTCCTGATCTTCTCGGTGCGCGCCAAGGCCGCCTCCAGGCAGTATCTGCGCAAGGTGCTTGGACGTCCGCCACGATTAGCCGATCTGTTCCGTCACTACTACAGTTTCGCCACCGTTGCACTGGATCGCATGTACCTGCTGCGCAGTCATTTCGATCGGTTCGTAATCCGGGTGCGTGGCGCAGACGTGCTGGCCGAAGTGCGCGCGCGCGGTGAATGCTGCTTCCTGCTCGGCGCGCACCTCGGCAGTTTCGAGGCACTGCACGCCTATGGCGAGGAGAACGGCATCAAAACGACCATGATGATGTTCGAACACGGCAGCCGCAACATGAACGCCCTGGCCAGGGCGGTCCATCCCGGCTTGGAGCGCACGGTGATCGGCATGGGTTCGCTCGATTCGATGATGAAGCTCCGCGACCGGCTCGAATCCGGCGAGTGGGTCGGCATGCTCGGCGACCGCGGCCTGTTCGACGGCGGTCATGTTGTGGTGCCCTTCTTCGGCGCACCGGCGGCATTCCCGACCGCGCCGTTCCGTATCGCCGCCATGTTCGGGCGGCCGGTGGTGCTGATGGTCGCGCTCTACCGCGGCGGCAATCATTACGATCTGCACTTCGAGCGCCTGCTGGACGCGCCGAAACTGGAACGCGCAACGCGCGATGCCACCGTGCGCCAGTGGGCGGAACTCTACGCCGGACGCATCGAACATTACTGCCGGCTGGCGCCCTACAACTGGTTCAACTTCTATGACTTCTGGGCCGAGGCGACTTCGCCGCGCTGAAGCGGCTGCGGCAGCGCTGTTCTTCATCGCCGGATCGCTGGGCGGCGCCTGTTCGTGGGCGCAGGAAACGGCTGAAGGCTGGAGCCTGGAGACACTGATGCGCGAGCTGGGCCGGAGACCCGGTTCGAAAGCGCGCTTCGTCGAGCGCAAGTACCTGAAGGTTCTGAGCGCGCCGCTCGAATTGCGTGGAACGCTTACCTATGTGGCTCCGGGCAATCTGGAAAAGCGCACCCTCAGTCCGAAAGCGGAAACGCTGACCGTCGAAGGCGATCGACTCACCATTGAAAGCGCTGCCCGCAACGAGCATCGCACCCTGCGGCTGCAGGATTACCCGGTGTTGTGGGCTTTCGTGGAGAGCATTCGCTCGACCTTGAGCGGTGATATCCAGGCGCTCGAGCGCTTCTATCGCATCGAACTGGAGGGCGGCAGGGAGCATTGGCGGCTCTACCTGGTGCCGCGCGATAAGGAGATGCGTGCGCTGATCAGCTTAGTGCGCATCGGCGGAAGCCGCGACCGCGTCGATCGGATCGAGGTCCAGGAAGCCAACGGCGATCGCTCGGTGATGAAGGTCTACGAGGAACACCGGTGAGGCCTGCGGGACGGCTGGCCATCGGTGCGTGGCTGGCGTTTGTGGCCGCCTGCGTCATCGTCATCGCGCGCACGCAGTTCAGCACCGATCTCGCGGCTTTTTTGCCGCGCTCCCCCACGCCGGCACAGCAGATCCTGGTGGACGAACTGCGCGACGGCGTGGTGTCGCGGCTGATCCTGATTGGCATCGAGGGCGCGCCGCAGGACCGGCTCGCTGCCGTAAGCGCGGGGCTGGCCGCCCGGCTGCAGCACGATGGGCGTCTTGCCTACGTAGCCAACGGTGCGCAGGACCGGCTGCACGCCAGCGGTGAATTCCTGCTGCGCAATCGTTACCTGCTTAGTAACGCAGTGGCGCCGGAACGCTTTAGCCGCGCCGGCCTGCGTGCGGCTTTGGAGCGCCAGCTCGATCTGCTCGGTTCGCCGGCAGCCCCGCTGGTTGGGCCGCTATTGCCGCGCGACCCGACCGGTGAGTTCCTGTATCTGCTCGAACAGTTGCGCGAGGAAGGCGGGCCCGACAAGCGCGGCGACGTGTGGTTCTCGCGCGACGGCAGCCGCGCGTTACTATTTGTGCAGACCCGCGCTCCCGGTTTCGACCTCGATGCGCAAGAGCAGGCGCACGCGGCAGTCCACGCGGCCTTCGAGCAAGCGCAGCGTGAACATCGCGCCGAGGGCGCGCGTTTGCTGCTAAGCGGCCCGGGTGTTTTTGCGGTGAGTTCCCGCGCCGGCATCAAGCAGGATGCGACGCTTTTTTCGCTGATTGCAACAGTCATGGTGTCCGCGCTCCTGTTGACCGCGTATCGCTCGGCGCGGGTGCTGGGCCTGACGCTGGTGCCGGCGGCGAGCGGGGTGCTGGCCGGCATCGCGGCGGTCAGCCTGGGCTTCGGTTCGGTGCACGGAGTGACGCTGGGCTTCGGCGCCACGCTGATCGGCGAGGCGGTGGACTACGCGATTTACCTGTTCACCAACACGGCACCGGGCAGCGCCCCGCAGGCCGCGCTCAAGCGTATCTGGCCGACGCTGCGGCTGGGTGTGCTCACCTCGGTGTTGGGCTGCGCCGCAATGCTGTTCTCCGGGTTTCCGGGGCTCGCGCAGCTCGGGCTGTTCTCGATCGCCGGACTGGTGACGGCGGCGGTGATGACACGCTGGGTATTGCCGGAACTCGCGCCGCGCGGCTATAGCGTCAGGGTAGTGGAATCGCTGGCGCCGGGCCTTCTGCGCCTGATCGCGCAATGCCGCGTGCTGCGCGTGCCGTTGATCGCGGCTGTCCTCGTGCTGGCCGTATGGCTGGTGCTGCGGGGCGGGAGCCCATGGAACGACGAACTGTCTGGCCTGAGCCCGGTACCGGAGTCCGATCAACGCTTGGACGAGGCATTGCGCAACGATCTTGGCGCGCCGGACGTGCGCCAGCTAGTCGTGGTGACCGGTGATTCCGAGCAGGCGGCGTTGGAAACGGCCGAGCGCGTCGGGGTCGTGCTTGGCGGACTCCAGTCGAGCGGCGTGCTGGCGGGCTACGATTCCCCGGCGCGCTACCTGCCGAGCGTGGCCACGCAACGTGCGCGCCAGCAGGTGATACCGGATGCCGAAGAGCTGCGGCGCAACCTGGCCGATGCGGCTGCGGGTCTGCCGTTTCGCGGCGGAGTATTTGCGCCCTTCGTGGAGGAAACACAGACGGCGAAGAAGCAGCCCGCGCTGTTGCGTGAGGACTTACATGGCACCGCTTTGGCGGTGAAGCTGGAAGCCCTGCTGGCGCAGAGGCGCGCCCAATGGTCGGCGATGTTGCCGCTGCGCGGGGTCGCTGATGCCAGCGCGCTGGAGCGCGAAATCGGGCGCCTCGCGCCGCAAGGGGTGGTGTTGCTGGACATCAAGCGTGAGTCCGATTCGCTGTATCAGGGTTATCGGGCGAGGGTGCTGAAGTTCGCGCTGCTCGGCGCAGCTGCGATTGCCCTGCTGCTGGTGGTGGCGCTGCGATCCCTGCGGCGTGCCTGGGACGCGCTTGCGCCGCTCGCCGCCGCCGTGATCGTCACGGTTGCGATCCTGATTGGCAGTGGCGAGCGTCTCAACATCTTCCATCTAGTCGCGCTGCTGCTGGTAATCGGTGTGGGGTCCAACTACACCCTGTTCTTCGAGCGCCGCAATTTGTCCGACGCCAGCCCGGAGCGAACCGTGACGGCGCTCCTGTTCTGCAATTTGTCCACCGTCATCGGCTTCGGCGTCATCGGCTTCGCCAGCACACCGGTGCTCTCCACCATCGGCTCCACGGTCGCTATCGGTGCTTTCCTCAGCCTCGTTTTCGCCGCCATTCTTACTGCCCCGCTGCCACCCGGAGGGCGGCATGAACAGCGTTGACGCAGAGGACGCAGAGGAAAGGCAAGAGAGGACACGGAGTAATACGGGTGAAAACGCAAAGAGCTAACTTCGTATCGACTTTACTCAGCGTTCTCCCAAGTTTTTCCTCTGTGCCCTCTGTGTCAACGCTCTTGACTTTGACGTATCCAGCGTCCACTAGGCGCCGAGGAAGGTGCCGATGGTGCCGCGCACGAGCGGCAAGTCTTCGAGAGAGACTTCGAACCGGTAATGCGTAAGCGGAGGAGAGGCGGCTTCGAGGTGAACCGAAACCAGCAGCGACCGGTCGGCAGGAATGCTCTCGGTGAAGAAGGTGACGTCGCGCATTGCAACCAGATAGCCGAGGCGCGGCGCGGCCTCATGCTGCCGGCGCCAGCGCTGCAGTGCCTCCAACGCTGCCGCGGCTTGGGCGCCGCCCTCGATCGCTGCTACCGCCGGCGCGCGGCCCCCGGAGACGAGCGCACACCGGCCTGGAATGCGGGCTCTGCAGCGCAGTGCGTCGCCGCTCTGCTGCAGTATCGAGTCGACGAAGCGCATCGGCGGGCGATGCAACAACAGCGCTTCGGCTGGGGGGACGATTTCGCCGGGAGCGGTGCCGGCCCAGCGGTCGGCAGCCACATCGGGCTGCCGCAGCGGCGTGCCGACGATGAATTCGCCGTTGGCCACCAGCAACCCCTCGCGCTTCAGATCGAAGCGCAGTCGCGGTGTTTCGCTTTCCCGGCTGGCGCTCTCGCGGGCCGACAGTTCGAGCCTGTCGCCGGGCAGCACCGGATGGCGCAGGCGCGCGAAGGCGATGCCCCGCAGCGGCAGCGGCTTGCCGGTTTGCTGTCGGAGCGTGGCTATGGCGAGCGCGAGTTCCGCCACGCCGGGAAGGATCGGCTGCCCCGGGAAATGACCCTCGAACCAGGGGCCGTCGGCGGGAATCGCGATCGTCGCGTTCAGATCCGACGTGTCCAAGAGCGCTGTGTTCACGACCGCCGGGCCAGGATTGCCGCGATTACGCAGCTCGGGTAGGCGTCTCGAATGGCGGCGATATCGGGATAAATGCGCACGTCCCGAAAGCCGTTGGCCTGCAGCGCTGCGGTCCACTGTTCCGGAGTGAGGAAGCCGCCATTCGGGCGCCACTCCGGCACCAGCACTGCATCGCGGAACGAGCCCAGCAGGTTGAAAATCAGTTCCAGGTGCAGCGGCGCATGCGCAAACGGACGGATGCACTCGGTCATGATCAGCAGACCGCGATCGCGCAATGAGCTGTGCAGTTGCGCCAGGGTCTGGCCCAGATCCCGCGCAACATGCAGCACGTTGACGCCATAGACCATGGAAACGCTACCCGGCGCGATTCCGGCCCCGGCGAACGGCTGGTCGATGTCGAGCGCCGCGAACCGCATGGCGCAGCGCGGGTTGCAGGCGAGCAGATTGCGCTGGGCACGTTTCAGGAACAGCGGCGAGATCTCGGTAAGCCTGTAGGAGCCAATCTGCGCAGTGCTGCCGGCTTTCTCGAAATGGTCGAGCAGCGCAATCGTGCCGCTGCCGAGCCCGCCGCCGATTTCCAGGATCGTTTCGGTGTCGGCCGCTGTCGCCTGTGCCGCGGCGAATGCCCCGACCACGTTGCTGATGGCGTACACAGGATTGTCGTTGGAGAAGTACTTCACCCACGGGATGATGCCCGCCGCGCCGAACAGGGCCTGTTCACCGTTGATTCGCCCGCCGAGGACATCCGGGTAATTCGCGGCGGCGAGTGCCGCGATGTCGAAAGCGGGCAGGCAGCGCGCGTCGTGCGTCTGCTGAGCCGCACGTAATTCCTCTGGATCCAGAAGTGGCGGCGCCTGTCCGAGGTGGTAGCGGATTTCGCCGTCCGCGCCAGCTTCGCGGATGATCCAGTCCCGGGAAGCGAGCAACGCCAGGATCCATGAAACCGGCAAGCGCGCCACTTCCGGCACCAGTTCGGCGCGGACCACCGCCTCGGCTACGCTGGCTGGGCTGCGGCAAGCAGCCTCCAGCCCGCAGGCGCGGAACAGCGCCAGCGCCTGCCGCGATACGTACTCCTCGAACAGATCGAAGGAAGCGATCAGCGCATCGTCGAAATGCGCCAATAGTTCCGGCGGAAACAGTGCCGCGCGCTCGTCCTGCCCGCTGCGTTTGGATAGGGTCGGCATCAAATCCCGCTTCGGCTCAACGTTCCTGGCGCCCGTGCAACGAAAGCTTCCGGCTTCGTGTGAGCAGCAGCGGCAGTCGCAGCAGAAAGCCGGAAAACAGGCGTATGTGCATCCAGCTCAGAAGTGCGTTGTCGCGCAGGTAGTTGAAATGCGACACGCCGCCTTCCTCGGGGCGGAAGTAGCGCACCGGCGCAGAAAGGTTTACCGGGCGGGCGCCGCCCCATACCAGCCTCACCGCTGCTTCGACGTCGAAGTCAAAACGCCGCATCCAGCGCTGCGACTCCATTACCCGGAGCAGTGCCTTTGCCGGATAGACGCGCATGCCGAACAGTGAGTCGCCAATGCCCACCCAAAGCGTCTCGAGATTGGCCCACCAGTTGGAAACGCGCCGACCCACCACCCGCAGCCTGGGGGCGGTGGCGTCGAATACCGGTTTGCCCAGTATCAACGCCTC
The DNA here is from genome assembly GCA_052387775.1 of Betaproteobacteria bacterium. GTDB lineage: Bacteria > Pseudomonadota > Gammaproteobacteria > Burkholderiales > JACQAP01 > JACQAP01. The sequence goes on from JBQTIV010000077.1 coordinate 14,327, forward strand.
GGGCTGCTGCGCCGACATCTGCATGAATGCGGCAATGCGCTCGGCGGCGTGCTGGCCGTCGGCGTCCATGGTCAGCACGTGGGTGTAGCCTTGCGCGACCGCGGCGCGCAGGCCGTGCAGCACCGCGGCACCCTTGCCCTGGTTGCGAGGGAGCACGAACACCCGTAGTCCCGCATCGTCGCTGGCGAGGGCTTGCAGCCTTTGCGCCGTGCCGTCGGTACTCCCGTCAACCACGACCCACACGGGTTCCCAGAATCGCCGCGCGTCGCGCACCGTTTCCAGCACCTTGTCGCCGGTGTCGTAACTGGGGATGAGGACCAAATGCGTCCGCGAGCGATCGGGCATGGCGGATTATGTTTTTTGGAGTTGTTCGACGGCGTCATGCCGACGTTGCATGGCGGCCAATGAAAACTGCAATTTCTAAGATACCGACGCGGCCCGGCGCGATTCGCGAGCGGCCGTTGGCTCGACCTGGATCCGCGTCGCGAGTTCCTGTCGGTAGTATTTTTCCAGTTTCGACACAAACGCATTCACGTCGTTTTCGGCAGTAAAGCGCATGCCCAGGCGCGCGCGGTAGTAAAGCGGGAAGTCGGGTTTTTTCAGCGGTGGCCAGCCCTTGCAAAGAAACGCGCTGTTGGTTTCGATAAATACGGTCTGCACCGCCGCCCCGGATTTCTTCGCCATCAGCGCAAATCCGCCTTTGAAGGCGTTCACAGGTGCTGCGCGCGTACGCGTGCCTTCCGGGAACACCAGCAACTGGTTTCCCGCGCGTAGTTCCTGGGTGGATAGCCGCACCATGTTGATCGGTGCGTCATTACGGATGTGGCCGGAAAGACGCGCGCCGCCGCCGAGGAAAAGGTTGTCCCAGATCGCCGCTTTCATGATGCAGGCCGCCTGTGGCAGCCGCGAGAGCACGAAAACGGCGTCGAGCAGGCAAGGATGGTTGGGCGCGATGATGATCGAACTTTCGCCGCGAAGCGGATCGAGCGCGGCAAGATCGATGCGCATCAGTCCGCTCGCCCTGAGCAAAGCCAGGAAGCCGCGAAAATACACGCCCGCCATCCAACGGCCTAGCGGCACGCCGAAGCGGCCTGGAACCAACGGGTGCAGCACCGCGCTGGCCAGCGAAATCACGGAACAGCCGATGCCGAAGTACAGGTAGCCGAAATAGAGGACGAAGTATTCGTAGGCCAGGCGAAGCGGGCGGGCCAGGAACCAAAGCGGTGCCCGCTCGAAATCGCGGTCCGCAGGCGATGGCGGCATCCTCACGTCCTGCCCTGCCGTGCCCGGAGATTGCTGGCGTTGCTGTGCCGATTCATTTTTTGTCTGGCGCAAACGCATTCACTCCTCAGCCTCGACCATCGTTTTGGAACTTCCGAGTATCCAGGCAATCGCAAAGCCCGCGGCATACGATTCATTTTGCCTGACCAGAGGGCTGGATTCAAACGTCGCGCCGGCAAGCGTATCCAGCCGCACGAAGCCGCCCACCCAGAAGGAAGGAAAGCGCTTGCTGACAGCGCCCAGGATCTGGCTGCCAGCGTAGCCGCCTTCGGCGCTGAAGGCGGGACGTTGCGGCGTCGCGAACGCCGGATCCACGCCGTAGAAATAATTGTGATAACGCTTGTCGCCGTACAGGGGTCCTGCGGCGAGGCCGAGGTTCCAGCCTTCGCCGGGCCAGATACCGCGAAAGTCTGCATTGAGTTGCGGCTGGAATACCCAGCCGATGTTTTTCGTGTGCGAAAAATCGGACGCAATCACGGTGCGTGCCGGAAGGCGCAGCGTCACTTCGATCCGGCCGCCGAGCTTGCGCAGGAGTGCGAGATCCAGTCGCGGCCCGATTTCCAGCGTTGGATCGAGGTCTGGCATGCCCTGCCGCGCAGCGTTGTCGGAACTGTCCACGGGAATGGAGCCACTCACACTGAGGTGCAGATCCACCCGGTCGTTCCTGAAGAACCGCCCGCGCAGACCTTCGCGGTCGGCCTGCAACGACTCGCCGCGATAGACGACATAGGGGAAGGGGAGCACAAGCACGCGACGCTCGTCTGCACCGCGGTAGTCGGGAAAGTCGATCACTGCGGCGCCGGCCCCGACTTCCCAGAGTGGAAATTCGGCCGCAGCTGCGAGCGGCGTTACCCCCATCATGGAAAGTATCAGTACACCGCAGGGCAGGATCCTCGATCGCAGTGGCGCATTCCGGCCACGTCGCCACGGGTTCACGCGAGCGCCGGCGACTCTTCCCGCCGGCCGCGAATTGCCCGCCTGCGGCCGCGCCAGGCGTTGAAGGTGCGCCTGGGATGGGCCAGATTGCTCAGGTAATACACGCACTTGAAGGCCCACAGGCTCCAGTGGATCGGCGTACCGCGGAACAGGTCCCCGGCAAGAAGCGACAGCAACGCCTCTTCCATACGCAGCAAGTTTCGCGGTCCCATGAACAGGTCGCGAATGGTCGGGTTGGTCATGCGGAATATGAACCAGGAGAATTCCTTCACCCCCGAGCGCACGTTTTCGTCGAACCTCATCAGCGCCGCATCGGCGGTGGCCGGATCGCGCAGGCTGGCATCCACCGCATCGGCGCCGACGAAGGCGCTGTTCATCGCCAACATTACGCCGGAAGAGAACACGGGGTCGACGAAGGCGAACGCGTCGCCGAGCATGATGTGGCGATCGCCGTACATGCGCTCGGAGTAATACGAGTAATTGCCTGTGGCGGTGGCCCCGGTGGTGAGCGTGGCATCGCGCAATCGTTGTGCCAGTGCAGGGCAAAGCGCTATGGTATCGAGCAGGAAGCGCGCTGGATCGGTCTTGCGGGTCCTCATGTAATACGGCCAGCATACCGCGCCGACACTGGTCGCCCCGTCGATCAGCGGGATGAACCAGAACCAGCCGTGCTCGAACCAGAAGATGCTGATGTTGCCTTCCTCTTTGCCGGGCAGGCGCTGCGCTCCCTCGAAGTGGCCGTAGATCGCCGCACTGTTGTGGCGGGGATTGCGGCGCTTGATGCCGAAGCGGTTGGCCAGAAAAGTGTCGCGGCCGGATGCGTCCACGCAAAAGCGGGCGCCCCATTCGCGCGTGGTCCCGTCGCCGAGATTCGCGGTGATGCGCACATCGTCCCCGGCCGGGAATTCCACCTTCGTGACCCGGCATGCTTCGATCGTCTGCGCACCCTTCGTGGCGCTGTTCCTGAACAGAATTTCGTCGAATTGCGATCGCCGCACCTGGAAGGCCGAGGGGTAAGCCTTGTCCCAGGCATTGGAGAAATTCAGAGTGACCGGCTTGGCGTGCTGCGGGGAGGTGAATTCGGCGCCATACTTGATCAAACCGATGCGCGCCACTTGCTCGCTCACTCCGAGCCTATCAAACAGCGGCAGGTTCATCGGCAGCAGAGATTCGCCGATATGGAAGCGCGGATGGCGTTCTTTCTCCGCGATCACCACGTTCCAGCCGCGTTCGGCAAGCAGGGCGGCGATGGTCGAGCCGGCCGGTCCGCCGCCGATTACGAACACGTCGCAGTGCGAGGCCGCGGATTGCCTCGCGGCAGCCGGCGCGCTCATTTCAGCATCCCCGGCGAGCAGAATTGCGATGCTGTCGTCGACATTTACGGTCCGAGGGCGGGTTCAGGTTGTCGGGCCAATATTACCTGCTGTAAACGGCAGACCCAAACGAATATTTCCGGCAGAATCCGCAAATGGTTGACGCAACGAAGGCAAGACGCGCGCTGGTAACCGGCGGCAGCGGCGCGATCGGCGCGGCGATTTGCCGAATGCTCGCGTCCCGGGGCCTGCAAGTAATCGTGCATGCCAACAACCGGCTGGAGGCCGCGGAGGGGCTTGCCGCGCAGTTGCGCGCGGATGGGGCGCAGGCGCAGGCGGTCGCTTTCGACGTGACCGACCGCAAGGACACGGCCAGCGCGCTCGGCGCGCTGGTCGACGAGGCGCCCATCCAGGTGCTGGTCAATAACGCCGGCGTGCATGACGACGCGCCGCTTGCGGGGATGCGCGGCGAGCAGTGGGATCGCGTGATCGACGTCTCGCTCAACGGCTTCTACAACGTCACCCAACCCTTGTTGCTGCCGATGTTGGGCACCCGATGGGGCCGCATCGTCAACATTTCCTCGTTGACCGGCGTGATGGGCAACCGCGGCCAGGTCAACTATGCGGCTGCCAAGGCAGGCCTGCATGGCGCCACCAAGTCGCTGGCTCTGGAACTGGCCTCGCGCGGCATCACCGTCAACGCGATCGCGCCGGGCATCATCGCCACGCCGTTGACTGCGCAGGTCTTCCCCAAAGAGGCGATCGATGCGATGGTGCCGATGAAGCGCTCCGGCACGCCTGAAGAAGTCGCGGCGCTGGCCGCATTTCTGGTGTCCGACGAAGCCGGCTACATCTCTGGCCAGGTCATCTCGATCAATGGGGGAATGGCCTGAAAGCAAGGATGAAGGATGAGGGATGAAGGATGAAGTAAGTTCAGTGGCTTCTGCCTCTCCTTCATCCTTCCGCCTTCATCCTTGCCCTTCATCCTTCATCCTTGCTTATGCGTTGGGACATTTTCTGCAACGTTATCGACAATCTCGGCGACATCGGCGTGAGCTGGCGCCTGGCGCGCCAGCTTGCGGCTGAGCATGGCGCCCCTGTGCGGCTGTGGGTCGATGATCTGGCGACCTTCGCGCAGTTGGCGCCGGCGCTCGATCCCGCTGCCGACGTGCAGTGGCTCGGCGGCATCGAGGTGCGGCGGTGGAGCCTGCCGTTTGAGGCGGTGGAGCCTGCCGATGTGGTGGTGGAGACGTTCGGCTGCGAACTGCCGGCTTCGTTTGTTGAGGCGATGGCCGCTCGGGCGCGGCCGCCGGTATGGATCAATCTCGAGTATCTGAGCGCCGAGTCATGGGTCGGCGGCTGCCACGGCCTGCCGTCACCTCACCCGCGGCTGCCGCTAACGAAATTCTTTTTCTTCCCGGGCTTCGACTCCACTACCGGCGGGTTGCTGATCGAAGAGGGACTGGCGCGGCGGCGGCTGGATTTCCAGTCCGACGCGGACGGCGTGTCGCGGTATCTGGCTTCGCTCGGCGTGCCGCCGCGCGCGCAGGATGAACAGTTGGTCTCGCTGTTCTGCTATCCGCAGGCGCCGGTCGCTGCGCTCCTGGATGCCTGGGCCGCCGGTGCCCGCCCGGTGCGCGCGCTTGCATTTGCCGGCACCGCGGCGGTGGATGTGTTTGCAGCGTGCGGATTGGCGGGAGGCGGGCGCGATCGCGCGCTCACCGCGCAAGTGCTTCGCTTCCTTTCACAAGGCGACTACGACCGCATCCTTTGGGCCTGCGACTGGAATTTCGTGCGCGGCGAGGATTCCTTCGTGCGTGCGCAGTTGGCGGCACGGCCATTGGTCTGGCAGGCCTATCCGCAGGCCGGCGATGCGCACCGGCTGAAGGTCGAGGCTTTCCTCACCCGCTATCTCGAGCGTGCTGGCCCCGGCGCCGGCGCGAATCTGATCACGCTGTGGGCGGCGTGGAACGGGTTAACCGCGGCGGAAGGACTGACGGCGGCCTGGGCAGCCTGCAGCGAGCTGGATTACCTGGAACTGGCGCAGCGCTGGGAACACGGACTCGAGGGACCCGGCGATCTGGCCGGAAACCTGGCTAAATTTTGCGCGGAAAGGCTATAATTGCCAGCTTTTTTTCCAACCCATTTTTATCAGGAAACACGATGAGACAGGCACAGGAACTGCGCGCCGGCAACGTGATCATGGTCGGCAAGCACCCGATGGTCGTGCAGCGCGCCGAATACAACAAGGGCGGGCGAAACGCCGCCGTCATGAAGATGAAACTCAAGAACCTGCTGACCGGCGGCGTCAGCGAGGTGGTCTACAAGGCCGACGAAAAGCTCGAGAACCTGGTCCTCGACCGCAGAGAACTGACGTACTCGTATTTCGCCGAGCCCGCGTACGTATTCATGGATTCGGAGTTCAACCAGTACGAAGTGGACAAGGAGAACATGGGCGACGCGCTCAACTATCTCGAGGAAGGCCTGCCCTGCCAGGTGGTGTTCTATGACGACAGGGCGATCTCAGTGGAGCTGCCCAACTCAGTGGTGCGGGAAATCACATACACCGAGCCGGCGGTGCGCGGCGATACCTCGGGTAAGGTGCTCAAGCCCGCCAGGATTGCCACCGGCTTCGAAGTGCGCGTGCCGCTGTTTTGCGCCATCGGTGACAAGGTCGAGATCGACACGCGCACCGGCGAGTACCTCAGCAGGATCAAGGGCTGAGTGAAGCAGTGAACGGTGATTGAGTGATTCAGCGATTGAGTGATTCAGTGATTGAGTGACTGGTTTCAATCACCTAATTACTGAATCACTCAATCACCGTTCACTGTCATCGCGCGTCGATCGACGGCGTGAAATCATTCGCTGGCGCCCCGAACACGAATCGAACGTGCGACCTACCCCTTAGGAGGGGGTTGCTCTATCCACTGAGCTACCGGGGCGTAGGGGCGAATCTTAACCGAAAGACGGCGAAATCCGTGAATGTCGTGAATGTCGCAAAGACTCGAAAAGGTCTTGAAGATTCGTAGATATCGTGATTCGCGATTTCGAAATCGATTTTAATCTTCGCGGCAGTTACGACATTCACGATATTCACGATTTTCACGACATTCACGGCATTCACGGTTTTTTCCGTCACCATTCTTGGCCATAAATTCCCGCCTTCCCCGTACCGTGATCGTGCTCGGCTTCGTCAGCCTGTTCAACGATCTTGCCTCCGAAATGATTGTGCCGCTGGTCCCGATACTGCTGGCGGGCGTCCTGGGCGCTGGCCCGATCGCATTGGGACTGATCGAGGGCGTTGCCGATACCGTGGCGAGCTTTCTGAAGCTCTGGTCCGGGCGGCACTCCGACCGCCAGGGAGGACGTCGCAAAACCTTGACGCTGGCGGGGTATGCGTTGTCGAACATCGCCCGTCCGCTGCTGGCGTTCGCCGGTTCCTGGATGTCGGTGCTGCTGCTGCGCAGCGTGGATCGGGTCGGCAAGGGACTGCGCAGCGCGCCGCGCGACGCGCTGGTCGCGGACGCTACGCCCACGCATATCAAGGGGTATGCCTACGGTTTCCATCGCGCGCTTGATAATGCCGGCGCGGTGGGCGGCAGTCTTGTCGCCGCCGCTGTACTGACATGGTCCGGCTTGCCGCTGGCGCAGGTGATCTTGCTTTCGGCGATACCGGGTTGTCTTGCCGTGGCCCTGGTTGCGTTCGGTGTTCGCGAACCACGAGTTGCAACGGTGGCCGTCGCGCGCGCACTGGCGCCGCTGCGCTGGGGTACGCTCTCTCCCGGTCTGCGGCGCTATTTGCTGGTGCTGGTGTTGTTCACGTTCGCGCGCGCCTCGGAGACGTTCATCGTTCTGCTCGGTTATCAAATGGGGATCGGCACCGTCGAGCTGCTAACTCTGTGGGCCGCGCTCAACCTGGCCAAGGCGCTGACTTCAACGGTGGGCGGCAGGCTTGCCGACAACATGGGAAGAGGGCCGCTGATGTTGTTCTCGTGGACTGCTTTCGCCGCCTGTTTTCTGTTGTTCGGCAAAGCGGATACCAGCATCGGCTTGTGGGCGGTGACCATTGTCTACGGTCTGTTCTTCGGACTGGGTGAGGGCGCCGAGAGGGCGCTGGTCAGCGACTTTGCCGCGCCCACGGAGCAGGGAAGCGCCTTCGGCTGGTATTACCTGATGATTGGGCTTGCCGCCATCCCGGCGGGGCTCCTGTTTGGCGCCGTCTGGCAATTCCAGAGCGCCGCGATGGCGTTCTTCCTGGCCGCTGCCGTCGCCGCTGTCGCCGTGCTGCTGCTTCGCGGCTGGGCCTGGCCCGCGAGGACATGATGTGGAACCACCGCACTCACCACAGAGACACAGAGGCACAGAGAACGACAAAGAACGGGACAAAGAGCTAATAGGCACAGGGACACCGAGGAAGATATTCGCGCCTTCATGAGTCCGGGTTCTTGTACGTATTTGAGTTTTTCTTTGTGCCTCTGTGTCTCTGTGGTGAAAGTTTTCAGTATTTAACAACCTATGCCGATAGCAACGTTCGAAAACGTCTCGCTCGCTTACGGTCATGTGCCGTTGCTTGAGCACGCCGATCTGGTGATCGAGCCAGGCAGCCGCACAGGCCTGATCGGTCGCAACGGTGCCGGAAAGTCGAGCCTGCTAAAAATTCTCGTGGGGCTGGCCGCGCCCGACGATGGCCAGGTATGGCGGCGGCCAGAGCTGCGTATCAGCTTCGTTCCCCAGGAACCGGTGCTCGAACCCGGCCACACGGTGTTTGAAGCGACGGTCGCGGGATTGGGCGAACTCGCTGATCTGCTTGCTTCGTATCATTCAGCGGTGCATGTGCTCGAACACTCGCCCCACGACAAGACGGCCATGGCTACCATGCAATCGACTCAGGAGGCGCTGGAACGCCGCGACGGCTGGAACCTGCAAAGCCGGGTAGAGGCAGTGTTGTCGCGTCTCGGCCTGCCGGCGGATGCCCGCGTCGAAGCGCTTTCCGGCGGAACCCGCAAGCGCGTTGCGCTGGCACGCGCGCTGGTAGCCGATCCGGAAATGCTGGTGCTCGACGAACCTACCAACCATCTCGACCTGGATTCGATCGCGTGGCTGGAAGAAACGCTGATCGCGTTCACTGGTGCGGTGCTGGTGGTCACGCACGATCGCGCTTTCCTCGATCGCGTGGTCACCGGCATCCTCGAACTCGACCGCGGTCGCCTCGCGACCTTTCCCGGCAGTTTCGCCGATTACGAGCGGCGCAAGGCCGAGCAACTGGCGGCCGAGTCGGTAAGCAACGCGAAATTCGACAAGCTGCTGGCGCAGGAAGAAGTGTGGATCCGCAAGGGCATCGAGGCGCGCCGCACCCGCAATGAGGGCAGGGTGCGCCGTCTCGAACGGCTACGCGAGGAACGCGCGGCACGCCGCAACCGCCAAGGCCAGGTGACGATGGCTGTCGCCGAGGGCGAGCGCTCCGGGCAACGGGTGGTTGAACTCGAGCGCGTCACCAAGCGTTACGACGGCCGTTCGGTGGTCGAGGATTTCTCCTGCCGCATCCTGCGCGGCGACAAGGTCGGCCTGATCGGACCGAACGGCATCGGCAAGTCGACGTTGATCAGACTGATCCTCGGCGAGATCGAGCCGGACGCCGGCCGTGTCCGCCGTGGCAGCCGCTTGAGTGTCGCCTATTACGATCAATTCCGCACCCTGCTCGACGAAGAGGCCACCGTGGCGCAGACGATCGCGCCCGGATCGGACTATGTCGAAATCGAGGGCGCGCGCCGGCACGTAATGACTTATCTTGGCGATTTCCTGTTTACCGCAGAGCGCGCCCGCACCCCGGTGAAGGCGCTTTCCGGCGGCGAGCGCAACCGCCTGTTGCTGGCGCGTCTGTTCAGCCAGCCGGCGAACCTGCTGGTGCTTGACGAGCCGACCAACGATCTCGACATCGATACCCTGGAACTGCTGGAGAACCTGTTGCAGGAATACGGCGGCACGGTGCTGCTGGTGAGTCACGACCGGGTATTCCTGGACAACGTCATTACCGACTACATTGCCGCGGAGGGAGCGGGCCGCTGGAGCAAGAATCCCGGCGGATACGCGGATTGGAAGCGCATTGCCGATGAACACGAGTTGGCCGCGCGCGCACACAACGTTCATCCGGTTTCGGCGCCAGCGCGTGAACGCGTGAGTCCCGCGCGAGCGCGCAAACTCAGCTTCGCCGAAAGCAAGGAACTCGAGGCCCTGCCAGCCAGCATCGAGTTGCTGGAGCGGGAACAGGCGGACATCGGCAGGCGGCTTGCCGACCCGTCGCTCTACCGGGAACAGCCGCAGGACGTGCCGCGTCTGAACCGACGCTACGCCGCGATCGACCGCGAACTCACTTCCATTCTGGCACGCTGGGAGGAGTTGGAAGCTGTGCAGACGCGCAGCGGTTGATTCCGCAAGCGGCACCCTTTCGAGTAAGCTCGCGGGAACTCATGGCAGAATTCGAGAATACCGACAGGATGCTGGGCCTCGGCGCGGCTGCCGTGTTGATGGCCGGTTGCCTGCTGGTCCTGTTTCCCTTTGTCACTGCGCTGCTGCTCGCGGTGATCCTCACGTTCTCCACGTGGCCGCTGTATGTGCGCCTCAGGAACGCCATGGGTGGCAGGAACACCGCCGCTGCCGCATTGATGACGCTGGCGGGGTGCGTGATTCTGCTCGCGCCGTTCGTCATCGTCGCCGGCGGTCTGGCCGACAACGCGGCCGCGTTGATGGAGACGATACGAGCAGTGTTCGAGTCCGGGCTGCCGGATTCGCCTGCATGGGTGAAGACGCTGCCGCTGGTGGGGGAGCGCATGGATACCTATTGGCACAGCCTTGCGCACGACGACAGCCAGTTGGTCGAAGAGATGCGCAATTTGCTTCTGCCTGCCAGGGAAGGGCTCGTCAAAGCGGGGGGATATCTCGTCGCGGGCGTGCTGCAATTGGCTTTGAGCGTGCTGGTCGCGTTCTTCCTGTTCCGTGACGGCGATGCCGCTGCGGCGCGCGTGCGCGATGCGGCGTCTCGTGTCGCCGGTCCCGATGCCCGGCACTTGCTCGACGTCGCCGGCAAGACCGTGAACAGCGTCGTGTACGGCATTCTCGGCACAGCGCTTGCACAAGGGGTCCTGGCCGCGATTGGCTTTCTAATCGCCGGTGTGCCGGGGGCGACCCTGCTCGGGCTGGTGACGTTCTTCCTTTCGGTGGTGCCGGTCGGGCCACCGCTGATCTGGGGCTCGGCAGCAGTCTGGCTTTTCTATCAGGGGTCGGTCGGCTCGGCGATTTTCCTGGGCCTGTGGGGCATTCTGGTCATCAGCCTGGTGGACAATTTCCTCAAGCCGATCATCATCAGCCGCGGCAGTCATCTGCCGTTCATCCTGGTGTTCCTCGGGGTGTTAGGCGGCGTACTCACATTCGGATTCATCGGCGTGTTTCTCGGGCCGACTTTTCTTGCCGTCGGCTACCAGGTCTTGAACGAATGGATACGCCGCAGAAGACCCGAAGGGCCGCAAGTGCCGTGAAAATCGTGACTACCGTGAATATCGTGAATAACGTGAATTTCTCAAAATCGGTTCGGCCGCTGTATAGCCTATAAGCCATTACTTCATTCACGTCGTCTTGTTTCACGACATTCACGGAACCTAAAAAACCCTTTCGGAATCGCGGCTTATCGTGTACCATGCGCCCTCAATAGGGATCCGGAAGGGCCGCAGCCTGTCGCTCCCGGCGCCAATCGCATCGTCGAATCGAACGATGCAGGAGTTCAAATTAATGTCGTTTTCGGATCTGGGGCTCGCCCCAGAGTTGTTGCAAGCCATAGCTGATCAGGGTTACACCGAGCCCACGCCGGTCCAGGCAAAGGCGATTCCTCCCATTCTCCTCGGCCAAGACGTCATGGCCGCCGCTCAAACCGGTACCGGCAAGACCGCGAGTTTCACGCTGCCGATGTTGCAGCAGTTGAAGGAGTTCGCCAACAACAGCGTCTCGCCGGCGCGTCACCAGGTGCGCGCGCTGATCCTGACGCCGACCCGGGAGCTGGCCGCGCAGGTGCAGGAAAGCGTCAAGACTTACGGCAAGCACATCGCCTTGCGTTCCGCGGTCGTCTATGGCGGGGTCAGCATCGATCCGCAGATTACCGAGCTGCGCGCAGGGGTGGAAATCCTGGTCGCTACCCCCGGCCGCTTGCTTGACCACCTGCAGCAGAAGACCGTCCATCTTTCGCAGGTGCAGTTCCTGGTCCTGGATGAAGCCGACCGCATGCTCGACATGGGCTTCCTGCCCGACATCAAGCGCATCCTGGCGCTGCTGCCGGCGCGGCGCCAGAGTGTCATGTTTTCCGCCACCTACTCCGATGACATTCGCGGGCTGGCCAAGCAGTTGCTCAAGAACCCGGTGAACGTCGAGGTCGCCCGCCGTAATTCGGCGGTCGAGACCGTGACGCACCAGGTGTACCGCGTCGACGCCAACGCCAAGCGCGATCTGCTCACCCACCTGATCCGCTCGCGCGACATGCGTCAGGTGCTGGTGTTCTGCAACACCAAGATCGGTGCCAGTCGGCTCGCCTACAAGCTGGCGAGGGACGGCATTGCCGCTGCGGCGATCCATAGCGATCGCACCCAGGGCGAGCGCACGCAGGCTCTCACCGAATTCAAGGAAGGCCGCACGCAGGTGCTGGTTGGCACCGATGTTGCCGCGCGCGGACTGGACATCGAACAACTGCCGTTCGTGATCAACTTCGACCTGCCCGGCTCGCCCGAAGATTACGTGCATCGCATCGGCCGCACGGGCCGCGCCGGACTGACAGGCGAGGCTATCGCATTGATGGCCGACGATGAACGCGAGAAACTGGCCGCGATCGAAAAACTTCTCAAGATCACGTTGCCGGTCGCCGAGGCCGAAGACTTCAAGCGTACGCCGCCGCCGCGTGGAGAAATGCGCCATCGGCAAGACCGCCGTCCGCAAGGCCGGCGCGATCAAAACCGCCGCGACGAAAGCCGGCATCGCGAGGATCGCCGTCCCCATTCCGCCCGCAATGCGCCTGCGCGCAGTGCGCAGGCCGCTGACCCGCTGTTCTCCAGGCCATATACACCGCCAGCATCGCCACTGACCGAGGTCGCGGGCACCGCGCCGCGGCCGCAGGCGTCGAAAAAAGAGGTGCCAGCTCTTTTCCTCCCGCCGGTCCCGGAGAAACAGGACGTATAGAGTTGAGCGCGCACTATCCGTCCCCTACGGAAGTCCAGCCCACAGGCCTGACGAGCGAACGCCTGCAACAGGTGGTATCGGGCCCGGAAGAAACAATCAATCTTGCCGAAGCTGCGCTGCTGATCGCCACCCACGCCTATCCAGACCTTGACGTGGCGCACAACTTGGCGCGTGTCGAGGAATTGGCCAGAACTCTCAAGTCGCACATCCATGCGGATGCAAGCCCGTCGAAGCGCATCCTGGCACTCAACGAATACCTGTTTGCCGACCTCGGTTTCGCCGGCAACGAGGCGGACTACTACGACCCGCGCAACAGTTGCCTGAACGAGGTGCTGGACCGCCGCGTCGGCATCCCGATTACGCTCAGCCTGCTGTACATGGAAGTCGGCGGTCGCATTGGCCTGCCACTGCAGGGCGTGAGTTTTCCCGGGCACTTCATGGTGAAGTGCGTGTTGCCCGAAGGCACCGTTGTGCTCGATCCGTACTCCGGGGGCATTTCGCTGGGAGCAGCAGATCTGCAAAAACGCCTGGGTGAAATGCGCGGCAGCGAGGTTTCGCGCAGCGACATCGCCGGCATGCTGGGCACGGCCGGCAAGAAGGAAATCATCCTGCGCCTGCTGCGCAACCTCAAGGCCATCTACCTGCGCAGCCAGCAGTTCGATCGCGCGCTACCAATTCTGGACTGGATCATCGCCACAGCGCCGAATCAGCCCCCGGAGCTTCGCGACCGGGGAATGATCTACCAGGAACTCGAGTGCTCCCGCGCCGCAGTCGCCGATTTCGAGCGCTATCTGGAACTCGCCGCCGGTTGCGACGACCACGACGAAATCCGCGGCCGAATCGTCGAACTGCAACGCCACTCGGCACGATTGAACTAGAAATTCCGTGAGGGCGTGAAAACGCGCCGCCCTATTGCGCGTTTCAGTGCAGGCTCGTGCCTCGCGGAAGCGCGGCGCGATGCCGGAACTACGATTCCATCCCATGCGGCCGATGGCCGCATACTCGTCACGACGTGACGAGGTAAAACCGGCAAAATAAGTTCTGAACAAATCAAACGCGGCAAGAAGAACACGATAGATGTCAGCCAAAACATCGCCGCAGGAAAGAACTGCTCGACCCGTCACGACCGTCACGCCGTCACGTTCGTCACGGCTTCTCCGACTGTTTCGGCACCCGTCCCCTTACCTCCTACTGACTCTGACCTCGCTCTTCTGGGCCGGCAACTGGGTGGTCGGGCGGGCGATGCGCGACGATATCCCGCCGGTGGCGATGAGCTTCTGGCGCTGGGCCGTGGCGTTGCTGATCCTGCTGCCGTTTGCCGCCTCGGAACTCAAGCGCAACTGGCATGTTGTGCGCGCCAACTGGTTTACCCTCGCACTGCTGGGCAGCCTTGGCGCGACGCTGTTCAACACCATGATCTACGTCGGATTGCAATACACCGCAGCGACCAACGGTGTGCTGTTCAACTCGGTCACGCCGATCCTCATCATCGTGATGTCGTGGCTGGCGTTTCGCGAGCGCCTCGACGGCTGGCAGGCAACGGGCGTGGTGCTGTCGCTGGTGGGGGTCGCGGCGATTGTTGCGCGCGGTGAGCCGCAAATACTCGAGGAACTCAAATTCAACCGTGGCGACCTGTGGTTGATTGCGGCGATGTTCCTATGGCCGATCTACACCATCGTGCTGCGCCGGCGGCCACCCGGGCTGACCGCCATAGGTTTCCTGGCGGCGATGTTGCTGCTTGGCCTGCCGCTGCTTTTGCCGTTTTACCTGTGGGAACTGTTCACGCGCGGAGGATTTGCGGTTTCCATCCCCGTGGTCGCGGCTCTTGCTTACTACGGCACCTTGCCCTCCGTCGTGGCCTACCTGTTCTGGAATCGTGGCGTTGCGCAGATCGGTCCGAACAAGGCGGGACTGTTCGTTCACCTTATGCCAGTGTTCGGTGCGCTGCTGTCGGTGACCTTCCTCGATGAGCAGCTGTACGCTTACCATTTCGCCGGGGCGGCGTTGATATTCGGCGGGATTTGGCTGACTACGAGGAAACCGTGACGATCGTGACGGCGTGACGAACGTGACGACGTAAGATCCAAGAGACTGTGCGTTAGGACATTTTCTTCCTGTTGGCCGTGACACGTCACCTCGTCACGACCGTCACGTCGTCACGCCATCAAGTTTTGAGCTACTGCTCAAAACTTGATGGATAGTCCGATCGAATGAACGTTGGCGTCCAGTCCGACGCCGGTGGCAGGACCGTTGCCGTTGGTGCCCGCGAGGTCGGTGTAGCGTTCCGCTTCGGCGCGGAAAGTTACGGCCTTGGTAAACTCGTAGCTCAGGCCGATTCCATATACCTTGCCGAGGTCGTCCAGGGTGCGATGACTGGCGCCCTCGTCCTGTGGGCCGTTCTGCCAGTAATGCATTCCCATCCTGCCGTACAGCGCCAAGCCTATCGATCGAATGGGACGGGTAGCTACACCCGAGAGGCTCCACGCCGAGCCATAACAGGATCGGTACGCATCGCCGGCCAGGGGATCGCCGCCGCAGGCCGACCCGCTCAGGCCGAAGCTGGTCTGCGCCCCCTCGATGGCAAAAGAATCCGACATGCGGTAGCCACTGAAAAACCTCGACGCCGACAGGCCCTCGGCGCTGCTGCTAGGCAACCCGAATACCGCGGGCAACGTACCCCGGACGCCGACCGAATCGCCCAGGCCCCAGAAGCCGCTGCTGTAGCCCCCGTACCAGTTGTCCTCTTTCTGGGCGAATACCTGCCCACCGGCGGCGATCAGCGCCGACAATACAATGGCCTTCAGTGGGCAATGGAGGCTTGGCATCATCTCTTGATCAGGCAACTAACATAAGTTTAGACCCATTTTCGCTGTTTTTCTGCCCGATTTTCTTGCCCGACCGCCCTTCCAACCGGGCTCCGCGACAGGAAGGTTCACAAATGCTGGTGGATGAACCCGTGACGGGTAAGGCCGTAACTGTCGTGCCCCCGTGACTCCGAGACTCCCGCGAGAGTTAGTGCAAGAAATTAGAGATGTTGCAGAGCAAGATATGACAGTCACGACAGTCACGTTGTTACGTCGTAACGTTCATCACGGTCTCCCCGGCTTCTCCTGCTTTGCAGGAGAAGCCGGTTCATCCTGCAAGTCTTCCTCCTCCAGTTCGCGCAAGCTCTTCGTGCGTGGGCCGGTACTGGAAACCGGCGGATTGCCGTCGTGGATCAGGAATTCCCGCCGCTGAAGGTAGATATCGCGCAGGAACGAGTAACGCTCCACGCCTGTATCATGGAGAAATTTATCCGCGGGCAGCAAATTGGCGCGGGTATTCACGATATCGACTGCCAGCAGCCCCCAGCGGATGCCCGCCTCATCTTCCCACACGTAATAGTACGGGCTGACCACGAAATCGACCGCCAGTCCCGGCGCATCCCGCACGGTGCTCGGCCCGAAGAAGGGCAGCACGATGTAAGGCCCGCTGCCCACGCCCCAGTAACCCAGGGACTGGCCGAAATCCTCTTTGCGGTTCTCGATCCTGAGTTCGGTTGCGACGTCGATCAGGCCGAAGATGCCGAAGGTCAGATTAGTGGCGAAGCGGGCGATGTCCACCGGCACCTTCTCGCCTTTGAGCTGGACCGCATCGTTAAACGTCACCACCACCATTCCCAGATTGTTGAAGAAGTTGGTCAACCCGGTACGCGCGAATTCCGGCAGTACTTTGTCGTACCCGATCGCGACCGGTCTAAGAATGGCTTTGTCGAGAGCGTCGTTGAACGCAAACACTTTTCGATTGAAGCTCTCGTACGGATCGCGGGGATTTGGGCCGGTTGCGCAACCCGCGAGAAAACACCCGCAGGCGATGACGAACGGCAGGAGAGGGCGCGGGATCATGAGTGCTTGCATTATGGCCGGCGGCGGCGATTATATCGCGGCAAATGGCGGCCCGATCGGAACATTATTGCGGATTGCCAAAGCCGTCTGCATGCGTCACGATATTTGCCCCCGGCCGGTCGCGCCGACATTCGCAATTGACACAGACAAAAAGGATCGAAACCCATGGATCTCGGCATCAAAGGAAAGTCCGCGCTGGTCTGTGCCGCCAGCAAAGGGCTGGGCAAGGGCTGTGCGTTTGCGCTGGCCCGCGAAGGCGTGAACGTCACCATCCTCGCTCGCGGTCGCGAGGCACTGGAAGCCACGGCTGACGAAATCCGCAAGGCCACCGGTGTAAAGGTGAACATCGTGGCCACCGATATCACCACCGAGGCCGGTCGCAAGCAAGCGCTCGCCGCCTGCCCGAATCCCGACATCCTGGTCAACAATGCGGGCGGACCGCCGCCCGGCGACTTCCGTGACTTTACCCACGCCATGTGGATCGCTGCGCTCGAGGCCAACATGCTCACCCCGATCGAGCTAATCAAGGCCACGGTGGACGGCATGATCTCGCGCAAGTTCGGGCGCATCGTCAACATCACGTCGAGCGCGGTGAAGGCGCCCATCGATATTCTTGGGCTGTCCAACGGCGCGCGCACCGGACTTACCGGCTTTATCGCCGGCATCGCCCGTAAGACCGTGGCGCACAACGTCACCATCAATAATCTGTTGCCAGGAATGTTCGACACTGACCGGCTCAAGAGCAGCAGCCAGGCCGCCGCCAAAATGCAGGGTAAACCGGTGGAGGAAGTGCATCTGGCGCGGATGAAAACGGTGCCGGCCGGACGATTCGGCAACCCGGACGAGTTCGGCGACGCCTGCGCTTACCTGTGCAGCAGGCAGGCGGGTTACATCACTGGAATGAATTTCCTCATTGATGGCGGGGCGTATCCAGGTACTTTCTGAAAGATGGTGCCTGGGCGTGACTGCGTGACTATCGTGACTGTCGTGACTGCGTAGTACTGCGGAACTTTGGCGAACCGGTGAAATCCCACAAGGACCTGGACGTATGGCGGCTGGCCATAGATCTGGCT
>JBQTIV010000078.1:0-3491 GCA_052387775.1 Betaproteobacteria bacterium
GCGTAGCCGCTTCGATCCTGCTCCTTGAGGAAGGGCGCAAGCTCGCTCTTGCGGTGCTTGAACGCCTCCACAGGAGAGCGGCGAACGCTGGGAGCTTGTGACGGCGCTGAACCGACCGGATCTTTGAGAGGATAGCCATGCAAACCATGAAAGCGGCGGTGTTCGTCGAGCCAGGCAGAATCGTTCTGGATGAGAAGCCCATCCCGGCCGTCGGCCCCGGTGAAGCATTGATCAAGGTGACCACCACGACCATATGCGGAACCGACGTGCATATTCTGAAGGGGGAGTATCCGGTGACGCCTGGACGCATCATCGGGCACGAACCCGTGGGCGTGATCGAAGCGCTCGGGTCCGGTGTCACAGGATATGTCGCCGGCCAGCGCGTCATCGTCGGCGCCATCACCCCTTGCGGCCAGTGCCACGCCTGCCTAGACGGACATCAAGCGCAGTGCGGAGGGAAGCCCATCGGCGGCTGGCGCTTCGGCAACACGATCGACGGGTGCCAGGCCGAGTACGTGTTGGTGCCGCACGCCATGGCGAACCTCTCCCTCGTGCCCGACGGGCTCAGCGATGAGCAGGTATTGATGTGCCCCGACATCATGAGCACGGGTTTCGGCGGGGCGGAAAACGGCAGCATCAAGATCGGCGACACCATTGTCGTGTTCGCGCAAGGCCCGATCGGGCTATGCGCTACTGCCGGTGCGAAACTCAAGGGGGCGACAACCATCATTGCGGTCGATGGCATTCAGGAACGTCTCGAGATGGCGAGGCAACTCGGCGCCGATGTCACCATTGACTTCAGGAAGACCGACGCGATTGCCGAGATCATGCGCCTCACCGATGGTCGCGGCGTGGACGTCGCGATTGAGGCGCTTGGTACACAGCAGACGTTCGAAAGCTGTCTGCGCGTGCTGAAGGCGGGTGGCGTGCTCTCCAGCCTGGGCGTCTATTCCGGCAAGCTGTTGCTCCCGCTCGATGCGATCGCGGCGGGGCTCGGAGATCACAAGATCGTCACGACACTCTGCCCAGGAGGCAAGGAGCGGATGCGGCGGCTGATGAACGTGGTCGCTGGAGGACGGTTGGATCTCAAACCACTCGTCACGCATCGTTTCAAGTTGGATCAGATCGAGCAGGCCTATGAATTGTTCGCTAATCAGCGTGACGGCGTTCTCAAGGTAGCGATCACGCCTTGAATGCGGATGCCGTGCGATCATTGAGAGTCCACGATGGAGATCAGGCCATTGTCCTCTACTGAACGGAGCCGGCTAACAACCGCTTGCACACGGACGCGCGCAAAGCGCGCCGCTTAACCGGGACGTTGAGGGTGTAGAAAAAGTCTTGAACCCTTTGATCTGCCGCCGTACTAGGATGTGAAGAGGGGTGTTTCGCCCCTCAGCATGCGGGAGGCGGCGATGGCGCGATTCAAGCCCTACGACTACAGCCAGAGGAAGCTCGTGCCGGTGAGCTTCAAAGAGCAGATCCTTCCCGGGACCTTCGAGCACACGCTCAATCACCTGATCGATCACGAGATCGATCTCGCGGTCTTTGAGCATCGTTACCAGAATGATGAGACCGGGGCACCCGCCTACGATCCGGCGATCCTGCTGAAGATCATCCTCTATGCCTATTCGCGGGGGGTGACCTCCAGCCGTCAAATCGAGCGGCTCACCCGGGAGAACGTGGTGTTCATGGCGCTCTCGGCCGATTCGGCTCCGCACTTCACCACGATTGCGGACTTCATTGCCCGGCTCGATGCCGAGATCGTGTCGGTGTTCCGGGACGTGCTCCTGGTGTGTGATGAAGCGGGGTTGATCGGGCGGGAGATGTTCGCGGTGGACGGGGTGAAACTGCCTTCGAACGCCTCCAAGGGCTGGAGCGGCACGCGGGCGGACTTTACGAAGAAAGTCGCGAAGATGGAGCGCGCGGTGCGCTATTTGGTCAGGCGCCACCGCGAGGCGGACGAAGCCGGTGAGGAGGGCCCGGTGCAGGCGGCGCGCGAGCGCCAGATCGACACTTTGAAGCAGGCCACGCGCAAGGTGAAGCAGTGGTTAACGAGCCATGAAGACAAGGTGGGACCTTCGGGAGGGGTGAAGAAGAGCAACGTGACCGACAACGAGAGCGCCAAGATGAAGACCGGCAAGGGCGTGATCCAGGGCTATGACGGGGTGACGGTGACCGATGCCCGGCACCAGGTCGTGGTGCACGCTCAGGCCTATGGGGAAGCGCAGGAGCATGCGTTGCTCGTGCCCATGCTGGAGGGGGTGCGGGAGAACTTCCGGGCGCTCGGGGCCGAAGACGTGCTCGATCAAGTAGCGGTGGCGGCCGACTCGGGCTTCCACAGTGAAGCGAACGTGAAGTATCTGTTCGACACCGGTGTCGACGGCTATCTCGCCGACACGCTGTTTCGCAAACGCGACCCGCGCTTTGCCACGGCAAGCCGTCACGTGCCGCGCCGCCGCCCCGTGGGCGCGGCCCCCGGGCCGAGGGCTGTTCCGGCCGCGCGACTTCATCTACGACCGCCAAACCCGGACCTGCATCTGCCCGGCAGGGCAGTTCCTGTATCAGAACGGGGCCCACTGCCGCATCCGGGGGCAGATAGCGGTGAAGTTCACTGGCGCCAAGCGCGTGTGCGGCCCGTGCACGTTGCGCGAGAAGTGCCTGCGCCATCCTGAGCGTACCCCGGTGCGCCAAGTGGTGTTCTTCATCGCACGCACGACGGACAAGCCCGAGACCTACACCGCCAAGATGAAGCGCAAGATCGACACCGAGCACGGGCGCTACCAGTATAGTCGCCGGCTGGCGGTCGCCGAGCCCGTGTTCGCCAACCTCTCCAGCGCCCGGGGCTTGAAGCGCTTCAGCCACCGCGGCCGAACGAAGGTCAACACCCAGTGGCTGCTCTACTGCCTGGTGCACAACATCGGCAAGGTGCAACGCTACGGGAGCCTCGGTCGACGAAGTCGGAGAACTCTGCAATGAACCAGCACCGCAGCAGGCATACGCACACGCTCGACGCAGACGCCCGGCCTAAGGCGGCAGGTCGAAGTGCTTCCCACCTCGCGCTGCGCGCAAACGGGCGGTGGTAAGCTTCTGCGAAGGGGTTTTCCTACAGACTCGTTAGCGTCTCATGTTCAAACCGCTCGGCATCCTCGTCGCCGCCTACACACTTTGGGCGGTTTTTGACGGCAAGGTCTACGCCAAATCCCGTGGTTTGAGCCCTCCGCGGGTGATTACCAGGGAAGCTGGGCCACGCTACTTCTGGGCGGTGATCGTGATTTACGGCGGTTTGAGCATTGCGCTGATGACGGTATTCTGAATGGTCACGGGCAAAGTCGAGCATTCGGCCATGCTGACCATCCAAGGCATCGATCACGTCGTCCTGCGCGTCAGGGACATCGATGCCATGCGCCGCTTCTACTGCGAGGTTCTCGGCGCCACCCATGTCGCGTACCGACCCGAGTTCGGCATGTCGCACCTGCGCATCGGCGCCTCGC
>JBQTIV010000079.1:0-5073 GCA_052387775.1 Betaproteobacteria bacterium
GAGATCTGGCCGCTCGAGTCCGCCACCGACTGAGTGAAGTTTGCGCGCGCCGAACGCGTCTGTTCGACGAAGGCACGCAGTTTTTCGATTGGACCGGCCTGCACCGGCAAGGCGGACAGCCCGCCCAGAAGAAGGGCGATGACGAGAAATCCACGCCTCATCAGAATTGCCTCGTCCTCTGCAAATCAGTGATCCGTCCTCCGGTCAAGGTGATTACGGTCGTGAATGGGTTGGAGACCGTCGGGTAGTAGTAGAAGGTCTCGACAATAAGGTTGCTGAATGCGTAGGAGAGAACCGGCCCGCGGCCAGGTAAGCTGTGCACCGTGTCGATTGGCCGCACACGCCGCAAGATCGCGATCGGCTGAACCGAATTTCCGTCCGTGCTCTGATAATCGGGCGGACCGGCGCGCAGCAGCAGTTCGCCTGTGCTCATGCCATGCCGCAACATTATGAAAACGCCGAAGTCCAGACCACGCGGTGTCAGCTTGCGCACCGGGGGCTCGGCAACGAAGCCAAAGTACACCGGCCGCTCCGCCGCCATCGACATATCCTCGTTCGCCACACAGCAGGACTTCACTTCGGTCGGTGTGGCGCTCCTGGCGAAATGCAAGTCTACCGAACGGGACCTTGCGTTTGCGGGCGGCGTATCGCCGTAGTGCACGCCGCCGCTACGGTCCACCCATTTGAATACGTCGGCGACCGCAGCGGGCGCCAGTGCCAATAGTGCAGCCAGTATCAGACGTTTTCGCATGACCTCCCCCTTCACCTCTCGCCTCTCGCCTCTGCTTCACGCTTCCGTTCTCGACGGAACCAGAATGTCACGGTTGCCGTTGGGCTGCATGGTGGAAACCATCCCGGCACGTTCCATTTGCTCGATCAGGCGCGCCGCCCGGTTATAGCCGATGCGCAGATGCCGCTGCACCAGCGAAATGGACGCCCGCCGCGACTTGAGCACGATTTCCACGGCCTGGTCGTAGAGCGGATCGGCTTCGCCTTCCGCCTCGCCCGTGGCAACGCCTTCGTCCGCGTCGGCCTCGCCGCCTTCCAGAACATCGTCGATGTACTGCGGCTGACCGCGCGATTTCAGGTAATCCACCACTTTGTGCACTTCCTGATCCGCAACGAAGGCGCCATGCACCCGCTGCGGGTAACCGGTGCCCGGCGGCAGATACAGCATATCGCCCTGCCCGAGAAGCTGTTCCGCACCCATCTGATCGAGGATGGTACGCGAGTCAACCTTGCTCGAGACCTGGAACGCGACCCGGGTCGGAATGTTCGCCTTGATCAATCCAGTGATGACGTCCACCGACGGCCGCTGGGTGGCGAGAATGAGATGTATGCCGGCCGCACGGGCCTTCTGCGCCAGACGCGCAATCAACTCCTCGACTTTTTTGCCCACCACCATCATCAGGTCGGCAAGTTCGTCGATCACCACCACGATCACGGGCAATTCCGTCAGCAGCTCGGGATTCTCCGGGGTGATTGTGAACGGATTGGTCAGCGGCTTGCCGGTCTTTTCCGCATCCTTGATCTTCTGGTTGAATCCGGACAGATTGCGCACGCCCAGCGTGGACATCAGTCTGTAGCGGCGGTCCATTTCGCCGACGCACCAGTTGAGCGCGTGCGCGGCCTGCTTCATATCGGTGACCACCGGCGCAAGCAGGTGCGGAATGCCTTCGTACACCGACAGCTCGAGCATCTTGGGGTCCACCAGGATCAACCTTACGTCCTTTGCCGGCGCCTTGTACACCAGCGACAGGATCATGGCGTTGAGTGCCACCGACTTGCCCGACCCGGTGGTGCCCGCCACCATCAAGTGCGGCATTCTGCCGAGGTCCACGACGATGGGGTTGCCGGCGATGCCCTTGCCCAGCGCCAGCGTGAGCGCGGAACCCATCTCGGCGTACGCCTTGGAACTGAGGATCTCGGAGAGCCGCACCACTTGCCGCTTCGGATTCGGGATCTCCAGGCCCATGCAGGATTTGCCGGGAATGGTCTCGACCACGCGCACGCTAACCACCGATAGTGCGCGCGCCAGGTCCTTCACAAGGTTGATGATCTGACTGCCCTTGACGCCCACCGCCGGCTCGATTTCGTAGCGCGTGATCACGGGCCCCGGTTGTGCCGCCACCACATTCACCTCGATGCCGAAGTCGCCGAGTTTCTTCTCGATCAGCCTGGAGGTGTACTCCAGCGTCTCGGTAGACAGCAATTCCACGTCGCCAGGTGGCTCATCGAGCAGGTGCAACGGCGGCAGCGGGGAATCCGGCAGGTCCTCGAAGAGCGGCTTCTGTTTTTCCTTGATGACGCGGTCGGACTTGGGAATCACGGTCCGGGGCGGTTCGATGCGGATCGGCTCGTGCTCCTCGAAGCGCTTGCGCTCGACTTCAACCAGTTCTTCGCGCTCGACTACGGCCCGGTCGCCGGCTTTCATGTCCTGTCGGGTTTGCCATCTATCCACCAGGAAGGTGTAGGCACCCTCGATCTGTGCGCCAAGCTTTTCGATCAAAGCAACCCAGGATAAGCCGGTGCACAAAGACAGTCCCACCCCACACAGCACCAGCAGCAACAGGGTACTGCCGGTAAAGCCGAATGCCTTCGAAAATAATCCGCTCACCAACTCGCCCAGCACGCCTCCCGGCGCGTGCGGCAACGACACCTTCAGCGTATACAGGCGCAGCGACTCCAGCGCGCTGCTCGCGGTGATCAGGAGCAGGAAACCGCCGCAGGCAACGGCTAATGAGCGGCGGTCAATTTCAGGCACGTCCAGGCGGCGAAAGCCCCAGACCACGGCGGCGAGCAAGAAGAACACCCACCACCACGCCGACAGCCCGGATACATAGAGCAGGATATCGGCCATCCACGCGCCGGCCTCGCCGCCCGCGTTGGCGACCAGCGAGCCGCTGGCCTGGTGCGACCAGCCCGGATCGGACCTGCTGTAGGTGAGGAGGATGAGAACCAGGTAGAGCGCCGCGCCAACCAGTAGCAACAACCAGGATTCCCGCAACAGCGCGGCGACCTTCGGAGGCAGCGGCTTGCGGAGCGGCTTCTGCGCTGCCGATTTCGATGCCGAAAATGTTCGCAAGCAAATTACCTTTTCAGTTTCAAAGAATTATATCCCATGGTGGCGTTTTCAACGAAGCCCATTATGACCGCGTGGACACGAACTTCGCACGGCTGCTACAGTCTTGCTATTTTTGCCTTCACCCCGATTTAACGTTGCCATGGCTCAAACAACAAGGCATTCCCGTTTGCTCATTCTAGGTTCCGGTCCGGCCGGGTACACCGCTGCGATCTATGCGGCCCGTGCCAACCTCAAGCCGGTGCTCATTACCGGTCTCGCGCAGGGTGGACAACTCATGACCACCACCGACGTGGACAACTGGCCCGCCGACGTCATGGGCGCGCAGGGACCGGAACTCATGGAGCGCTTCCACAAGCACGCGGAACGCTTCAGCACCGAGATCATCTTTGACCACATACATTCTGTGAAGTTGGGCCAACATCCGTTCCAGTTGATCGGCGATCAAGCCACTTATACCTGCGAGGCGTTGATCATCGCCACCGGTGCTTCGGCGAAATACCTCGGTCTGCCCTCGGAACAGGCTTACATGGGCAAGGGCGTATCGGCGTGCGCGACCTGCGACGGTTTTTTCTACAAGGGCCAGGACGTGGCCGTGATCGGCGGCGGCAACACCGCAGTCGAGGAAGCGCTGTATCTGTCCAACATTGCCAAATCGGTGACGGTGGTGCACCGTCGCGACAAATTCCGCGCCGAGGCGATCCTGGTCGACCGCCTGATGGAGAAGGCCAGATCGGGCAACATCAAGGTCGAGTGGAACCATACGCTGGACGAAGTGCTCGGCGACAAAAAGGGTGTCAATGGGGTGCGCATCAAGCCCACTCTCGGCGACAAAGCCAGGGAGTTGACGTTGCACGGGGTCTTCATCGCCATCGGCCATACCCCGAACACGCAGATTTTCCAGGGCCAGGTGGCGATGGTAAACGGCTACATCGTTACCAAGGGCGGCGATCAGGGCAACGCCACCGCCACCAGCGTTCCGGGCGTGTTCGCCGCGGGCGATGTTCAGGACCATATCTATCGCCAGGCCGTCACCAGCGCCGGCAGTGGCTGCATGGCCGCGCTCGACGCCGAGAAATATCTCGAAGAACTGGGACACTGAGAGCGTTCTCACCGCATAGAGCGTTTTCACCGCAAAGACACAAAGAACGCAAAGTAAGCCTGAAAAAAACGGTTCATGTCGTTCGATACCTGACGCGCGGATACTGACGACGAAGGCGGGTTCCGTACATTGCAGGTTTATTACCGGCTATTTCTTCTGTTCTTCTTTGCGTTCTTTGCGTCTTTGCGGTGAGAGGAATTCAGGAATTAAAATGCCCAAGCGCCCCATCATTCCGCAATCACCGGCCGGGGAACCCGCAGACGACGAGGCGTTGCTGCGCGAAGCGCTGATGGGCGTGGCGCCGATTCCCGACCCCGGCAAAGCCACACTGCGTCGCCGGTCTCCCAAACCGGTTCCGGTGCAACGATTGCGCGACGATGAGCAAGTGCTGAAGGACAGTCTTTCCGATCACATTCCGCACGAAGTCGGACTGGAGACCGGCGACGAACTGGTCTTCCTGCGCGACGGTCTCTCGAACATGATCCTGCGCAAGCTCCGCCGCGGGCATTGGGTTGCGCAGGACCACCTCGACCTGCATGGGCTGCGCAGCGAGGAAGCGCGCCAGCTGCTGGTGACGGTGCTCAACGAAGCCCTGGCCAAGGGTCTGCGCTGTGTGAGAGTCGTGCACGGCAAGGGCCTGCGCTCCGAGAATCGCGAACCGGTGCTTAAACGAAAAGTAGGAAACTGGCTGGCGCAACGCGACGAAGTGCTTGCCTTCGTCCAGGCCCGCCCCGAGGACGGCGGCAGCGGCGCGGTAATCGTGTTGTTGAAGGCGAAAGGAAGAAGGTGAGGGGTAGGGGGTCAGGCGAGAGGCGTAAGGCGAGAGGCCAAGAGTCGGCGATTAGGTGATTCAGTAATTAGGCAATTGAGACCATTTACTCAATCGCTC
>JBQTIV010000080.1:0-36665 GCA_052387775.1 Betaproteobacteria bacterium
GCATAAAATTCGCCCCTTAAATTCCATGGCGGCAGGTGTGGCAGTAACCGAACAGCAGGTCAGATCAGCCTTGCGGGAACTCACCGACCCGGTGACCGGGAAGGACTACGACTCCGGCAAGGAAGCGCGCAACATCAAGGTCGAGGGAAACGACGTCTCCCTCGACATCCTGCTCGGCTACCCGGCCAAGAGCGTGATAGACATCGTCCGGCGAGACGTCATTGCCAAGCTAAAGACCATTCCTGGCGTGGGAAATGTCAGCGCCAACGTCCAGGTCAAGATCATCGCCCATGCTGTGCGGCCCGGCGTGAAGCTGATGCCGGGCGTCAAGAATGTGATCGCCGTGGCCTCCGGCAAGGGCGGGGTGGGCAAATCCACCACGGCGGTAAACCTGGCGCTGGCGCTCGCGGCAGAAGGCGCTCAGGTCGGCTTGCTGGACGCCGACATCTATGGCCCCTCCCAGCAGATGATGATGGGACTGTCCGGCCGGCCGGAGTCCGCCGACGGAAAGACCATCGAGCCGAAGGTGAGATACGGC
The DNA here is from genome assembly GCA_052387775.1 of Betaproteobacteria bacterium. Lineage (GTDB taxonomy): Bacteria > Pseudomonadota > Gammaproteobacteria > Burkholderiales > JACQAP01 > JACQAP01. Next base: position 539 of record JBQTIV010000080.1, read on the forward strand.
GTGCAGGCGATGTCGATCGGATTGCTGGTCGACGTGGACACACCGATGGTCTGGCGCGGCCCGATGGTGACCCAGGCGCTGGAGCAACTTCTGCGCGACACCCAGTGGAAGGACCTCGACTACATGGTGGTGGACCTGCCCCCGGGGACCGGCGACATCCAACTCACGCTATCGCAGAAGGTTCCGGTGACCGGTGCCGTGATCGTGACCACGCCGCAGGACATTGCGCTGATCGATGCCCGCAAGGGCCTGAAGATGTTCGAAAAGGTCGGCGTGCCTATCCTGGGCCTGGTAGAAAACATGAGCGTGCACGTCTGCTCCAAGTGCGGACACGAAGAGCACATTTTCGGCGAGGGTGGCGCGGCGGCGATGAGCAAGGACTATGGGGTGGAAGTACTGGGCTCGCTGCCGCTCGACATCAAAATCCGCGAACAGGCGGACTCGGGCAAGCCCACGGTGGTCGCCGAGCCGGACAGCCACTCCGCGCAGATCTATAAGGTCATCGCCCGCAAAGTGGCGGCCAGAATTTCGGAGCTGGCAAAGGACCACAGCGCGGCGTTTCCCAAGATCGTGATTCAGAATACGTGAGGCGACATGCGTGAGGCGAAAGGCGTGAGGCGAGAGGCGAGAGGCAAAGAATCGGTGATTAGGTGATTCAGTAATTAGATGATTGAAACCAGTCACTCAATCACTCAATCTCCCAATCTCCCAATCACTTAATCACTACCACCCTTCACGCGCAGCTATGAGCATAAAGTCGGACAAGTGGATTCGCCGCATGGCACGCGAGCACGCCATGATCGATCCGTTCGAGCCTGGGCAGGTCCGGGCAGTCAATGGCCACAAGATCGTGTCCTACGGGACGTCGAGCTACGGTTACGACATCCGTTGCTCGAACGACTTCAAGATTTTCACCAACATCAATTCGACGATGGTGGATCCAAAGAACTTCGACGAAAAGTCGTTCGTCGATTTCAAGGGCGAGGTCTGCATCATTCCGCCGAATTCCTTCGCGCTCGCCCGCACCGTCGAATACTTCCGCATCCCGCGCAACGTGCTCACGATTTGCTTGGGCAAGTCGACCTACGCGCGCTGCGGCATCATCGTCAACGTCACGCCTTTCGAGCCGGAGTGGGAAGGCTACGTTACGCTGGAGTTTTCCAACACCACGCCGCTGCCTGCCAGGATCTACGCTAACGAGGGCGTCGCCCAGGTAATTTTCTTCGAGTCCGATGCCGACGATGTCTGCGAGACTTCCTACCGCGACCGCGGCGGGAAGTACCAGGGGCAAAAAGGCGTGACCCTTCCGAAAATCTGACGCGAGATCCCTTCCTTTAGTGGCGACGCCAAGCCATCTACGCAACCGCTCCCGCCGAGCCCCGGCGCCGACGGTTTCAGCACGGAGAACACCATGAAATTTCGCTTTCCTGTCGTCATCATCGACGAGGATTTCCGCTCGGAGAACGCGAGCGGCCTCGGTGTACGCGCACTTGCCAAGGCGATCGAAGGCGAAGGCCTCGAAGTGCTCGGAGTCACCAGCTACGGCGACCTGTCCTCCTTCGCGCAGCAGCAAAGCCGCGCCTCAGCCTTCATTCTTTCCATCGACGACGAGGAGTTCGGCGGCGGCACCGAGGAGGAGACCATTGAAGCGCTCAAGACCTTGCGCGCCTTCGTCAAGGAACTGCGTTTCAGGAACGCCAATATCCCGATTTACCTTTATGGCGAGACGCGCACTTCCCGGCACATTCCCAACGACATCCTGCGCGAATTGCACGGCTTCATTCACATGTTCGAGGACACGCCGGAATTCGTCGCCCGCCACATCATTCGCGAGGCCCGCGCCTACCTGGACAGCCTGGCGCCGCCGTTTTTCCGGGCACTGGTGCATTACGCACAGGATGGCTCGTATTCGTGGCACTGCCCCGGGCATTCCGGAGGCGTGGCGTTCTTGAAGAGCCCGGTCGGACAGATGTTCCACCAGTTCTTCGGCGAGAATATGCTGCGTGCCGACGTCTGCAACGCGGTGGATGAGCTCGGCCAACTACTCGACCATAGCGGCCCGGTCGCCGACTCCGAGCGCAATGCCGCAAGGATTTTCAACGCCGATCACTGTTTCTTCGTCACCAACGGCACCTCGACCTCGAACAAGATGGTCTGGCACGCCAATGTCGCGCCCGACGACATCGTGGTGGTGGACCGCAATTGCCACAAATCCATCCTGCATGCGATCACCATGACCGGCGCGATCCCGGTATTCCTGACGCCGACACGAAACCACCTGGGCATCATCGGGCCGATTCCGCTCGACGAGTTCAAGCCGGAAACCATACAGAAGAAAATCGAGGCCAACCCGTTCGCGCGCGCGGCCAAGCGCAAAAAGCCGCGCATCCTCACCATCACCCAGAGCACCTACGATGGGGTGGTCTACAACGTCGAGATGCTCAAGGAGACGCTGAACTCCTCGATCGACACGCTGCACTTCGACGAGGCCTGGCTGCCGCATGCCGCATTCCACGGCTTTTACAAGAACATGCACGCAATCGGCCCGGATCGGCCGCGCCCCAAGGATCCGCTGATTTTCGCCACGCATTCGACTCACAAGCTGCTGGCCGGCATATCGCAGGCGTCGCAGATCCTGGTGCAGGAGTCGCAGACCAGAAAACTCGATCGGCACGTATTCAACGAGGCTTACCTGATGCACACCTCGACCAGCCCGCAGTACGCGATCATCGCCTCCTGCGACGTTGCGGCGGCGATGATGGAACCCCCGGGAGGCACGGCACTGGTGGAGGAATCCATCGTCGAGGCGCTCGATTTCCGCCGCGCCATGCGCAAGGTGGACGACGAATTCGGCAAGGACTGGTGGTTCAAGGTGTGGGGGCCGGAAAAGATCGCGGCTGAGGCCATCGGTTCGCGCGAAGATTGGGTTCTGAGAGCCAATGAAAAATGGCACGGCTTCGGCGATCTTGCACCCGGGTTCAACATGCTCGATCCGATCAAGGCAACGGTCATCACACCGGGACTGGATATGTCGGGCAAGTTTGCCAAGACCGGCATTCCGGCCTCGATCGTCACCAAGTTCCTCGCCGAACACGGCGTCATCGTGGAGAAGACCGGCCTTTATTCATTCTTCATCATGTTCACCATTGGCATCACCAAGGGCCGCTGGAACACGCTGGTGACTGCGCTTCAGCAGTTCAAGGACGACTACGACAAGAACCAGCCAATGTGGCGCATCCTGCCGGAGTTCTGCCAGAAACATCCCCGCTACGAACGCATGGGGCTGCGCGACCTGTGTGAACAGATCCACGGCATGTACAAAAGCAACGACGTGGCGCGGCTGACCACCGAGATGTATCTCTCGGATATGCAGCCGGCGATGAAGCCTTCGGACGCGTTCGCTGCGATGGCGCACCGTGACATAGATCGCGTCGACATCGACGATCTCGAGGGCCGGGTAACCAGCGTGTTGCTGACGCCTTATCCGCCGGGCATCCCGCTGCTGATTCCGGGTGAGCGATTCAATTCCACGATCGTGCGGTATCTCCAGTTCGCCCGGGATTTCAACCGCAAGTTTCCGGGATTCGAGACCGACATCCATGGTCTGACGGAAGAAGCCGCCGACGGGGGTGTGCGCTTTTTCGTGGATTGCGTCCGCCAGGGCTGACACGCGCCGGCCAACGTCTTGGCGCAGGCAGCGTGGCACGACGAACGTTGTTCATGCGTGGCGTTCCAGGGTTACAAAGCAGTAACGGCGGCCGCTCGCCGCATCTTCGCGGTCTTCCCGCGTGGTTTCGCGCCAGATCCCCTTGGCGAGCCGGGGAAAGTAGGTGTCGCCTTCATACTTCCCGTCGATCTCGGTTGCGAGGATGCGGTCGGCAATGGGAATAGCCAGTGCGTAGATCTCGCCGCCGCCGATGACAAAGATCTCGCTATCGTTACCTGCGGCGGCGATCGCAGCGTCGATCGAATCGACGACACTCGCGCCGGCCACCTGATAGCCCGGACGGCGGGAGATGATGATGTGGCTGCGTCCCGGCAGCAGCCTGCCGATCGATTCCCAGGTCTTGCGGCCCATCACGATGTGATGGCCCATGGTGAGCTGCCGGAAGCGCTTCAGGTCTTCGGAAAGACGCCATGGCATTTTGCCGTCTTTGCCGATGACGCGATTCGCTGCGTATGCAACGATGATTGAAATACGAGGGGATTGGGGATTCAGTATTGAGGATTGAGCCATTTCATCAATTGCTGATAAGACCTCTTACTTGTTTAGTGACTTCTTGAGAGCGCTGAGCATTCTACCGACGTGATCTGTCTTGGCGAGAAGGCGTGTCGCATCAACTTCCCTGGCGTAATCGAGTCTCAAGGCAATCTGGATTTGTGTTTCTAGTTCCATCAAGGACCCAAAGGCAATAGACAGATGATTGGTATAAGCGCTTGTAGATTTTCTTCCATGGCCTTCAGCGATAATCGAGGGCACCGAAACAGCCGCTCTTTGTATCTGACTTGCCAAGCCATATTTTTCTTCGGAGGGAAAGGATTTCGACAATCGATAGACCTCGGTCACCAAATCCATGGCTTCTTGCCAGACTCGGAGGTCGCTGTACTTCATTCAGCATTGCCCACAAGTGCCGCGACGCGGATCCGCGGCTGGTCTTCCCTCACGCCCCAATCCTGAATCCTGAGTCCCCAATCCCCAATCCTGAATCCCGAATCCCCAATCCCGAATCCTGAATCCCGAATCCTGAATCCCGCTCTCACACCGCCACCGGCGCTTTGATCGCGGGGTGCGGATCGTAGGCCTCGAGGGTGAAGTCCTCGTACTTGAAGTCGAAAATATTCCTTACCGCAGGATTGAGCCTCATGACCGGCAACCTGCGCGGCTGCCGCGAAAGCTGCTCCCTTGCCTGTTGCAGATGGTTCAGGTACAGGTGGGTATCGCCGAAGGTGTGCACGAACTCACCGAGCCCCAGCTTGCAAACCTGCGCGACCATCAGCGTCAGAGCCGCGTATGAGGCAATGTTGAAAGGCACGCCGAGGAACAAGTCGGCGCTGCGCTGGTAGAGCTGGCAGGAGAGCTTGCCCTCGGCAACATAGAACTGAAAGAACGCATGGCAGGGCATGAGCGCCATGCTGTCGAGATCGGCGACGTTCCAGGCCGACACGATGAGGCGCCGCGAGTCCGGGTTGCGCCGGATGTCCTCGATCACTTTTGCCATCTGGTCGATATGGCGTCCGTCGGGCGCCGGCCAGGAACGCCACTGATAGCCGTAAACCGGACCGAGTTCGCCTTCATCGTCGGCCCATTCGTCCCAAATCGACACGCCGTTTTCCCTGAGGTAGCGCACGTTGGTTTCGCCCTTCAGGAACCACAGCAGCTCATGGATGATGGACTTGAGGTGGACTTTCTTGGTGGTCAGCAGCGGGAACCCGGCCTGAAGGTCGAAGCGCAGTTGCGGTCCGAAGATGCTCAGCGTCCCGGTCCCGGTGCGGTCCCCCTTGCGGGCACCGTGATCGAGGATGTGTCGCATCAGGTCGAGGTACTGGCGCATGGTCCTGGGCGGCTCGGCGACGTGTTGATGAGTTGGCATTCTAAATCCATCCGCCAGGCGCCGCATCGGGGCGATGACTGTGAAAGTGGCGCAGTCGCGTTGCGGCCGGGTTTCCGCGGGGCGCGTGATAAACTTCGATCATCCTCTTTAGGTGTGCAATGTCCGGAAACACGCTCGGCAAACTGTTCTGCGTCACGTCCTTTGGCGAGAGCCACGGACCGGCGCTCGGCTGTGTCGTCGATGGTTGCCCGCCGGGAATTGAACTCTCCGCAGCCGACATCCAGAAAGAGCTCGATCGTCGCAGGCCCGGTACCTCCAGGCATGTCACCCAGCGGCGCGAGCCCGATACGGTGGAGATCCTTTCCGGCGTATTCGAAGGCCGAACCACCGGCACCCCGATCGCGCTGCTGATCCGCAACGAGGACCAACGCAGCAAGGACTACGGCAATATCGTCGAGACTTTCCGTCCCGGGCACGCCGATTACACTTATTGGCAGAAGTACGGCATTCGCGACTACCGCGGCGGCGGACGCCAGTCTGCACGCGAGACGGCTGTGCGGGTAGCGGCCGCCGCTATTGCGAAGAAGTGGCTGAGGGAGCGTCACGGTGTGTTAATACGAGGGTACATGTCGCAACTCGGCAGCATTCCTATTGCGTTCAGGACTTGGGACGCAGTAAATGCCAACCCTTTCTTTGTGCCCGATGCGGATATCGTGCCGAAACTCGAGGAGTTCATGGACAAGCTGCGCAAGTCCGGGGACTCCTGCGGGGCGAAAATCACCGTCGTGGCGGAGAACGTGCCCGTGGGCTGGGGCGAGCCTGTTTACGACAAGCTCGATGCCGAAATCGCCTATGCCATGATGGGGATCAACGCGGTGAAAGGCGTGGAAATCGGCGCCGGCTTCGCCGCGGTCGAACAGAAGGGCACCGAGCACGGCGATGAAATGACGCCGCAGGGCTATCTGAGCAACAATGCCGGCGGCATCCTTGGCGGCATCTCCAGCGGCCAGGACATCGTGGTCAACATCGCGGTGAAGCCGACCTCGAGCATTCGCCTGCCGCGACGTTCGATCGACAAGCAGGGCGCGCCGACCGTGGTCGAAACCACCGGGCGCCATGACCCCTGCGTAGGCATTCGCGCTACGCCGATCGCCGAGGCGATGCTGGCGCTGGTGCTGATGGACCACGCTTTGCGCCATCGCGCGCAAAATGCCGACGTGCGCTGTCCCACGCCCAGGATTGCCGCGCGTGCTCCGGCAGCGGCGGCAAAGGCGGGCAATCCCAGCCAGGCAACCGATCCCGACCCTGACGAAGCGTAAGGCCGGACACTACCGTGAGCTGGCTGCAGCGCCTCGCCGAGGTCAACGAACAGGAATGGCACCCGGTAGGGTCCGCGGCGTTTGTTGCTGCCACCCTCGGCATCGCGCTCGTTTCGTTCCTCGCCAACACCGGCCAGCGCTGGGTATTCCTGCTCGACAACGCCAATCTGGCCTTGCACGAAGCCGGCCACCCGGTCTTCGGTCTGCTGCTGGGCGATCGCATCACCGTTTACGGCGGCACGTTCGCGCAGCTGCTGTTTCCAATTGCAGCCAGCGTGACCTTCTGGCACCGCCGCGAGGCGCTCTCGTTCGCACTATGCGTGGTGTGGCTATTCGAGAATTTCTGGAACATTGCCCGCTACATGGCTGATGCACGCGAACAGGTGTTGCCGCTGGTGGGCAGTGGCGAGCACGACTGGACCGAGATCTTCTCCCGCTGGGACGTCCTGAACAGCGATACCAGCATCGCCGGATTCGTCACTCTCCTCGGTTGGCTCGGGGTACTGATCGCCTGGGGCTGGCTCGCCCGGCGCTGGTGGCTCGGCCGCGAGCCCGAGTAGCGCTACGGGCAGGCTCAGTCCATGGTGCGGGGATCTTTTTACTTCCGGCTTTCCAACTTTTATTTTTGGTACTTCGCATTCATCGGCGCGTTCGCGCCCTATTTCGCCCTGTATCTGAAGTCGCTGGGGTTCTCGGCTTCCCAGATCGGCGTGCTGCTCGCCGTCAATCCGGTAGCGCGCATTTTCGGACCGAATATCTGGGCCTGGCTGTCGGATCATTACGGGGCGCGCGGCCAGCTGATTCGTCTGACCGCCGTGGGAACTGCGGTGGTGTTCGTCGCCGTTTTTTTCAACCGTGGCATCGGCTGGATGTTTACGGCGCTGCTGGCCCTGAACATTTTCTGGTGTGCGGTGCTGCCGCTGGCGGAATCGGCCACGCTTAACCTGCTGGGCTCGCGGGTCGGCACCTACGGGCGCATTCGGCTTTGGGGCTCGGTCGGGTTCGTGGCGGTGGTCGTCGCCGGCGGCTATTTTCTCGATTACTTCGGAATCGGCGCGCTGGCGCCGATGGTGCTGACCTTGCTGGTGTTGATGGCGGCTGCCACCTTTGCGCTGCCTCGCGACCGCGAACCCGTGCACCACGACGAGCACGCGCCGATTCTGCGCATCGTGACGCGGCCAGCCGTGATTGCGCTGTTCGCCGCGTTCTTCTTGATGCAAGTGGCGCACGGGCCGTACAACGGTTTCTATTCGATACACCTGGTCGAAGCCGCTTACTCGAAAAAGGCCGTGGGCTGGTTGTGGGCGCTGGGCGTGATGGCAGAGATCGGTCTGTTCATGTGGCTGCCCCGCCTGATGCGGGCGTACAGCCTCAACCAGATACTGCGTTTCAGTTTCGGCTGCGCGTTCGCGCGTTTGCTGCTGATCGCCTGGGGGGTCGGTTCGGTTCCGATATTGGTGGTGGCGCAGCTCATGCACGCGATCACGTTCGGCGCTTATCACGCGGCCGGCGTGGCGGCGATGCACCAGATCTTTCGTGGCCGCAACCAGGCGCGCGGCCAGGCGCTGTACACCAGCCTCGGTTACGGTCTTGGCGGTACGCTGGGGATGCTCGGTGCCGGCTATGCCTGGGAAGGCTGGGGTCCGCAGTGGACCTTTACGTTTGCCGCTGTCGCTGCGTTGCTGGCCTTTCTGGTGGTGTCATGGAAGCCGATGGCGTTCGGCGAAAAACCGAGGATTTAGACGCGCCAAATCGCGGTCCTGCCAGCGGGATATGTCATAATTTCCGCTTGTTCTGATTTCGATTCGCGATGAATCCGCAGACGCTCTACGACAAACTCTGGGCGAGCCACCTGGTCCGGCAGGAGCCGGGCGGCACCGCGCTGATCTACATCGATCGCCACCTGGTGCACGAAGTCACCAGCCCGCAGGCTTTCGAAGGGCTCAAGCTCGCCGGTCGCAAGCCTTGGCGCATGGACTCGGTGGTCGCAACTGCCGATCACAACACGCCGACCACGGACTGCGACCAGGGAATCAAGGATCCGGTTTCGCGGCTGCAGGTCGAGACGCTGGATGCCAACATCCGCGAGTTCGGCGCCAAGGCGTATTTCCCCTTTCTCGATCGCCGCCAGGGGATCGTGCATGTGATCGGCCCGGAGCAGGGGGCCACGTTGCCCGGGATGACCGTGGTATGCGGCGATTCACATACCAGCACCCATGGCGCGTTCGGTTGTCTTGCCCACGGTATCGGCACCTCGGAAGTGGAGCATGTGCTCGCCACCCAGTGCCTGATGCAAAAAAAGATGAAGAACATGCTGATCGAGGTCAATGGCGTGCTCGGCCGCGGCATTACCGCCAAGGACATGGCACTGGCGCTGATCGGCAAGATCGGCACAGCGGGAGGCACCGGCTATGCCGTCGAGTTCGGTGGCAGCACGGTGCGCGCGCTGTCGATGGAAGCACGCATGACCCTGTGCAACATGGCGATCGAAGCTGGCGCCCGCGCCGGGATGGTGGCCGTGGACGAGAACACAATCGAATATCTTCGTGGCCGTCCGTTCGCTCCCAAGGGCGGCCTCTGGGACCGGGCAGTGGCCCATTGGCGCACGCTGAGGAGCGACGAAAATGCCCAATTCGATTCTGTTGTGCGGCTCGATGCTGGCGAGATCAAGCCGCAGGTAACCTGGGGCACTTCGCCGGAAATGGTGGTACCGGTTGATGGCCGCGTGCCCGATCCGGACAAGGAAAAGGACGGGGCCAAGCGCGAGGGCATGGAGCGCGCGCTGACATACATGGGCCTCAAGCCGAACACCCAGATCACCGATATCCGCATCGACAAGGTGTTTATTGGCTCGTGCACCAACTCGCGTATCGAGGACCTGCGCGCCGCGGCGCAAATCGTGCGCGGCCGGCGCGTTGCTGCCAATGTGCGCCTGGCGATGGTGGTGCCGGGCTCGGGCCTGGTAAAGGAACAGGCGGAGAACGAAGGCCTGGACCGGGTTTTTCGCGACGCCGGATTCGAGTGGCGCCAACCGGGTTGCTCGATGTGCCTGGCGCTGAACGATGACCGGCTCGAACCGGGCGAACGCTGTGCCTCGACCTCGAACCGCAACTACGAAGGCCGCCAGGGTTCGGGCGGGCGTACGCACTTGGTAAGCCCGGCGATGGCGGCGGGGGCGGCGATCGCCGGCCACTTCGTCGACGTGCGCTCGGGACTGTAGAAACGGCGATTCGGGAGCAACAATATGGAGAAGTTCACCCGACTGGAAGGCCTGGTGGCGCCGCTCGATCGCGCCAACGTCGACACCGACGCCATCATCCCGGCGCGGTTCCTGAGGTCGATCAGGCGCTCGGGTTTTGGCGTCAATTTGTTCGACGCCTGGCGTTATCTGGATCGTGGCGAGCCCGGGATGGAGCCGGCCAGGCGCAAGCCCAATCCCGACTTCGTCCTCAACCAGCCGCGCTACAAGGGCGCGAACATTCTTCTTGCGCGCAGGAATTTTGGTTGCGGCTCCTCGCGCGAGCACGCACCCTGGGCGTTGGGCGACTTTGGTTTCCGCGCGCTGATCGCGCCGAGTTACGCCGACATCTTTTACAATAACTGCTTCAAGAACGGCCTGCTGCCGATCGTGCTGACCGAATCCCAGGTTGATCGACTGTTTCACGACGTTGCTGCGTTCCCCGGATTGCGGCTGGTGGTCGATCTCGGCGCGCAGACGCTCGCCTATGCGGACGGCAGCCAGGTGTTCGCTTTCGAAGTCGATTCCTTGCGCAGGCACTATCTGCTCAACGGGCTGGACGACATCGGGCTGACTCTGCAGCATGTCGACGAGATCAAGGCCTTCGAGGCCAAACGCCGCATCGACCAACCCTGGCTATTCAGCTAGGGTGAAGGGTGAAGAGTGAGGAGTGAAGGGTAAAGCCCTCGCATTTCCGCTTCTTGCCCTCACGCATTCACGCAATCAATCATGAAAATTGCAGTTCTCCCCGGTGACGGCATCGGCCCCGAGATCGTCAAGCAGGCGCTCAAGGTGCTCGAGGCTTTTTCGCGCGAAGGGCAGAAATTCGAACTACAGGAAGCGCCGATCGGCGGCGCCGGGTACGATGCCGGCAGAGACCCGTTGCCGGCTTCGACGCTGGCGCTGGCCAAGTCCGCAGATGCGGTGCTGCTGGGCGCGGTGGGCGGCCCGAAGTACGACACATTGCCCCGGCCCATGCGCCCCGAGCAGGGGTTGTTGCGCATACGCAAGGAACTGGGCCTGTTTGCCAACCTGCGCCCGGCGCTGCTGTACGAGGAGCTTGCCAACGCCTCCACGCTTAAATCCGAAGTGGTGGCGGGACTCGACATCATGATCCTGAGGGAGCTGACCGGCGACATCTACTTCGGCCAGCCGCGCGGGCGGCGCGAGACCGGCAACGGCGAGCGCGAAGCTTACGATACGATGAAGTACAGCGAGTCGGAGATTCGGCGCATCGCCCATGTCGGTTTCGGCATCGCGCGTAAGCGAGCGAAGCGTTTGTGCTCGGTGGACAAGGCCAACGTGCTCGACACCAGCATCCTGTGGCGAGAGGTAGTCAATGAAGTGGCGAAGGAATATCGCGACATCGAACTGTCGCACATGTACGTGGACAACGCGGCCATGCAGCTGGTGCGAGCGCCCAGGCAGTTCGATGTCATGCTGACCGGCAACATGTTCGGCGATATCCTGTCGGACGAAGCGTCGATGCTCACCGGCTCGATTGGCATGCTACCCTCGGCTTCGCTGGATGCAGGCAACAAGGGGCTTTATGAGCCGATCCACGGCTCCGCTCCGGACATCGCAGGCAGGAACGTGGCCAATCCACTCGCGACCATCCTTTCGGTGGCGATGATGATGCGCCACACCTTCAACGAGGAGGCGCTCGCCGTGCGCATCGAGGCCGCGGTCAGACGCGTGCTCGGGCAGGGCTATCGGACGGCCGACATTCATGAGGCCGGGACCACGAGGGTCGGAACCGAAGAAATGGGCGATGCCGTAGTGACAGCGTTGCAGGCATGACTGGAGGGATGGGCAATGAATGCAAGTGAAGCGGCGGTGGTTTCCGCGCGCCGCACCGGAGCAAGTGCTGCGATCAAGCGGGTCGGGCTGGTCGGCTGGCGCGGCATGGTCGGTTCGGTGCTGATGCAGCGCATGCGCGAGGAAGGCGATTTCGATCACATCGATCCGGTTTTCTTTACCACCTCGCAACCCGGAGCCAAGGGCCCGGATATCGGCAAGGCTGTGCCGCCGCTCAGGCGCGCCGACGACCTGAAGGAACTCCAGGCAATGCAAGTAATCGTTTCCTGCCAGGGCGGCGAATACACCAACGAAATCTATCCGAGGTTGCGCGCCGCCGGCTGGGCCGGTTACTGGATCGATGCCGCCTCGGCGTTGCGGATGCAGGAGGATGCCGTGATCATCCTCGATCCGGTCAATCTCGAGCTGATCAGAAAGGCGCTTGCACGGGGCGTGCGCAATTACATCGGCGGCAACTGTACCGTCAGCCTGATGGTGATGGGTATGCACGGGCTGTTCAAGGCCGGAGTGGTGGAGTGGATGACAGCAATGACCTATCAGGCCGCTTCCGGCGCCGGCGCCCAGAACATGCGTGAATTGGTGGCGCAGATGGGCTACATTCATGGCGCCGCGAAGTCGTTGCTCGAGGATCCGGCCTCCTCGATTCTGGAAATCGACCGCAAAGTGAGCGACGCGCTGCGCAGCCGCGCATTACCGCGGGAGCACTTCGGGCAGTCGCTGGCGGGCAGCCTGCTACCGTGGATCGACAAGGACCTCGGCAACGGTCAGAGCCGCGAGGAATGGAAAGCCCAGGCGGAAGGCAACAAGATCCTCGGACGGGATTTGAACCCGATTCCGATCGACGGCGTATGCGTGCGCATCGGCGCCATGCGCTGCCACAGCCAGGCGCTCACCATCAAGCTGACGAAGAACTTGCCGCTCGACGAAATCGAAGAACTGCTGGCAACAGCCAATCAGTGGGTGAAGGTGGTGCCCAACGAGCGTGACGCCTCAATTCGGGAGTTGACGCCGGCGGCGGTCACCGGCACGCTCGCGGTGCCAATCGGTCGCTTGCGCAAATTGCCGATGGGCGGCGAGTACCTCGCCGCATTTACCGTGGGCGACCAGTTGCTATGGGGCGCGGCGGAACCGCTGCGTCGCATGCTGCGAATCCTGCTGGAGCAGTGATGGTGTGCCGCTATCCATTCGCGGGTACATAGCAAAATTGATCGAAAAAGTCTCGGGTTACCGGGGAATGTAAGAGGAAAGTTGAGCTTGCATCTCTAAACCTATGATGTTATTTTATTTACCCTTTATACAAAAACGATCAGGGTGGGCGCCTTGGGCATAACGTCTCTTCGCGCATGGATCCTCGCCGCGTCGTTGCTAGCTGTCTCAGCAGTAGCGCACGGAGCAGGTCTAGGCAAGCTCAATGTCACATCGGCGCTCGGTGAACCGCTCAACGCGGAGATCGAGCTATTCGCCGAGAAAAAAGAAATCGGTTCGCTCGCTGCACGCCTTGCCAGTCAGGAGGCGTTCGGTCGTGCCGGGTTGGTTTACTCAACCGCACTTGACGACGCCAAGTTAAGCATCGAAAAACGCGCGAACGGTGAGCCTTACGTACGGCTGACAACGACTCGACCGGTAAGCGAGCCCTTCCTCGACATGTTGGTGGAGTTGTCGTGGTCTTCCGGGAGGATCAGCCGCGAGTTTACCGCTCTGCTCGATCCCCCATCGCTGATCGCCGAACGCGCCAGACAGAAGGCCGCCGAAGCAGTAGTACGCGCCGCCCCGCCCAAACCGGAGCCGCAGGGCGAACCCATTGCAGAACCGCGGGGCCAAGCGCCCGCCACAAAGGCCCCTGCCGGAGAGGCCCCCGTTGCGCAAGCTCCGGCGGTCGCCGAGGCGCCCGCAGCCGCCGAGACCGCCCCGTCGGCGCGGGTGGAAACCATCGGTGGTCCGATGGCGACCTTTCACACCGAATCGAATATCGACAGCACCTCCCGTGGCGGCGTTTCAACCGCCGATAGTTATGGCCCGGTGAAGCGCGGCGACACGCTGTCCAAGATCGCGCTTGCCGCCAAACCTGCGGACGTGAGCCTGGAGCAAATGCTGGTGCTGCTGTTCCGCGACAATCCGCATGCTTTCGCTGGCAAGAATATGAACCGGCTGAAAACCGGAAAGATCATCAAGCTGCCATCCCTGTCTGAATACGGCAGCGTCGCGCATGCCGACGCGCGCAAGGAGGTGCTGGTCCAGGCGCACGACTGGAATGCATACCGCGAGCAACTGGCGGCGAAGGCGGGCGAAGCAATGCCGGCTGCAGAGCCGGCCCAACAGGCGGCCGCCGGCAAGATTACAGCGAAAGTCGAGGATCAGGCCGCCGCGGCGAAGCAACAGCCGACGGAAGTGCTGAAACTTTCCCAGAGCGAACCCGCTGCCGCGGCTGCTGCCGGCGCCCCTGCCGGAGATGCAAAGGCGAGCCAGGCGCGCGTGCGCGCATTGGAAGAGGAACTGGTGGCGCGCGACAAGGCAGTCAAGGATGCCAACGAACGCGTAACCAAACTTGAAAAGACCATCAAGGACCTGCAGGCGTTGCTGGAGATCAAGAACAAGGGCATGGCCGACCTGCAGAAACCGGCTGCGCCGCCTCCGGTAGCGGCGACCCCGGCCCCGGTGCAGACGCCGGCAGCTCCCGTGGCACCGCAACCGACAACCGAGACGGCGCCGCCGTCCCAGCCCGTCCCGCAACCTAAACCCGCGCCCAAGCCCGCGCCCAAACCGGCACGGCCGCCGGCACCCGAGCCCAGCCTGATGGATAAGGTGCTGGAACAACCTGCGTATCTCGGCGCCGGACTGGGCGTGTTGGTCCTGATCGGCGCGCTGGCGGTGCGCGCGGTGAAACGCCGCCGTGAATCGAAAGCCGAAGCTGAAGAAGCTGGCCCTGCGTCGGTAGTCGGCGCTGGGTCCTCGTCGTCCGCATTCAGCAGTGCCGACACGGACCTGAATTCGGCCAATGCGCGCGCCGGCAAGGGCGCCTCGGAGGAAGTCGATCCGGTCGCGGAGGCGGAGATCTTTCTTGCCTACGGTCGCGATGCCCAAGCCGAGGATCTGCTGAAGGAAGCACTCGCCGCTTTTCCCACGCGCTACGAGATCCACATCAAGCTGCTGCAGATATTTGCCAATCGCAAGGACAACAAGGCGTTCGAGCAACTTGCGCGCGAACTGCAGATGGGTACCGGCGGCAGCGGAATATTGTGGGATCAAGCCGTCAGGCTGGGATACCAGATCGATCCTGACAACCCGCGTTACGCCGCCGGCCGGCCCAGCGGTGACGAAGCAGCGGCTGGAGCAACTGTCGCCGCTGCCAGTGCTGCCGACAATGTCGATTTCAACATCGGCTTCGAAGACCCGAACGCAACCACGGCGACCGACATCGATCTCGGTGACGAGGGCAGGCAGCTGGACAAGACCGAGGTTTTCGACCCCTCGGCATTCAGGGCTCATGAGGACACCGCCATTCTGCAACCCGGCGCGCCGCCAACAGTGGATTTCAGCGTGGAGCTACCGCCGGCAGGAACCGCGGCCGAGGAAACCGAGGCGCCGAAAAAGCGGGAAGGCAACACCATCGATTTCGATTTCGACCTCAACGCCCTTGGCGCGCCGTCTGCCTCGGTGCCTGCGGCCGAGGAGCCCAAATCTGCGGCCGGCGGCGTGGATTTCGACATGAGCGATGCGTCGCTAGAAACGCCGGGCGAGCCCAAGGCCGGTTCCAGCGCTGTACAGGAAATCGATTTATCCGGCATCAACCTCGATCTGGGCGCCGGACCCTCTCCTCCGGTTTCAGCAACGGGCAAGGATGATCATTGGTATGACGTGCAGACCAAGTTCGACCTTGCCAAGGCGTACCAGGAAATGGGCGACAAGGATGGCGCGCGCGATATCCTCAAGGAAGTACTTCAGGAAGGCGACGCCGAACAGAAAGCTGCCGCTCAGGCGGTGCTTGCAAGCCTGGATTCCTGATTTCACCCGTTCCGCCGCAGCCATTTCCCGTGGCGGCGTCTTGCAGCACAATTCGACCGTCAATTGATCCGCAGCGTTTTTGCTGCGGCCGGCAACCGTTTCGGACCCTGCGCTTTGAGAATTGCACTCGGACTCGAATACGACGGCACAGCGTTCTGTGGCTGGCAGACCCAGCCGGACGGCTGCTCGGTGCAGGACGCCCTCGAGCGCGCGTTGTCCGAGGTGGCGGGCAAGAACATCGAAACGGTGTGCGCGGGGCGAACCGACGCTGGCGTGCACGCGCAAGCTCAGGTGGTGCACTTCGACGTCGAGGTCGAGCGCGCGCCCAGCGCGTGGATCCGCGGCAGCAACGCGCTGCTTTCCGATGCCATCGCGGTGAATTGGGCGCGCACCGTGAGCACGGATTTCCACGCGCGTTTTTCCGCCACCGGCAGGCGCTACGTCTATTGGCTGCTCAACCGGGCGCAGCGCCCGGGGCTCCTGCGTGGTCGCGTAGGCTGGTTTTACCGGCATCTCGATGAAGGGGCGATGCGGCAGGCCGCGCAATGCCTGATCGGCCGCCATGATTTCAGCGCCTTCCGCGCCGCCGAATGCCAGGCGAAAACGCCGGTCAAGACGCTGCGCCAAGTCGAGATTTGCCGCCGCGGCGAGCTTATTCGTTTCGAGTTTGCCGCCGATGCATTCCTGCAGCACATGGTGCGCAACATCGTCGGCTCGTTGGTCTATGTTGGCAGCGGCAGGCAGCCGGCGACCTGGATTGGTGAAGTGCTGGAAAGCCGCGATCGCAATCTTGCAGCACCCACGTTTGCAGCCTCGGGACTTTACCTGGCGGCGGTAGAATACGACGCGTCCTGGGCGCTGCCCTCGCATCCGGACATTGCCGGTCTCGAAGAGACACTGCTCGCGGCAGAGTAATTTTCAGGAGTTCTGAATCCGGATGGCTACCGCGGTCAAAATCTGTGGCATTACCCGTGTCGAAGATGCCCTTGCCGCCGCGCACGCCGGCGCCCATGCGATCGGTCTGATATTCGCCGCCGAAAGTCCGCGCCGGGTATCGACTGCGGTCGCACGCGAGGTGGTCGAGGCACTGCCGGCGTTCGTTACGCCGGTGGCGTTGTTCGTCGATCCGCAGCCGGCGGAAGTCGAGCGCGTACTCGATGAAGTCGGGCCGCAGTTGCTGCAGTTTCACGGCGACGAAACGCCCTCCTTTTGCGTGCGTTTCGGTGTGCCCTACATCAAGGTTGCGAGGGTCGGGTCGGGAGTGGATTTGTTACAATACGCCCGCCGTCATCGCGCCGCCAAAGGCCTTCTGCTCGACGCGTTCGTGGAGGGCAGCCGTGGCGGCAGCGGATCCACATTCGACTGGTCGCTGATCCCGGCCGGACTTTCCCTGCCGCTGATCCTTGCCGGCGGGCTCGATCCTGACAACGTGGGCGATGCCGTGCGCCGCGTGCGTCCGTGGGCGGTCGATGTGAGCAGCGGTGTCGAGACCGCAACAGGAATAAAGGACGCGGCCAAGATTGCCGCCTTCATCCGTGGAGTGAGAGATGCAGATGTATGAGGCCCTGAAGACTTACGACCTTCCTGACGCCAAGGGCCACTTCGGACCGTACGGCGGCGTGTTCGTCGCCGAGACGCTGAGGCACGCCCTAGACGAATTGCGCAGACAGTATGAGCGCATGCGCATCGACGCCGGGTTTGTCGCCGAATTCGAGTCCGAACTCAAGCACTATGTCGGCCGTCCCAGCCCGGTGTATCACGCCAGGCGCCTGTCGCAGCATGCGGGCGGCGCGCAGATCTGGCACAAGCGCGAAGACCTGAATCACACTGGCGCGCACAAGATCAACAACACCGTCGGCCAGGCGCTGCTTGCCAAGCGCATGGGCAAGAAGCGGGTGATCGCCGAAACCGGCGCCGGCCAGCACGGCGTGGCGGCCGCCACCGTTGCGGCCCGCTACGGGATGGAGTGCGTGGTGTACATGGGGTCGGAAGACATCAAACGCCAGTCGATGAACGTGTTCCGGATGAAGCTGCTGGGCGCCACGGTGGTGCCGGTGGAGAGCGGCTCGAAGACGTTGAAGGATGCACTCAACGAAGCGATGCGAGACTGGGTCACCAACGTCGAGAGCACCTTCTACATCATCGGTACGGTCGCCGGTCCGCATCCCTATCCGATGATGGTGCGCGATTTCAATTCGGTCGTCGGCCGCGAGCTGCGCACGCAAATGCCGGAGGAAATTGGACGCCAGCCGGATGCGATCCTCGCCTGCGTCGGCGGCGGCTCGAACGCGATGGGCGTGTTCTATCCCTACATCGCCGACAAATCGGTGCGACTGATCGGTGTCGAAGCCGGTGGTCTGGGCCTCGCCTCCGGCAAGCACGCGGCGACGCTGTGCGCCGGCAAACCCGGCGTGCTGCATGGCAATCGCACTTATCTGATCCAGGACGACAACGGCCAAATCATCGAAACCCATTCGATTTCCGCCGGTCTCGACTATCCAGGGGTGGGTCCGGAACACGCGTGGTTGAAGGATAGCGGCCGCGCCGAGTACGTCTCGATCACGGATGAGGAGGCGCTCAACGCCTTTCACACGCTGACCCGGATGGAGGGCATCATGCCGGCGCTGGAGTCCGCGCACGCGGTTGCCTACGCGATGAAGCTTGCGCCGACGCTGCCCAAGGAACAGGTGCTGCTGGTGAATCTTTCCGGCCGTGGCGACAAGGACATGAATACCGTCGCCGAGCGTTCGGGTCTGAAACCGTAACCATCAAGGATGAAGGCGGAAGGCGGAAGGATGAAGGTAACCCCGGTTTCTCACTTCTGCCTTCACCCTTCACCCTTCCGACTTGCCTAAACATGTCCCGCATTGCAGGCACGTTCAGCAAACTCCAGGCGCAGGGAAAGAAAGCGCTTATCCCCTTTGTCACCGCAGGCGACCCCAATCCCGCAATGACTGTGCCGATCATGCACGCGCTCATTGGCGCCGGCGCGGACATCATAGAACTCGGTGTGCCCTTTTCCGATCCGATGGCCGACGGGCCGACCATCCAGCGCTCCAGCGAGCGCGCGCTCAAGCACGGCGTGGGCCTGAAACATGTGCTCGGCATGGTGCGCGAGTTCCGCACCTCGAATCGAACAACCCCGGTCGTGCTGATGGGCTATGCCAACCCGATCGAGGCAATGGGCTATGCTGCGTTCGCAGAGGCCGCGCAGGCGGCCGGCGTGGACGGGGTGCTGGTGGTCGATTATCCGCCCGAGGAAAGCAGGCAGCTGGTGGATCTGCTGAAGGCGCGCGGCATCGATTCCATTTTCCTGCTGGCACCGACATCGGAAGACAGCCGCATGGAGCAGGTCGGGCGCATGGCAACGGGATACATTTACTACGTGTCGCTCAAGGGCGTGACTGGCGCTGCCCACCTCGATCTGCAGCAGGTCACGGCCAAGCTGCCGCAGATCCGCTCACACATCCGGCTTCCCATCGGCGTGGGCTTTGGTATTCGCGACGCGCAGACCGCTAAGGCGATTGCGGCGATTTCCGACGCGGTAGTGATCGGCAGCCGCCTGGTGCAGGAGATCGAATCCTCGGACCCCGACCAGATGCTCGGCAATCTTTCGACGCTGCTTGGCGGCATCCGTCGCGCCATGGATGGTGCGTGAATCAGTTTTCCGAGTGTGCAATTGAACCGCGCCCGCACATGCGGGTTCGTCATGTCACGAGGGGACGTGGATGAGCTGGTTGCAGAAACTGCTTCCGCCGAAGATCAAGCGCAGCGCCGGCGCCATCAAGAAGGCCGTGCCGGAAGGGCTGTGGAGCAAATGCGAGGTCTGCGAGACGGTGCTCTATCGGGCCGATCTGGACAAGAACCTCAACGTTTGTCCCAAGTGCGGCCACCACAATCGGCTCACCGCCCGTGAGCGCATCGACCTCACGCTCGACCCGGAAGGCCAGTTCGAAATCGGCGCGGAGGTCGGGCCCATCGACTTCCTCAAGTTCGTGGACAGCAAACGCTACACCGAGCGCCTCGAGCAGGCGAGGTCCGAAACCGAAGAGGACGACGCGCTGGCGGTGGTACAGGGCTCGATCAAGAACGTGCCGCTGGTGGCCGCCGCCTTCGAGTTTCGCTTTCTGGGCGGCTCGATGGGCTCAGTGGTGGGCGAGCGCTTCGTGCGCGGTGTGCAGAGCTGTTGTGAACAGAATCTGCCCTTCGTCTGTTTTTCCGCGAGCGGGGGCGCACGCATGCAGGAGGGTCTGATGTCGCTGATGCAGATGGCCAAGACCACCGCCGCGCTTACCCAGCTTTCCAGGGCGAGATTGCCGTTCATTTCGGTGCTGACCGATCCGACCATGGGCGGCGTGTCGGCAAGCTTCGCCATGATCGGCGACGTGGTGATCGCCGAGCCCGGCGCGTTGATCGGTTTCGCCGGACCGCGGGTGATCGAACAAACGGTGCGCCAGACTTTGCCGGAAGGTTTTCAGCGCGCTGAGTTCCTGCTCGAACATGGCGCCATCGACATGATCGTCGATCGCCGGCAGATGCGCGACAAGCTCGCCGGCCTGATCACGCTGTTGATGCGCGCTCCCGCCGCCTGAGTTTTTCAAAAAAATCTTTCACCGCAGAGGACGCAGAGGACGCGGAGGAGAGACAAGAGCAAAAACGTTCTCGTGATAAGACCGGTCATTGGCCGATAATCCAGCTACCGCGTTAGTCGGCGGCACCCATCTACGAACAGTCGCTCTGCATCTTTACTCCCAATTTGTCTTCCTCCGCGTCTTCCGCGTCCTCTGCGGTAAGAGCTTATGTTGAAAGAATCCATTGTCGGTTGATCGCGCCACAGCGCCGCAGTCGCTTTCCGGGTGGCTTTCCTACCTCGAGCGCATCCATCCCTTCGCAATCGACATGGGACTGGATCGCGTTGCGCGCGTGCGCGATTGTCTGGACCTGAATCCCGCGTTCCCGATCGTTGCGGTGGCCGGCACCAACGGCAAAGGCTCGGTGTGCGCGATGCTGGAGAGCATTTTCTCCAGTGCCGGATACAAGGTCGGCGTCTACACTTCGCCGCACCTGCTACGTTACAGCGAGCGGGTGCGGGTGCAGGGGCAGGAAACGGCGAGCGAGGTACTGGTAAGCGCCTTTACGCGCGTCGAGCAGGGGCGAGGTGAGGTTTCGCTCACGTATTTCGAGTTCGGCACCTTGGCGGCAATGGACGTTTTCATCCGCGCGCGGGTGGAGCTTGCCATCCTCGAAGTCGGCCTGGGCGGCAGATTGGACGCGGTGAACGCGTTCGATTCTGCTTGTGCGGTGGTGACCAGCGTGGATTTTGACCACATGGAATTCCTCGGCAATAACCGGGACAGCATCGGCGCCGAAAAGGCCGGGATCTTCCGTGCCGGCCTGCCCGCGATCTGCGGCGAGGAGGACGCGCCTGCCGGACTGCTCAGGCGTGCGGAAGACATAGGTGCGAAGCTGCACGTGATCGGGCGCGATTATGGTTTCGAGGCCGATCCGAATCAATGGCAGTTCTGGAGCGCGCAGGGCAAACTTTCGACGCTGCCGTACCCTGCACTGCGCGGTGATTATCAGCTGGGCAACGCCGCCACGGCTTTGTGCGCGTTGGAGCAACTGAAGGACAGGTTGCCGGTAGACATGGGTGCAATCCGGCGCGGGCTGCTGGACGTGAAATTGCCGGGCCGCTTTCAAGTATTGCCCGGCCGGCCGATGGTGATTCTCGATGTCGGCCATAACCCACACGCTGCCCGTGCACTGGCATCCAGTTTGCGGCGACTGCCAGGCGGCGGCAGGACAATTGCGGTGTTCGCGATGCTCAGGGACAAGGACATCGAAGGCGTGGCGGCAGCGATGCGGGATGATGTCAACGAGTGGCTTGTCGCCGGCCTTCCAAGTCCTCGCGGTGCCGACGCCGAACGAATCCGGCAGGCGCTGTCAGCGGCGCGGGTCAGCGCGCCGGTGGCAAAGTTCGATTCCCCGCTGCACGCCTATCAACATGCGATCAGATCGACTGGCCAAAATGATAAAATTTTAGTGTTTGGCTCCTTTTACACGGTAGGCGCGGTGTTGGCTGCGCGCGGGTGATCCCGGCGCCGATTCACAACGATATGGCGAAAGCGATTAGCGACGAAGAACTGCAACTGAGGAAACGCGCGCGGCGGCGACTGGTGGGGGCTATAGCACTGGTGCTCCTGGTCGTGGTGTTTCTGCCGATGTTCCTCGACAGCGAGCCCAAGCCGTTGAACCAGGACATTGCCATCACTATTCCGCCGCTACCCGGCCCTGATGCGTCCTCAAAGCCTGCAACCGCTCCGGCCGGCGTTGCCCCCGCGAGTCCCGTCTTGCCCCCCGCCAAGACGGGGACCGCGCCGCCGGTCCGGCCGACGCCGGCGCCGGTGGTGCTGCCGAAAACCGAGGCGCCCAAGGTCGAAAGCAGTCCGGCACCGGTGCAGCCTGCCAAGACCAGCGAGGATTTCGTAGTGCAACTCGGCGCATTTTCCAATGCCGCCAATGCCCGGGCGCTGCAGCGCAAGCTGCAGGAGAACAAGTTCAAAGCCTACACCGAGGTCATCAAGGGTTCCGAGGGCGAAAGGACGCGCGTGCGCGTGGGCCCTTACGACTCGCGCGAAGCGGCCGACAAGGCGCGCCAACGCATGCGCGCTATGAAGCTGGTGATCGGCGATGCCACCGTGGTACGCCTGGGTGACTGAGCCTGAAGACCGGGGATTATGCGCGAGCAGCGCTTGAATCCCGCCCTGCAATGAGCTTCTACCCGGTTCGCCGGCGAGCGGGTCGCCCTCGATGACGGTTTTCGACTTCATTGTCATCGCAATCGTGGCGGTATCCGTGGGAATAAGCGTCTGGCGCGGCATGGTGCGCGAAGTGCTGGCGCTGGCATCGTGGATCGGTTCATTCTGGATTGCCAAGGAACTGGCGGGGTTTGCCGCGACCTGGTTGCCGGATTCCGTGACCAACCCGGGCTTGAGGCTGATGTACGGTTTCGTCGCGGTCATGCTCGTCAGCCTGCTGGTATTCAGCCTCGCCAGCATGCTGATCGTGCACCTGGTGAAAGTTGCGGGTCTTACTTCCTCGGACCGGATGCTGGGTGCGGCATTCGGTCTGTTGCGCGGTGTGGTGATCGCGGTGACCATCGTGCTGCTGGCCGGGATGACTTCGGCGCCGCGCGAGCCTTACTGGCGCGATGCGTTGCTGTCCGCGCCGCTGGTGGCGGCGGCCCTTTGGGCGAAGCCCTGGCTGCCGGGTGAGGTGGCCCGCAGGATCAGCTTCGAATGAGCGGATTGGACTATACTTGCGCCTGCATCGCGCCGGCTCCCGGGCCGGTGCCGATGGGTGTGGAGGCCTGAACCATGTGTGGAATTCTGGGCGCTGTAGCCAAGTCGCCGGTGAACCAGCTGCTCTATGACGGGCTGCAGGTGCTGCAGCACAGGGGGCAGGACGCTGCCGGAATCGTCACCGCCGAAGGCAGCAAGTTCCAGATGCACAAAGGCGGCGGCTTGGTCCGGGACGTTTTCCGCACCCGCGACATGCGCCACCTGGTCGGCAACATCGGCATCGCTCACTGCCGTTATCCCACTGCCGGATCCGCCTTCTCTTTCGCCGAGGCGCAGCCGCTGTACGTGAATTCCCCGTTCGGCATCGTGCTCGGCCACAACGGCAATCTCACCAACTCGGAGCAACTCAAGCGCGATCTGTTCCGCGAGGATCTGCGCCACGTCAACACCAATTCCGACTCGGAAGTGCTGCTAAACGTGCTTGCGCATGAGCTGCAGGAAGCCGCCGGGGGTTACCAGCTCGATCCGCCGACCATCTTCCAAGCGGTGTCCGGCGTGCATCGCCGCTGTCGCGGTGCTTACGCGGTGGTGGCGATGATCGCCGGTTATGGGCTGTTGGCGTTCCGCGATCCTTACGGCATCCGCCCGCTGGTTGTGGGTATGGCGAAAACGGAAAAAGGCGCGGAGTACCTGGTGGCCTCGGAGAGCGTGGCGCTCGACACCCTGGGTTTCGAGCGGGTGCGCGACGTGGCACCGGGCGAGGCAATATTCATTGATTATGACGGCAACTTCTACAGCCGCCAGTGCGCCGCGAATCCCCAGCACAATCCCTGCATTTTCGAGTTTGTGTACCTGGCCCGCCCGGATTCTGTGATCGACGGCATTTCGGTGTACGAGACGCGCATGCGCATGGGAGCCAGCCTGGCCGAGAAGATCAAGCGCGAATATCGCGACCTAGACATCGACGTGGTGATCCCGATCCCGGATTCCAGCCGCCCCTCGGCGATGGAACTTGCCGGGAATCTCGGGTTGCCTTACCGGGAAGGGTTCATCAAGAACCGCTACATCGGCCGCACCTTCATCATGCCGGGCCAGGAAGTGCGCAAGAAATCGGTGCGCCAGAAACTGAACGCCATCGGCATGGAATTCAAGGGCAAGAAAGTGATGCTGGTGGACGACTCGATCGTGCGCGGGACCACCAGCCGGGGAATCGTGCAGATGGCGCGCGATGCCGGCGCGCGCAAGGTCTATTTCGCGTCGGCGGCTCCGCCGGTGCGCTATCCCAACGTATACGGGATCGACATGCCGACCTCGCGCGAACTCATCGCCACCGGCCGATCCGACGACGAGATCGCCCGCGAGATCGGCGCCGACCGCCTGATATACCAGGATCTGGATGCGTTGATAGACGACGTGCGCTCGGTCAATCCGAAGATCCAGCATTTCGAGACCTCGTGCTTCAACGGCGTATATGTCACCGGAGACATCACGCCGGAGTACCTTGCCGACGTCGAGGCGCAGCGCAACGACGATGAGCTTTCCCGCGGCGAGGCCAACGTTACCCAACTGGACCTGAACCTGGCGACTGCCGAATAGCCCCCGCATCCCGCTCCGGCGCCGGCGATTGACAGCGCCGGGCACCAGGAGTAGCGTGTGGATTCGCGCCGATTTGACGAACAGCTTGCGGGCGCGTAACAAATACTGCTAAAGCGTGTGTCGGATTCCGGACCCGCTTAGCGAAAGCTCAAGCGGGTTTTCTTTTTTGTGGCTGCCGCACATGCGGCGCGCAACGCCAACGGGGACAATGCAATGAGGTGGGACGAACTGGAACTGGAAACGCTGGCGGTGCGCGCGGGCACACATCGCAGCCAGTTCAACGAACATTCGGAAGCGCTTTATCTGACGTCAAGCTTCGTCTTCAAGGATGCAGCCGAGGCAGCGGCGCGTTTTTCCGGAGAGGATCCGGGAATGGTGTACTCGCGCTACACCAATCCAACAGTTAGCGCATTGCAGGAACGCCTCGCCGCGCTGGAGGGGGCGGAGTGCTGCATCGCCACGGCATCCGGTATGTCGGCGATCCTCGGCTGCGTTATGGCGCTGATGAAAGCCGGTACCCATATCGTTTCATCGCGCAGCATTTTCGGCGCGACCGTGCAGTTGTTCGGTACTATGATGCAGCGCTTTGGTGTCGACACCACATTCGTAGCGCCGACCGATGTGGCCGCATGGGAACAGGCGATACGGCCGAACACGCGGTTGTTGTTCCTGGAAACGCCCTCCAATCCGCTGACCGAGATCGCCGACGTGGCGGCGTTGGCCGGTGTAGCGCACCGGCATGGCGCGCTGCTAGTGGTCGACAACTGCTTCTGCAGTCCGGCTCTGCAGCGGCCGCTTGAACTCGGGGCCGACATCGTAATGCATTCCGCGACCAAGTATCTGGACGGCCAGGGCCGCGTGCTGGGCGGCGCGGTTCTGGGCAGGCGCGAGCTTATTCTCGACGGAATGACCGCTTTCCTGCGCAGTT
Organism: Betaproteobacteria bacterium; assembly: GCA_052387775.1. Lineage (GTDB taxonomy): Bacteria > Pseudomonadota > Gammaproteobacteria > Burkholderiales > JACQAP01 > JACQAP01. The sequence goes on from JBQTIV010000080.1 coordinate 26,293, forward strand.
GCGGCCCGACGCTGTCGCCTTTCAATGCCTGGGTGATCCTGAAAGGCCTGGAGACGCTGGGCCTGCGCATGCAGGCGCACTCCAAGGCGGCGCTGGAACTGGCACAGTGGCTCGAGAAGCACCCGAAAGTCGAGCGTGTCCATTACCCCGGGCTTGCTTCGCATCCGCAGCACGCGCTGGCGATGCGCCAACAGAAGAGTGGCGGTGGCATCGTCTCTTTTGATGTGAAGGGCGGGCGTGAAGCGGCGTGGAAGGTGGTGGATTCGACCCAGTTGATTTCCATCACCGCGAACCTCGGCGATACCAAGACCACGATCACCCATCCGGCCAGCACCACGCACGGGCGCGTCGCGCCGGAGGCGCGCAAGGCGGCGGGAATCGGCGAGGGCTTGTTGCGCATCGCGCTGGGCTTGGAAGCCGTCTCGGACATCAAGGCCGACCTGGCGCGCGGTCTGTCGAAGTTGTAGCGGCCAGTCACTTCATTTGTACGGCGCGGCAACCGGCCGCATCACAAATCAAGTACGACCCCTGCTCGTACCAGTCGGCCAGCACCCAGCGCTCGCACGAGCGACCATCGACGACATGCTCGTGCCGCGCCGGCCTGTGGGTGTGGCCGTGAATCAACCGCGGATAGGCGTGGCTTCTCAGCACTTCCTCGACCGTCGCCGGCGCGACATCCATGATTGCCATGTCCTTCAACTGCTTGGCCTGCTCGCTCTGACCGCGAATTTCCCGCGCCAGGCGCTCGCGTTCGGCCGGTGGTTTGGCGAGGAAGGCATGCTGCCAGGCAGGGTCGCGCACCATGGCGCGGAATTTCTGGTATTCCAGATCATCGCTGCACAGCGTGTCCCCGTGCATCAGCAGGGTGGGCATACCGTACAGTTTGACCAAGGTCGTGTCGGACAGCAGTTGCATGCCGCCTTCGCGCGCGAACCGACTGCCGATCAGGAAGTCGCGATTGCCATGCATGAACCGCAGAAGCACGCCGTGACCGGCCAACGCACGGAATGCGTCCGCGACATCCCGGTTGAAAGGCTGATCGAGTGCGTCGTCGCCGATCCAGTACTCGAACAGGTCCCCGAGCACGTACAAGGCCTCGGAAGCCGGCGCTGTGTCGCGCAGAAAGCCCATCAGCGCCTCGGTCGCCGCCAGCCGATCCGGCGTCAGGTGCAGGTCCGAGATAAAAAGGGAGAAGGGCATAAAAGGCAAGGATGAGGGATTGAAGGCGGGCGTGAAATCGGAAGGATGAAAGCACAGTAGTCACGACTCGATCTGACAGTGACCCATTTTGTCATGTCCGGGATGTCAGATTTGTCTAAGGTGGCCATCTTCTGGTCGTAGATCTCCTTTCCTGCAAGCATGGTAGCTATCGGTGTACTGCCGCAAGACATTCTGCCTTCGTGCGTACGCCCAGTGTTGACGTAGTCGATCCAGGCATCCAGATCGGTCCGCGGCTCCTTGAATGAGACGTATAGATTTCTTGTGCGAAACGCGAATTGATGGAGTTCCTGCGGTACGCTCTTGCGGAAGCGCTCGTGAACGCCATTGGTCTGCGGATGCTGGACCTTGGTCTCGATTGGCTCGATGTCGTTGATGGCCAGGTGGAGTTCGTATTTGTGATGCTCAGCCCGCCCGCAATGCTCGGTTTGACCGCCGCTTGCCTCCCGGTCTTGTGTCCCTTGCCAGGGGGTATCCGATTGGCCCGAAACCGTTTCGCGGACCCACTTACTGAACATGACCGCATTTCGCCTGAGTCCCCACGCGGCCCGGACGCGGGGAGCGCCCGATGGCGTGGCAAGCCTTAGGGCCTCTCGCTCGAAACCCGCCTTGAATTTTCTTCGTTGCATTTGGACACCTCCGTTATCATATTCTGACCTATCAACGCACTGGCTTTACCGGGGTGACGCTGAAGATCACGCATGTCATTCCGGGCAGGTCTTTGACGCTATAGGGCGACGTCCATGGTAACTTGGCGTGTGGGCCGGGACGGACACGGTCGAGTTCCGGAGAGCAGTCTGTCTATTATTCCACGGCTCTAGGGGGAGCATTAGCTATGCGAAGAATCGTTCTTATCAGCATTGTCCTTGTGGCACTGTTCTGCGGCAGTGCGTATAGCGCAACGACCGCGGTCGTTTCATCCTGCGCGCCCGGCCAAGAGCCGACCAAGCAGACGCTGGTGGGATTGCTCACCGTGCACGTGATCTGTGATCGCGTGATATTCGAGATTCCGCCCCACGGGCTTAACCGTGACCTGCTCGTCAATACCGAATTCGCGGCGCTTTCCACGGGGAGCAATTTCGTTGCGCCGGGCTCCGTCGTGGACAATCGCGTCGTAAGGCTGATCAAACTGGGAAACAAGATCTTTCTCGAGGATGTGCGCTACGAAATTCTGGCGCGGGAACAGCCCAACATACAACGCGGCGTCGAGGCTGCCACGCTGCGCACCGTGATCCGGGTCTTCGACATTATCGGCGAGGGTCCCGGCGGAGCGTCGCAGATCGACGTAACCAATATTTTCACCAGCGAGGTGCCGGCAGGATTCGCGCTTGAGCTGATGCGCCATTTCCACATGCGCGCCGTCGACCCGAGACGCTCCTACGTGCAGACCGTCAAAGCATATCCAGGAAGTATCGATGTCCGTTTTTATCAGACCTGGACGGCCGATCCCACGGAACTGCGCTCGGCAACCGACGACGAGGAGAGGCCGGCGACGCTTGGTTTCATTTTTCACGCCAGCATCCTGGCGCTGCCGCAGACGCCAATGCGCGGGCGCTATGCAGATGACCGGGTGGGCTTTTTCACGGTGCCTTTCGACGATTATGGAACTGGGGAACACGGCAGGGTACGCCGCGCGTACATCCAGCGCTACCGGCTGGAAAAAAAGGATCCCTTGGCAGAAGTGTCCGATCCGGTGAAGCCAATCGTCTTCTACCTGAGCCAGGAAGTTCCGGACCAGTGGCGTCCATACATCAAGCGTGGCATCGAGGATTGGCAGCAGGTGTTCGAGAAGGCGGGGTTCCGCAACGCCATCATCGCGCGCGACGCGCCCACGCCGCAGGAGGACCCGAATTGGGATCCCGAGAACGTGCGCTATAACGTAGTACGCTGGACTCCCAGTGGCCGACAGAACGCGGTAGGTCCCGCGGTGATCGACCCGCGCAGCGGCGAGGTGATTTCCTCGCATGCCATCTTCTGGCACGACATACTGCGACTAGTTGAGACCTGGTACTTCACCCAAGTCGGGCCGCTCGACCCGCGCGCGCACAAATTACCGCTGCCGGCGGAGATTACCGGTGAGCTGCTACGCTACGTCGTTACGCACGAGATCGGCCACGCGCTGGGTCTGCGTCACAACTTCAAGGGTCACTCGGCTTACTCGGTCGCACAATTGCGCAGCCGCGAATGGACTGAGAAGTGGGGCAACACGGCTTCCATCATGGATTATTCACGGCTGAATTACGTTGCCCAGCCCGGCGACGATGCGTACCTGCTGCCAAAGTTCGGCCCCTACGATTATTTCGCGATCGAATGGGGATACAAGCAGTTTACCCACATCGCCGTCGTTGACGGCAATAGGGTAAGGCAGGTTATGAATAGCGACTCCGAGAGGGGCCGCCTGGATCAACTGGCGGCGCAACAAGTCACCAATCCGATGTTGCGCTTCGGAGGCGAGGACGAAGCGGCCGCAGTGGACCCACAGGTTGGCATGCACGTGGTTGGAGGCGACCCGATCGAAGCGGCAGATCTCGGTCTGCAGAACATCGACCGAGTAGTGCCGATGCTGATTCCCGGAACGACGCAGCTGGGCAACAACTACGATCGCATGGCCGAGTTGTACGAAACGTTAATCACGCAGCGCCATCGCGAACTGCTGGCGGTAGTCAAACTGGTGGGTGGAGTGGAGGAAACGCGATACTTGGCCGGGCGCGGCGCGGCGCCGCCATTCCAGCCGGTTCCGACGGAGCGTCAGCGCGCTGCGGTGAAATTCTTGCTCGATCGCGCCTTTTCCACACCGGGCGCGTTGCTGGATCGCGAGGTCTTGTATCGCATGACCCCCTACGGCGGCGCCAACGCGCTGCAGGGCTCCAACGTGCAGTTGCTGCGCAGACTCATCAGTACAGGCGTGTTCGAGCGCATGGCGGAAGCAAGGGAGCTGGACCCCGCCGCGAAGGGCTATACCGGCATCGACATGCTGTACGACCTGAATGACGGACTGTTCCGTGAACTGGAAGCGCCTGCCCCCGTCATCGAATTGTATCGCCGCAACCTGCAGCGCAATTATGTTCTGCTGCTGCTGGTGGCAACAGGAACCGAAAACGATCCTGAGGCGGCCTCGAACGCGATCGACGTGCGCAATGCCGATACCACGGCGCGGCGCATGCAAGCCCGCCATCTGTCGAGCCAAAGCCAGCGCGCCGTCAATTCGCCATTTTCCGATGTTGCGCAGCAATATCGAAAAGATGGTCATCCCAGCGAGTACCGCGCCGCGTTGCGACTCGGAGCTGTAGACCTGCACTCCAAGATCGAAGGGGCGATCGGCCGCGCAAAGCATCCGGCGACGCTGGCGTTGCTGCGCGAGCTCAAATCACAATTGGAACGCGTGCCCTGAAGCGATCGCCTTGCGGCAAGAGACAAGGCGGTGCCTTGCTGGACTGCGCACGCTGTCAGGGAGTCGGTAGGCAGTAAGGCCAGAAAGAAGCGGGGTGCAATACCCTGCCTTTGATAGGAGTCGTGAGGCCCGGAGATACCCGCCATGCTCAAGCCCATCGTCCGAGCGCTGCTGAAGGTCCTGTTTCGCGTCCACGTGGAGGGCGACACCAGTCACTTTTCCCAGCCGCGGCTGCTTATCATCGCCAACCATCAGTCCTTCCTCGACGGCCTGATTCTGGCGGCGTTCCTGCCGATCGATCCGGTATTCGTGGTGCACTCCGAGGTAACCCGCAACTGGTTTTTCCGGCGGGTATTGCGCCTAAGCGATTACCTGGCGGTGGATCCCACCAACCCGATGGCGATGAAGCGCGTAGTGCGGCTGATCGAATCGGGCCGCCCGGTGGTAATTTTCCCGGAGGGACGCATCACCATCACCGGAAGCCTGATGAAGGTTTACGACGGCCCCGCATTCGTCGCCGCCAGAACACAGGCGGTCATCGCGCCGGTGCGGCTGGATGGGGCCTCCCGCACGTTTTTCAGCCGGCTATCGGGAAGCAATCCGCGCGAGCTATTCCCGAGGATCACGGTATCGATCCAGCCCCCCGCCTCGATCGTCATGCCGAAAGACGGCAACGGCCGGATGCGCCGCAGGAAAGCCGGGGAGGGCATGCGCAAGATCATGCAGGAGATGATTTTCCGTTCGCGCCCGGATCAAACTTTGTACATGGCGTTGATCGATGCCATGCAAATCTACGGTCGCGGCAGGAAGATGGTCGAGGACATGCGGCAAACCGAGTATTCCTATAACACGCTGCTGAAGATGACGTTGGTGCTCGGGTTGCTTGTGAAACGCAATAGCGGGCGCGGCGATACAGTCGGAATTTTGATGCCGAACCTTGCTGCCACGCTGTGCATGGTGATCGGGACCACGGCATTTCGCCGAGTGCCCGCAATGCTCAACTACACGGCGGGAACCGACGGCATGCAGAGTGCCTGTGTGGCGGCGAAAATTTCCACCATTATCACTTCCCGAAAATTCCTGGAAACGGCGCGATTTCAGACACAAGTGGACGCACTGCGCAACGTCAGGGTCGTTTATCTCGAGGACCTGCAGTCCACCGTCAATGTCGCAGTCAAGCTTTGGGCGCTAGCCCACCTGATGTTTCCCCGGTTGCTAGGCAGGGGTGTGGATCCCGAGTCACCGGCGGCGGTGCTTTTTACCTCCGGGTCAGAAGGGCGACCAAAGGGTGTGGCGCTTTCGCACCGCGCCATACTCTCCAACATCGCGCAGATCCGCGCCATTACCGATTTCTCGGTGGAAGACCGTATTTTCAATGCACTGCCGGTATTTCATTCGTTCGGGCTGGTGGCAGGCGGGTTACTGCCGATGCTCACCGGCATCAAGTTGTTTCTTTATCCCTCGCCGCTGCACTATCGCCTCATTCCTGAGATCATCTACGACCGCAGCTGCACAATTCTTTTCGGCACCAGCACCTTTCTGAACAACTACGCAAAGTTCGCGCATCCCTACGATTTTTACCGGGTGCGCTACGTGGTTGCCGGCGCAGAGAAACTGTCACAGTCCGTGCGCGATCTGTGGAGCGAGAAGTTCGGTGTGCGCGTCTACGAAGGATATGGCGTGACGGAAACTTCGCCGGTCATCTCGGTCAACGCACCCATGGCAACGCGCATTGGCAGCGTAGGTCAATTGCTTCCCGGAATGGAGGCGCAGCTTGTGCCGGTACCCGGTATCGAGCGCGGCGGCGTATTGCACGTGCGCGGTCCGAACGTCATGCTGGGCTACTTGTATTACGAGAATCCCGGAGTGCTGGTGCCACCGCAATCGGAAGTGGGTCCCGGCTGGCATGAAACCGGTGACGTGGTGGAAATCGACGAGGACGGATTTATTCACATCCTTGGACGAGTCAAGCGCTTCGCAAAGGTAGCGGGCGAGATGATCTCACTCGAGGCTGTCGAGAAGATTTCCGTGGCCGCGTCGCCAGGCTTCCAGCATGCCGCTTCTTCGCGACCGGACGAACGGCGCGGCGAGGCGATCGTTCTCTTCACCACCGACCCAGCGTTGACCCGCGAGCGCCTGCAGCAGGCCGCGCACGTGCTTGGCTCGTCGGAAATTGCCGTGCCCAGGGAAATTGTCAATGTGCCGGAAATCCCGTTGCTGGGTACGGGAAAGGTAAACTACGTCTGGCTCAAGGAAGAGGCCTGCCGCAGGTCGGAAGCCGCTTCCGGCACCGGCTAGGTATGAAAAGATCCAGCGGGCCGAATTCCGCAGGGGGGCGTCACAGGTCCGAGGACGATGTTCCGACGCTGAATGCACAGTATCGCGGGTAATCATTACTCGGCAGGACCGCCGCTATCAACCTTTGCCGAAATTACTTCCCTGACTGGTGTGATGACTTGTTAGAAGTGCGATAAACGCGTTTGCTATGACCGATCAGGCGCCAGACTATTCCAAACTGCTTGAATGTCTTGCTGGCCGGCTGCCGGCATTTCGACAGGCGCTGTTGACGCTGGGCAAAGATGACCTCGAACTTGTTGAGCTGGCCGCAGGAGAGGTGCTCCTGCGCAAGGGTGAAAAGGCGCATGCGTTGTACGTGGTCGTCACCGGATTACTGCGCGCAACGACCGTCCAGGACGGCGGCCACGAGCTTACCCTTTCGGAGTTCGGGCCTGCCGAGGTGGCCGGCGAATTGGCGATCCTGGCAGGCGGCGGCGTTTACGGCGCCACGGTCTCCGCAGCTGAAGATGCCGTGCTCGTCCGGGTGCCGCGGGAGGCCTTTGAAAGGATCGCGAAGTCAGCACCAGGGATCGTCCGCGAGATGGCGGGTGGCATACGCCGGCGCCTTGCCCGCGACCAGCTTGCCATCGGCCTGCCGAAATTGTTCGGGCCTCTCGACGAAACCATGCTCCAGTTCGTCGAGGAGCGAGTGGAGTGGGTCAGACTGCACGCTGGCGAGACGCTGTTCGTGGCGGGTGACAAGGGTGAGGAGCTGTATTTTGTTCTCGGCGGTCGCCTGCGCGCGCTGGCAGGGGACGGCCGGGTGCTCAGCGAAATGACCCGTGGAGAAAGCATCGGCGAAATTGCGATGCTGACCGGAGAGCCGCGCACCGCGAATGTGGTTGCCGTGCGGGACAGCGACTTGGTGCGTGTGCCGCGGCAGGCGTTCAACGAAATTGTCGCGAAGTATCCTGCGGTCATGCAGACCATCGCACGCATCGTGGTGCAACGCCTGAGAGTGAAGGAACAGGGAAATTTAGCCGCGAGAACGGGAAAGTGCATTGCGGTGCTCGCGGCGGGCGTTGAAAATGCGACCGCGGACTTTACGATGCGACTGGTCGAGGCGCTCGAACGGATCGGTCCCACTCTGCATTTGACTGCGCAGCGGCTCGACATATTGCTGAATCGGCCCGGAATCGCCGCGGCCGAACAGGAGGACGCGGCCGGCATGCGTCTGACGGCATGGCTCGACGAGCAGGAATCGCACCACCAGTTTCTCATCTACGAAACCGACGGCACCCTCTCCCTCTGGACGCGGCGTTGCCTGCGTCAGGCCGATGAAATTTTGCTGATAGCGGACGCCGGTACGGAACCCGCGCCCAGCGTCGTAGAAAAGACCCTTCTGGGTTCCACGGACGGCATCTCGAAGGCGAGGCAAAGCCTGGTTCTACTGCATCCCGACGGCAGCCGTTTGCCGTCAGGAACGTCACGTTGGTTCGCGAACCGCGACGTCCAACGCAATTTCCACGTCCGTCTCAACACCGAAAGCGACTTCGGGCGCGTGGCGCGCTGCTTGGGAGATGCCGCAGTCGGAGTCGTTCTCGGCGGCGGCGGGGCGCGCGGCCTGGCGCATATCGGCGTCGTTCGTGCGCTGCGCGAGGCGGGAGTGCCGATAGACATGATCGGCGGTACCAGCATGGGGGCGGTGATGGCTTCGCTAGTGGCGATGGACCAAGACTGGGATCAGATGCTGGAGACCAACCGGGAGGCATGGCTGCGGAATAAGCCACACAAAGAATATTCGCTTCCGTTCATCTCGTTGATCCGCAGCCGGCGGCTCGACAGCATGGCAAAAAGTATCTGGGGTGAAATCGAGATCGAAGACCTCTGGGTTAGCTACTTCTGCATCTCCTGTAATCTTTCCACCAGCGCCACAATGATCCATGAACGCGGATCACTGCGGAAGGCCGTCCGCGCCAGTGCCTCGATCCCGGGAGTGTTCGTGCCGGTTCTGAGCGACGGCGATATCCTGGTAGATGGTGGACTGGTCAACAACTTGCCCGGGGACGTGATGCGCGAGCGCGCCTGCCGGACACTGATCGTGGTCGATGTCGGATCGGAGCAGGCATTTACCTTCAAGCTGGCCGCGTTCCCTTCGCCTTGGCAGCTTCTTCGTAGTCGCATCCTTCCATTCTCAGCGCGAATCGAAGTCCCGAATATCGTCGACGTGCTCATCCGCACGACCGATGTCAGCAGCAGCCAGAAGACACGCGACGTCAAGAGAATTGCCGATGTCTGCCTCCGACCCCCGATCGACGCCTACGGCGTCCTGCAGTTCGAGTTACTAGACGAAATTGCCGACGTGGGCTATCGCTATGCCAAATCGAAGATAGAGGAATTACGGGGCGAAAAATCGCTGGCGGGAATGTTCCTGACGAGCTGAGACCGGACTAGCGATTTTCAGCAATGTCGCGTAAGGCGTCCAGGTCCAGAATTTCGAGGTAGTCGCGCGCTCGTTTGATGAGGCCACTTCGAGACCAGTCGCCCAGGTATTTGTTCACGCTCTCGCGCGTCGCGCCGATGAAGTCGCCCAGTTCCTGTTGCGACAGCTTGAGTTCGATCCGCACTCGGTCACCACCGTCGATCCCGTGATTCCCCGCCAGCCAGAGTAGTTGCTTCGCCAGCCTAGCGGGAACATCCAGGAAGGCGCGATCCTCGACGCGAACGGTGAGTTCCCTGATGCGGCCTGCGAGCACGGCGAGGAGCTTGATGGCGACCAGCGGGGAAGCTGCGAGCAGACCGTGGAATGCGTGATTGTCCACCACCGCCATTTCGCATTCCTCCAGAGTGGTTACGGTGGCGGAGCGAGGCTGGCCGTCGAGAATACCGATTTCGCCGAAGACCTCTCCTGGGCCCATCACGTTAATTGCGGTGTCGGCGCCGCTGGTGCCCTGCGCGGTAACTTTCGCGCGGCCGCGCAGCAGCACGAAGAACTCGCTGGCCGGGTCGCCTTTGGCGACGATCGTCTCCTTCGGCTTGTATATCCTGGTTTTTGCCAGCTGCGACAGGCGGACGAGTTCGTCCTTTGCGAGCGCGTTGAAGAGCCAGACCCGCGACAGGCTATCAATTAGCGCCTTGGCCACGGTTTTTGACCTGGGTCTGTGAAGCAGTTCATATGAAAGCCTGCATCTAACTTGTAGACTTCAGACATGCAACTCCTCTTTCTTGGCTCAGGCTCCGCGCATACCGTGGGCGCCGATAACTTCCAGTCGAACATGATGCTGATCGCCGACAGCGGCCGACGCCTGCTGATCGACTGCGGCTCGGACGTTCGCTGGTCGCTGGCAAAACAGGGCCTCTCCCATCTGGATATTACCGACATTTACATCAGCCATTTGCATGCGGATCACATCGGCGGACTCGAGTACGTCGGCTTCCAGACGAAATTCGACCCGCGATGCAAGCGCCCCCGTCTATACATCGAATC